>DASRDY010000049.1:0-45838 GCA_035652355.1 Blastocatellia bacterium
TCGGTTGAAGACGATCTTGCCAGTTGCACGCGCGCCGATGCTGAGAGGAAAGGATCGCCTGTAAGATCGGAAAGTTCGCTGGCGCGAAGGGCATACTCGCGAGCTTTGCGAGGCCGATTTCGGTCAAATTCCATTCGGGCCAGCAGAATCATGGCGCGGGCCTCTCCGTTTGTGTTTTCAGTTCTTCTATATAAATCCAGGCATTCAAGAAGGAGTCGCTCTGCTCTTTCGTGCGATCGCTGACTTATCAGAACCAGGGACAATTCACATAATGCGTGGGCCAGATCGGCAAACAGGTTCAACCGGTTAAGCAGGTTCATCGCTTCCTCGAAAAGCTCAAGCGCTTTTACAAGGTTTCCGCGTTCTCGTTCGACAGTTCCGTAACTGACCAGGACTAGTGCATAGTAACGACCGCGCTCGGACTCTTTCAAAGTATCGATGGCCGAATGATATAGTTGCTCCGACTCGTCATCGCGTCCTCTTCTGCGCTCGCACACGGCCAGTTGAAAATCGATAAGACCGCGCAGGAACTCGCCTTTCGGGCCTTGGCCGCGAAGGCTTTCATAAGCTTCGTGAAGCATCTTTATTGTCTCGTCCTGCTGACTGGACTGGCTGACGATCCTTGAGTTCCGGTAGAGGGCTAAGGCGGAGCCGAACTTATCCTTCATGAATTCGCTTAAATAGTACGCGGCATTGAATTTTTTTTGAGCCGCATAATAATCCCGTCGAGCAAACAGCAATTCGCCCTCGGCCAGCGCGAGGCGCGCTGCTATCTCTATGTCATTTGCGACTAGGCCGACAGTCAGCAGAGCTGCTTCCGCCTCTGCCAGGTCTCCGGAGTAGAGCTCTACTTCTGCTTTAGCGATAATGTCTATTGCCTTCGGGTTTGATAACTGATTGATGCCAGCTTTAGCTTCTGCAAAGCGGCCGCTGTCTATCTGGTCAAGGGGACCGCTGCCAAGTTGTAAGCTTGTGCTTGCCATGTTAACAATACGCTCCCTGGTTTGTATACCGAGCTGGGGGACTCGTGGTTGTGTTTCTAATCTTCCGGGATTTATGAACAATGGCCGTTCAGGCCGCCGGCCGCGCGAACTTAATCAGGTCAGTTCGTTTCTTATATTAATCTTCTATTAACCCTGTGGGTAGAAGTTCCCCACCGTGTCCAACAACAATGTCCGTGTGAAAGACCACCCTCATATCAGCTAATCGACTGTTCGCTGAAATTATTCCCTCTCGGTTGCTTTTCCGGCTTCAAAAAAAGTATGGCTGATAACGATTCAGAAAATATGAAACTGCGGAGGAAGAGGTTCAAACAGTTGAAAATCTGAATATAAAATGTTTTACGGATTAGCATTCTGATTCATCGTTCCTTGCCTGTAAAAAACGGCAGGTTTATACTGCAAACATTGATGTAATCACAAAATAAACGATTGCCCGGCAAAAAGTCAGTGAAATTGGAGGTGGGTTGTGGCTGGATTGACAGGAATGGAGAAATTCTCGCACCTCGAGGATAAGATTTATCGCATCATCGAGGAATGTAAAACGCTGAAACAATTGAACGAAAACCTGGAGCGAGAACTGACCAGCACACGCCGCGAGCTTTCTTCGCTTCTTGACGAGAACCAGAGACTGGAAGGCCAGGTGGAGCGCCTGCAAAACGAGCGTGAAGTCATAAAATTGAAAGTAGAAGCGATGCTCGACGCGATTGCGATTCTCGATCTCGAGCCGATTGAAAGTCTTAAGAAATAATAGCGCCGCCGTCCGGTGAAAACAAAAGCTCAAGCGAGGAACAATAAATGGAAACCACAACACCACAGACTATTAAGGTGGAAATCTATAACCAGACTTATAACATCCGTGGTGATGGCAACAACGATTATATTCAGCATCTGGCGACCTACGTCGACCAAAAGATGCGAGAAATTGCATCCAGCACGCTAACAGTCGACACAATGCGCGTGGCTATTTTGACTGCGCTTAACATCGCCGACGAACTGCATCAACTGAGAAAACGCTATGAACAGTTCGACAGCAGTTTGGCGGAGCGGAGCACTCAATGTTCTGCGATGCTCGATCAATTCTTGAAAAAAGGAATCGATTTTTCGCCTGATGAAGAGTGATTTGTTAGCTGCTTCGGCCGTAACCTGTCGTTGTTTTGTAAACAGTTTTGTAAATATTGGTTACACTTCTCTGGTCAATCCTCTTAAACCCGCGAACAGAAAAGTAAGCAATGATCAGAAATAACGTAAACCATAAACCGAGCACGGTTCTGCTCGTGGCGGCGTTTCTAGCTATCTACTTCCTCTGGGGAGCGACTTTTCTGGCGATGCGTTTTGCTGTCGCCAGTTTACCGCCGTTTTTCATGACGGGAACAAGGCAACTTACAGCAGGGATCATCTTATACATATGGGCAAGAGCGCGCGGCGATGCGAAACCGAAGACGATACATTGGAGATCCGCAGCAATAATTGGCGCGCTGATGCTGGTTTTTGGGAATGCCATGGTTGTTCGTTCAGAGCAATGGGTTCCGTCCGGGCTTGCGGCAGTTCTAATTTCGACGATCTCGTTATGGATGGTGTTGCTGGACTGGCTGTGGCGGAAGAATTCGCGGCCTAACACAGGAATGATAATCGGACTGGTGGCAGGTTTTGGTGGAATTCTGCTTCTTGTGGGACCGAATAATCTTGCCGGTGGGCGACCTGTCGAACTGGCAAGTGCAGCGGTTCTGATTATGGCAGCGTTCTTTTGGGCCCTCGGATCGATATATACGCGGCATGCACCATTGCCATCTTCTAATTTGCTCGCAACCGCAATGGAACTTGTAGCAGGCGGTGTTCTGTTATTTATCGCGGGGAGTGTTACAGGAGAATGGTCCCGTCTGGACATCGGACGAGTAACAACACAATCGGTTCTCTCGCTCGGTTATTTGATTGTCTTCGGCTCGATTGTCGGAATGACCGCATACACCTGGCTTCTGAAAATATCATCCGCGGCCAGAGTCGGAACATACGCGTTCGTGAACCCCGTTGTCGCAGTAGTGCTTGGATGGTTTTTTGCGGGCGAGCGATTGACGTTACGTACAATCCTGGCCGCGGCAATCATTGTCGGAGCCGTCGCTCTGATAAACATTTGCCAGCCCAGACGAACTGTTGCTCCTAATGTAGTGGGAACCCGCGACGTGAAAACTGAAACCGGAGACACTGTTGCCGCGCAGGCTAAGGCTTAAGTGTCAAGCTGCTTTCCCGTCCCTCAATATCCCCAATCTCGAAGATATTTAAAATCGTGAATCATGCTGCGGGACGAGACCTTAGCAATTATCGGCGGTCTCCGTTTGAACTGTGATCTGCGAATTCGTTCCTGAACATCGCGAACAAACGCTTCATCGGCTCCACGTTCGATCAAAACCTCCGGCGGTATGCGACGGTCCACCAAATCAACCAGCAACTTGTCGACTTGTTCGTAAGTGAACCCAAGATCTGCTTCGTCAGATTGATCAGCCCACAAATCGGCGCTTGGCCGTTTGTTGACTACCTGATCCGGCACACCTAAATGTCGTGACAGAGCTCTGACTTCGGTCTTGTACAGATCACCAATAGGATTGATCGCCGAAGCCAGATCGCCAAAGATCGTTCCGTAACCCAGGAGAAGCTCTGTCTTGTTGCTTGTGCCAAGCACCAGCGCCCCGCGAGCCATCGACTGATCGTACAAGGCTATCATTCGTGTTCGAGCCATAACGTTACCGCGGCGCAAGGCGTTAGCTTCCGGGAATTTCTCGAAATAGGCATCGACTATTGGAGAGATATCTATAGTTGTTGATTCGACCTTTAATTGGTCGGTGACCAGACGAGCGTCCGTAATACTGTCGCGGCTGCTGGTCTTATATGGCATTAAAACGCAGAATACATTTTCCGCACCTAACGCTTTGACGGCCAGATAAGCAACCAATGCCGAATCAATACCGCCTGACAGCCCCAGCACGGCGCGCTTCATTCCGATTTTGTGAATCTCGTCTTTAATAAACCGGATCAGGACCTCTGCGGTTAGCGCTTCGTTAAACCGCATCACGCCCGTTACTGGCAATTGCTCTCGCGTAGGATCTTTTGCTGACATAATAACCTTTTACAGACCAAAACGCTTTTTGTAAATTCGTTCCAGTTCGCGCATATCCAGATCAAGTCGTTCGTCGCGCATCAGCGGATACAATGTGCGCGCTCGCTGGATTTCCGATTTATCGATATCGGCGAAGATCAGGTCTTCATCCAAAGTCGCGGCACTGGCGACGCAAGTCCCGAACGGGTCCGAAATCTCCGAACCGCCTCCGAACGAAACACCGTCTTCGACGCCGACTCGATTACAGTGCGTAACGTAGATCATGTAAGACTGGCTGGCGGAATGAATAATGTGTTGCCAGGCATATACGCTGCCCAAGGTCTGACCCCGATAAACTCCGCGCCCTGGACCCGCCGACGGTCCTAAAATCAATTGAGCGCCATCATTCGCCAGCAGAAAAAATGTTGACGGATGCCACATATCTTCGCAAATAAGGATGCCGACGGTGCCAAACCTGGTCTCGAGTGCGCGAAGAGTATCACCCGGGGAAAAATATCTGTATTCATCGAACATTCCGTAAGTCGGAAGATAGAGTTTTCGATGTATGTGAACGACCTCGCCTTTTGATAAATAAGCAGCGCTGTTAAAGAATCGGAAATCCGCGCCTCTTTCAACGAAGCCCACGACAAGATCTGCACGATGACTGAGGTCGCGCATCTTGTCGAAAACATCTGAATCAGCGGGATCGATCGAAACATCCGGAACAAGGTCCTGAAGGTAGTATCCAGCCAGCGACAATTCGGGGAAAACAACAAGATCGGCGCCAGCGCCGACCGCTCGGTCAAAAAAATCCTCGTGAATCTTCAGGTTGGCCGACACATTCCCGAGCGTCGGTTTGATCTGCGCCAGCGCAAGCTTAAATCGGCCGTTTGAATCCTTTGACATGTAAAACGACCTCTCTCGGTCTTACTTAGCTCCTCATACTGATTGTAGCATCAACGTTCTAATCTCAAGAAACCAAACGAAATACCCTGTGAATCATTACGTGCTTAGCTAGGACTGTTATGTTGTTGTGATAAACTTGTTAACTCGATTTTACACCATCCGTTAAATACCAAAAGGAAGAAAGAATGAATCGCCGGTTTCGTTACCTAACTGTTATTTTTCTGTTATTTAACTTTTTCTCCACATTTGCCGCGTCTGCCGGAGCGCAAAAGCGTTCAACCGCCACCAGGCAGTCGCTCTCCTCAACTAGGCCAAAATTGATCGTGGGAGTCGTGATCGATCAGTTCAGATACGATTACCTGACGCGATTTTCAGACCTGTTTGGCGAAGGTGGTTTCAAGCGATTGATGCGCGAAGGCGCTTTTTTTGAAAATGCCAACTATATCCACGTCCCAACTTTTATGGCGCCAGGACATGCGACTTTTATGAGCGGTTCAGTTCCTTCGCTGGATGGAATCGTTGGCAACACCTGGTTTGATCGAGCAACCGGCAAATCTGTTACGAGCGTCTCTGACGACACGGTAAAGCCGATTGGCGGTGCGAGTCCTGCGCTGGCAGCTTCGCCGCGCCGGTTTATCGGATCTACAGTGGGTGATGAGTTAAAGCTGAGCAATGCCAGTCAGTCGAAAGTCATAGGCATATCGATGAAGGACCGCGCCGCCATTCTGCCTGCGGGACATATGGCGAATGCGGCGTACTGGCTGGACACCGATACGGGAGCGTTTGTTTCCAGCACTTACTATCTCGACGATCTTCCACCGTGGGCAAAGGCGTTCAACGCTGAGCATCCGGCAGACAAATACTTTGGGAAGAAATGGGAGAAGCTGAAACCCGAAGCCGATTATAAACGTTCCGGTGCGGACGATCCTGCTTATGAGCACGTGCAGAGCGGGAATAAATTTCCGCATAGTATTAACGGCGGCCAGGAAAAGATCAGTCCCAGATACTACAACCAGCTTTTAACGTCGCCATTCGCAAATGAGCTTGAAGAAGCGTACGCGAAAGCCGCCATCGAAGGCGAGAATCTTGGACGGGGAAGCGCAACCGATCTTTTAACGGTAAGCTTTTCGGCAAATGATTATGTGGGACATGCGTTCGGACCATACAGTCATGAAGCTGAAGATATGACACTGCGAACAGATATCGTCATTGCGGACTTTTTGAAATACCTGGATCAACGATTTGGTAGTGGGAACTACTGGCTGGTCTTGACGGCGGATCACGGCGCTGGACCGATTCCTGAGCATGCAAAAGCAGAAAGGCTTGGCGGAGGCAGAACCACGGGCAGAGAGATTACCGATCTAATCAACAAAGCCCTGAGTAAAAAATTCGGTGACGACAAATGGGTCGCGTCTTTCGAAAACGAAAATCTCTATCTCGACTACGCAACCGTGGCGAAACACAACCAGAGCCTGCAGTCTGTAATACAGGTTGCGCAGGAAATCGCTTTGACGATACCTGGCGTCGAAGCTGCATATACGGCAGAGCAGTTGACTGGCGGTCATTTTATTCCAGGCTCGATGGTTCAGCGCATAGCCAACGGCTATATGTCCGGCAGAAACGGCGATCTGGTTTTTATTCCGCAGCCTTATACATTGTTTGATGGACCGAATCTGTTGGCGAGCCACGGAACTCCTTACACATATGACACTCACGTCCCGGTGATCATTTATGGACCTCCGTTCAAGTCTGGACATTACAGCTCGATTTGCAGCCCAGCCGATATAGCTCCGACGCTTTCATTTGAGCTAGGATTGAATGCCCCGAGCGTTTCAGTCGGTCGTGTTTTGAGCGAGGCTCTGAAATAACGCAAGCTGCCAGCCAGCGCTACTTAGGACTTAACATTCGTTAGTCTAACCGACCGCTTGCGGCTATACTGTAACGTTGTTATTTTGACGAAATCCTCTGGCTCTGACTGTGACTGATTCCACGTCAGATCAAACTCGCTTTGGGCTGAGATACCATGAAGAAGTTAATCTTGTTACTCTCTCTAATTCTGACGCAGACCGTTCTCGGTCAGGACACTCCGCCACCCCCACCGCAACAGCAAACGCAGGTGCCTTCAGTCGAATCCGTTCTGGCTGAGCAGAACGAGCTTAACCTGGCGATGGCATCCCAGACAGCTTCGGATCGAGTCGATCGTCTGAATGCGTTTATCAAGGCACACCCCCAGTCAGCACTGCTGGCGCAAGCGCAACAGGCTCTTGTACAAACACACGCGCAGATGGGCGATGAATATCTTCGAAGCGGAAATACCGCGAAAGGAGTCGAGGAATTTCACGCCGCCTTTGATGCGATTCCCGATCCGGTATCGGATGCCTATTTCCAGCAGATGGTCTGGAATTTTCCCGTGGTGGTCGGCAATTACGGCAATCGCGTCGAGGCAGTAAAGCTGATGAGATCGTTCGAGCCGCGATTCTGGAAAGAGGCAAATCGACTGATGGACATCAGCGGCTTTTATGCTGGTGTCGAGGATGCACCTGATGCTTTGCGGGTGCTGGAACGCGCCAGGGATCTTTCGCCACGCGATACCCATGTTCACAGCAGCATGGGGACGATATATATAATGTCGTTCGACTTCGAAAAGGCCGAACAAGAATTCCTGACTGCATTGGACCTCGATCCAAAGACCGATTCCGCCTATACTGCTCTTGGGCATCTGGCGCGCGCTCGCGGCGATTACCAGAAAGCCGCGGATTATTATTCCAAACAGATAGAAATTTCGCCCGAAGATGGTCAGGCGCATGGCGGGCTTGCAATAGCGAATCTTGCGCTCGGCAAAAACGCCGAAGCTTCCGCGGAACTGGCTAAAACTCTCGTCAAAAACCCGAATGATTTTCGTTTCCTGACCCAGCTTGCATATTGGTATGCGACGCAACGCGATTACGAGCGGGCAAAATCGACTGGCGAATCGGCGTTACGAATAGAGCCTCGCTACCCGTGGGCCAGGGTGATCGTAGCGAATTGCGATCTGGCAAGAGGTCAGTTCGCCGACGCCGAAAAAGAGATGGCGCTTGCGAAAAAATACGGTCAATTTCCCAGTGTGCTGTTCGAGCTGGGCAAAATATACGCCAGAGCGGGCATGTTCGATGACGCGGTTGAAACCTGGGGCGAGGCGATTGAAGTAACACCGCTGGGACAGTTTCGCACCAGCATCGGCGGGATTTATCCTCTTGCCAATGAGCACATCGATCAGTTGCTGCAGCGAGAGCGTCAGGCGAGTCTGTTCTTCACGGAACCGTTATCAACGCAAACCGATTATCAGGTTGCAGAAGAACTGTTGCGTTTTAATAGCTACTTTACTACCCTGAGCGAACGTGTAAATCTTGACACGATTCCACGCTATTTACCTCCGAAGGAAGGAGATACCCGACCGACCACAACAACCTCGGCGTCGGATACATCGATAGCGAAAAATACAGATTCAAAGAGTGCCGATTCAAAAACCGCAGACTCAAAGAGCACGGATTCAAAACCTTCCGACGATCAAAAGCCACAGACCGCTAGCGTGATTCCGTCGATACCAGATCCTACTGCCGGCACGCTTCCCATGCTTAACCCTGATTACATGTTCTTCGAAACGTGGCAGATGCGAGATGCTTTCCAGCGTATTGACGGTGAAGTAGCAGCGCTTAACGCGCTGGACGATGACAGACGTATATTCCGTCTTATATGGATATCCAAAAAACTAGCGGATGCCGACCTGAAACCAGACCTTGCTATCAGCGCAGCGCGGCTTGCGTATGATTCCATTGACACCTCGGCTCTTCCTCCGAACTCTATCCATGATGTTGCGGGAATATTCACGGCGGATCAGCAACAGGCGATCATAAAGGCCAGAACCGAAGACGCGTTAGGCTGGGCCCTGTTTAAAATTGATAAGAACGATCTTGCAGTAACCTACCTGAAGGCTGCGGCCGAGCGCACGCCAATAGACAAAGAGAAAAAAGAATATTACTGGCACTACGGCGCGGTGACCGAAGCTACGGGAAAGACTGAGGACGCTCTTGAACTTTACTTCAAAGGCTATGATTCGACGTCTTCGCTGGCGAACATACGTCGCACAACGATCGAGCGTCTTTACCAGAAAGTTCATGGTTCACTTGATGGTCTGAACGAGAAACTCGGATCCAAATCGCAATGAGGACAGAGAGTATGTCAGACGAAGAGCACTGGAAAACTCTCGAAGCGATGGGCGAAAAATCCTACGATTTGTTGTACGACGCCAGAACCCCCAGCGAATGTCGCATGCACTACAGCGACATAAAAGATTTCTTTTCCGATGCAATCGGTGAGGCTCGCCGAGCCGGCCGCGAGGATGAAGCCAAAAGGTTGGAAGAACGCGTCGCACATATCAAGGCCGTGTTCCGATCGCAATTTAACGCCTGATTTACTGGTTTCCTATCAGCCCCGCAAATGGAAAAAATTGATCGGATCACAGGCTGCATACTTGGCGGGGCGCTTGGCGACGCGCTGGGTCACTCGTTCGAAGGCCAGCAAAATCCTGTTATTGATTTCGACCAAATAACCTGGGAGTTCTCTGACGATACTCAATTAACACTGGCGACATGCGAAGCGATTATCGAGTTTGGCGGGAAAGTTGATCCGGCCGCAATCGCAGCTTCTTTTGCGCGGTGGCATAAGGCTTCTCGGATTACCGGAATGGGAGCCAGCACGTTGAAGGCTTTGACAGAATTATCGCACGGCGGTCACTGGGCTCTGGTCGGCGCTAAGGGTGAGTACGCAGCGGGAAGCGGAGCGGCTATGCGGATAGCGCCGCTTGCGTTTTGTCTTGATCCATCGAAGAGGGAATTGCGTCAGCTTATTCGCGATGTCAGTCGAATTACGCATCACAACGAAGAAGCCTATGCCGGAGCGTTGGCCGTCGTAATCGCAGTTCGCGCTACGTTTGATGGCACGTGGGCTGGAGGCGATGACCTGATGCAGATAGTGACAAGCGCAATTCCTGACAGCCGAGTCAGGGATCGGCTACTGGAATTTCAACAATTAGGGCAGGGGATTTCGTTAATAAGAGTGGCTAAGAAGTTCGGCGGTTCCGGCTATGTGGTTGATACTGTGCCTTTGGCGATCTTAGGTGCGCAACGAGCTAGTCATCAGAACTTTGAAACCGTAATGACCGACCTAATAACTGCTGGGGGAGACACGGATACGACCGCCTCGATTGCCGGCCAAATTATCGGAACCCTTATCGGACCTTGGAGTTTGCCAAAATGGACAATTATTGATTACGAAACTATTGTGACGACCGCTAGGGTATTTGCACAGTCGTTAGAATCACGAATACATCAGCAATAACTATGAGTCAAATACGAGTGGTCGGGGCATTCGGGTTGACTTCCAAACGCTCGATTCGTTCTTCGATAGATTCGAGCGATGATCGAAGTCCGTAGATATCTTTCTGCATTATTCCCATCGTTTTTTGCATGGACTTCATTTCCTGAAGAACCTGCTCCCAGATTGGACGAGTATCATAACGACGTTCGTCGACTTTTTGCTCAAGCGCGGTTAGACGCGAATCAATCGACCGCACCAGGGTTAATACTTGTTGTAACGGATCAGTTGTTTGATCTTCGATGCTCATGGCTCCCGCTAATTATATCTAAAACTGGCAGCTTTCTGTATTCAAAATGAAAAAGGCGTCACGCGGACGCCTTAATCAAATCCAACATCAGAATTAAACTAACCGTTGATCACCTGCGTTCCAGGCTTGGTCTTGATTGAAAACAGACCATTAGAAATCGAAATGTTCTTCTCCAGATTGCCCAAACGAATCCAGGTGTAATCGTTGTTTCGTTCCGTTAACTGTATCTTGGCCGGCAGCCAGGTTTCGCGATTTACCCAGACATCCTGCCGCTTGAACGGAGCTGAAACTCCGGGCTTCGGAATAAACGCCAGAACAGAAGTGTGCTCGCCGTCGACGTCCTCGTCCCGTTCGTAACTGATATTGTACTTTTCCAATGTCTTCGCATCGAACCGCAAAGAAATCGAGCCGGCTGATTCATTCTTCGAATATTTCTGGATGCTGCTGCGAAGCTCCTGATTCAGGGCCGGCTGGTAAAGACTGAACTTGTCACCATCAACCACCAACACTTTAACTTCCGGTGAGTTGTAATCGATTCTCAGTTGCGACCTACCATCCTTTAGTGGTTTGTAATAAAGGACACCCGCCTCAACAGGTCCTTTTATTCCAATCTGTGTATTTACCTTTTGCTGGGAAATATTCGCCTTCAGCGAATGAATATCTCTGCTGGCGCTAGTCATTCTGTCCAAAATTGTTGCCAGCACCGTACTGGGTGCGCCTGCTTGCGCAGATCGCGTGTTGAGCATGACAGCGGCCATCATCGCTGCGACTACAATCATGCCAAATAACTTCTTCATTCCGACATACTCCTCAAAAACTTAAAAAATAGCGGTGTTCTGCCTGTTAATACCCAATTTGGATGCCACTTATTTCGATTGGTTCGCCGGTTCAACCCAAACGCAATATCCTTGCACCCGTTTATCGGCGTCCAGTTTTGGCTCGATTCGATCAATCCGAAACTCATCACCTCTCTTCTTACGAAGATAAGAGGCAATCAGTTCTTCTATCGTCCCTTTTGGCTGCTCACTTTGCACCAATGCGTTAGAATCCACATAGTCCGCCGCTGGATCGCAAGTCTTCAGCGCGGGCTTAAACCAGGCATTCGGCGTCGCAAATACGAACAGCAGGATAACGACTACCATTATGTCATACTGCCACGAGCCCCGCTCGTACGACCACAGAATGACACCTTTTAATACCGACCAGATTCGGAGCATTGAAAAAACCTGATATTAGAGCTATCCGAATATCATACAACAAGTTGCGGTGCCAAGCGCAATATTTGTACTTGTTAAAAACTATTTACCGACCATTTCCCGGCTGTGAACCACGTGTCCATCGCGCATTTCAATGACACGCTGAGAATAAGCTGCGGCTTCCGGGTTATGTGTAATCATTATTATCGTTTGGCCGAGCTGTTTGTTTAAATCGCTGAGCATGTTTAACACGATTTCCGAGTTCTGCGAGTCCAGGTTTCCAGTCGGTTCGTCTGCCAGCACGATTGCCGGGTGATGTATCACAGCCCTCGCGATTGCGACTCTTTGTTGTTCACCACCTGACAGTTCAATAGGTTTATGGTGAAGTTTCTCCTGCAACCTCAACATTCCCAATATTTTTGCGCGATTCTCAGGGCTCGGTGAACTTCCGCCATTTCCCGCGATGTGTTCCGCCAGCTTCAGATTTCCCTCGGCTGTCAGCGTAGGAAACAGGTTAAACTTCTGAAATATAAATCCAATTTTTCGACGCCTTAAATCGGTTCGGGACGCGTCGCTAAGCTTCGCCAGATTTTCTCCGTCGATAATCACATCGCCTGAAGTCGGGGTCAATAAACCTCCCATTAGATGCAGCAGCGTGGACTTTCCGCAGCCTGATGGCCCCATTATCGAAACGAATTCTCCTTCGGCCACCGATATGTTTACACCACGCAGAGCCGGCACATCCACTTTTCCGACTCGATACACCATTCGGAGATCCCTGGTCTCTAAAATCGTTTTCATTATCCAATCCGATCAATCATATTAAACCGTTGAGCAAGTCCCACGCCGCTAACGATATCGCGCGGTCAGGGGGCGAACTCTTTCGGCAGCAACGTTTTACTTAGGCGGCTAAACTGGACCCTTTTTAAATTACGCTGCCAGAGTTAACCACCTGGAGCAGAAATATTGCAGCTCATTCATAGCTCAGAGCCTTTACTGGATCCTGCCTTGCCGCGCGCAACGCCGGATAAAGTGCGCCGATAATGCCGCCAATCAATCCAATAATGGCCGAATACGCCAGCCATTTGACCTTAATATCAATCGACAGAGCGGTCGAATGAACCAACGCGAACGCCGAAATAGTCGCCAGAATATAACCCACGACAACACCGACAGCGCTGATCAAAAGAGCCTCTTTTTCGATTGCCGAAATAATAAATCCTTTTGAAGCACCCAGGCTCTTCAGGATGCCGATCTCGCGCGTGCGTTCCGTAATCGTCGTATACATGGCCAGCAGAATCACCAGCGTGCTGATTATCACCGAAAGCCCAATGACGATCTGGATGAACTTATTCAATTGGGGTAAGCCTTCGGCATAAATCGTCGGAAGATCGCGGACTAGAATAATTTGATTATCGGGCAATTTATCGCGTATTCGTTGTGCGACCACTTCGGGCGTGTCTTTATATTGTTGGTCCACACGAATATATACAATCGAACAATGCCCCTCAGATCCCGTCAACTCCTGAAGCGTTGAAAGGGGAATCTTTATTCGTGAACCGCATTCCTTATTATAAATTCCAGCAATCGTAAAATTATGTCCAAATATGTCAACATGACTTCCGGGGCGCACGTGATTTCTGTCGGCGTACCTGAAATCGACTACCGCTTCGTAAGGATCGCCAGTTAACCCTTTTCCTTCCTGATATTCCAGTGGATTCAGACGTGTATATGCATCGTAGTTAATCCCCTCGACCATTTCGAAACCGATACCGCTGTTGTTGCTCTTAATATATTGGCCGACGGACGTGGCATTGCGAACCCCATCGATCTTTTGCAGAGCATCCGCATACTCGACCGGCAAATCCATTGTGCTGGTTGTCAAATCGCCAGAGCGGCGAAACATTATATCCGCGCCGATATTCATATCGCGGTGGGCGCGCTCGGCAAGCATACCCGCGGACAAACCGCCCATAAGTGTCACCAGGATCACGCCAAGAGCGACCCCAAGAATGCTGACGACGGTTCGCGTTTTTCGCTGCCTGATATTGGCTATGACTAAACTTTCCATAAAAAATGCAAGAGGTTATTTCAAAATGTTCGGAGCGGTAATTCCAGTCAAGCGCTCTACGGTTTACTTGGTCCTGCCTTTACCCGAGCGTCAAGATTAATTTCCGGCAGGTTTTCATCATTATTTAAAACAAAAGCCGTCGCGGGAACATCGCCATTCACCTGGACCGATTCCGGTTTCAGCGTGATGGTTACGGCATATTTATCGTCCGGCCGTCTAACAAAAATCTTCTTAGGCAAACTGTATGCCCCTGCACGAAAAAATTCAGAGTAAGTCACGTCAGTCGCCACTCGACCGTTTTCGAAGAACTGTTGCCTGGTCAGAGGCGCCGACTCAGCAGTCCGATCGAACCATACTCTGCGGGTTATCCGGGCCTCGCCGTCGTTCTCGCGTTCCAGCAACGTCACCACATAATAAGGTCGTTCGACCTGCGAGCCTTTCTTGTGAGTTATATCGGGATCGGGCTCAACCTCAGTGGCTTGCTCGACGAAATACATCGAGTTTGCGTCGGGCTCCACCGGTCGCATCAGAATTGCATCGGTCAGATGCTGCGGCCTGATGTTAGCTAATGCCCCGGCGCGTTGAAGATCGGCGTTGTTCGTTTTCGTTTCGCCTTCGATTCTGGTGTATTGCTGATTGTTACTGCCAATCAGGAACTTCTTGCTGGACGAGGGCCAGAGAACAGCTACTTTAAACTGGTGTCCGTCAGAGACCATGTCCGCGACCTTGATGCTTAAAATAGGCGCCTCTACAACCAGGCGAATATTCTGTGGTCTTTTCAATACAATCAGTGCGTTTGCCGTAGGTATAGTCCGTTTCGTTCCCTTCGTAGCCTCACTGAAATCTTCGAAATCCATCGTGGCTCTTGCCTGAATGGTATTCTCCAGCGCTCCGGCGTTTATCTGTGACAGCAGTGTTGAAACTGGAGTGTCGGTCGCCCTGATCTGCAGGGGTTTTGGAACCGGCAGTTTATGTTCACAGTAGTTCACTCCCATCAGCAATGGGAGAAGCAGCAGCGTCAGGAAAAGTCTTCGCAGATTGTGACCGCCCGGGTGAGCCTCGCAAGCTCGAGTGATTCTCATCAATAGTTCTCTCGCAATTCTGCTTACAGACGGACCGTTCTGTAAACAAACCATTAATGATACGCATGGGGGTCAAGCATTGTCAACCAATGCGCGCAAACGAAAATCGTCCTTGCGAGGCACAACGGGGCTGCCAGCGTGTTGCTGGATTGGGACCCATTACCTTGTAAAATAATCAACAGGCTGGCAGCCCCTTGTACTCTACTATAGTCAATCCGCCTTGACGCTTATACCGGCGCTTACATATGATTGTTGATTAATCTCTGATCTCGTTACCAAAACTTTGCGCGCGTAAAGGAGTCGCCGGATGCCCTCACCCGAAATTACTAAGAAAATTTGGCATAATGGAAAATTCATAAACTGGGAAGACGCCAGTATTCACGTCATGTCCCACGTAGTCCATTACGGATCGTCTGTCTTCGAAGGCATACGCTGTTATTCCACCGCCAAAGGTCCCGCAATTTTTCGTCTTGATGCGCACCTGGATCGTCTGATGAATTCCTGTCACATCTACAGGATGGACATAGAATTTACGGTCAGCCAGTTAAAGGAAGCCTGCGTCGAACTGCTGAAGATTAACGAAATGAAGGAGTGCTACATCCGCCCTGTGGTTTTCCGTGGTTATGGCACGTTCGGCGTCAATCCCTTCCCCGCACCGATTGAAACCTACATAGCCTGTTATCCCTGGGGCAAGTATCTGGGGCCAGAGGCCGTCGAAAAAGGCGTCGACGCCTGCGTTTCCAGTTGGGCTAGAATGGCGCCAAACACGTTTCCGGCGATGTCCAAATCAGGCGCCAATTATATGAACTCGCAATTGATCAAAATGGAAGCGATCACCAACGGTTACGTCGAGGGCATCGCCCTTGATCACAACGGTTACGTCAGTGAGGGCAGCGGCGAAAACATCTTTATAGTAAAGAACGGTCACATTCAGACTCCACCGGTTCATGCGGCTATTCTGCCGGGCATCACCCGGGATTCCGTTATGGAGATAGCGCGCGACAACGGCTACAAAGTAGTGGAAAACCAGATACCGCGCGAGATGCTATACGTAGCCGATGAAGTGTTTTTCTCTGGCACTGCAGCCGAAATCACTCCGATACGGACTATCGACCGGATCAAGGTCGGTAATGGCGGACGCGGACCGATAACCGAGCAGATCCAGAAGCAGTACTTTGCCGCAACAAAAGGTGAGATCGAAGACGAGCGCGGCTGGCTCACATTCGTGAAGTAACGTCCACGCAGCGCAGGCTTGCAGCCTGTACACTGTTCGGGGACGTCCATTAATAGCCTTCCACCTTCCAGAGGGGCGCAGGCTGCAAGCCTGCGCTACGTCTTAATGACGGAAAAAGAATTGATTGAAAAGATCACAGCGCTCGCCTACAAATTGCTTGGCGCAAAATCCCGAAGCGAAAAAGAACTGCGCGACCGCTTGCTTGAAAAGAGATGGGACGAGTCTGCCGCAATGCAGGCCGCAGTCGATAAAGTCATTGCGCGCCTGAAGGAACTCCGCTACATCGACGATCGCCTTTATGCCTACGATTATGCTCATTCACGGGTAGCAGTACGTCCGCTGGGCAAAGCAAGGGTCGCCAGGGATCTTGCTCGCAAAAAAGTCAGTCGCCAGGTTGCAGACGAGGCAATGAACCTTGTTTTCGACGAAACCAGCGAAGAGAATCTGATCGACAAAGCAATCGAACGACGCGTTCGAATCCGTGGAACGCCTGCCACGCGCGAAGAGGCCAAAAAGCTCTTCGACCATCTGCTGCGTCTTGGCTTTTCCTATGAACTTGTCAGCAGTAAAGTGCGAAGACTCAGCCGTAACGCGACTGACGAATAAGCCTACTCCCTAAATTATTTCACTGCCGGCGGTGGCGGCGCGGTGAATTGCGACAGATCACCCAAGCCCAGGTTTCCTTCGATGTCACTGATCTGCTTGACCGCATCTTCGTAGCCATCTTTTCCGAACTGCTGCTGCTCGATCTCCTCGAACTTGTCTCCGATTTCGTCCAGTTGTTTGGCAGTCATGGTCTGCTTCCAGGCAGGAAAAACTATCGTATCTTCTCTCGCGGCATGATTGCGGTACATCAGGACGAATGCGTCGAGCGCTTTCGCAAGATCCTCTGCATTCGCAGCCAGTTTTCCGTTCTGCGTAATCGAGGTTATGTAATCTGTGATCTCGCGACCGCGGTTATGCTGAGCAATGAGAATGTCCACCAGATTAGCGGCAGGACCGGCAGCCTTTTTTACGGCGGGAAAGATGAAAGCTTCCTCTAATTTCTTTCGTGATAATCTTCGCCAAAACTGCGGAAGAGATTCGCTGTTTTTGCGAGCGCCGCCGGATCGACGCTCGATGCGCTGGCGCGAAGTTTCGGCGTCGTTTCGGTATAGATGAGTAAGGCTCGGCGAAGAACTCCATGCTCGCGCATCAGATCTTCAGTGGCGGTTACTTCTCCACCTTTCTTGTTTTCGTTTTTTTCATCGCTCGTTATGCAGGCGGTCAGGATCAGTCCTGCGCCCGCAGCGGCTGAAAGCGTTATCAAGTGTCTTCGCTCTGTATCCATTGTCCCCCCCCTCATTTTGTTTGTTGCGCGACAGGCTTTGCGTTCACTTTTGCCCCATCGCGAATTTCGTCGGTTCCGCGTACCGCTATCTGATCGCCTTCAACGAGATTTCCGAATACTTCGACCAATTCGCTGCCGGGTTTACCCATCGTTACGCCTCGCTTCACATCAACCCATGTGGCCGTACCATCTTTGATTCGAACGACAAACGTTCGCTCTGTAGTCACTGCAATAGCTGTCGGGGGAACAAATATCGAGCTTTCAGTTCGTTTCTGCGGCCAGGTAACCTCTGCATACATTCCGGGCTTTAATCTTCCTGATCCATTATTAACGTCCAGCTCGACCGGCATAGTTCGAGTTTTGGGGTCAAGAGCCTGACCGATTCGCTGCGCAATTCCACTAAACGTTTCGTCAGGAAAGGCAGGCACATTAAAGCTGATTGGAACTCCTTGCGCCACTCCACCGACTGCCGATTCCGGCACGGGAGTGACCAGGCGCAGGTGCGAAATCTGCTGCAACCGTAACATCGGTTGATTATTCGTGCCGGACGGTCCCACAAGGCTACCTGGATGAACGTTACGCTCGGTGATCACGCCGTCGAATGGAGCAGTGATTTGCAGGTACGCTTCGATATCCTTGGTTGATCTCGCGGCATCGCGCACTGCTTTTTCATTTTCAGCATAAGATCGGGCCTGAGCTTCAGCCGCTTTCTGATTTTCTTCCAGCAATCTTACTCGTGCTTCATCTGCTTCAACAGTCTTCTGTGCAACATCAACATCGTTTCCCGCGACAACGCCAGGAGTCTCAGATGCTTTCTTCAGTCGCTTGTACGTGCCAGTGTCGCTTTGAAGCTTGGCGATAGCCTCAAGCTGCTGTTCTTTGATACCGCGAACCTTCGCTTCCGCTTCCAGTTTCTGCGACTCTGCCGCCCGTACGCGAGCATCTGCTTCACTGCGATTGGATGAAACTTCGGGAGCGCTCATCCGAACAAGCAATTGTCCGCGCTTCACGACAGAACCGCGGTCGACACCGATCCAGTCAACGAAGCTCTGAACCTTTGGATAAATGGCCACGTCTTCAAACGCTTTCAGCTCACCTGGTAGGCGCAGATTTCGCTCCAGCTGCTGCGACACGACAGAAGTCGTCGGAACTGTGGGAATCTGCGGCGCAGTTTGCGGCGGATTTTCGGCAGCCTTGCTTCGCGAGCCCAGGCGCTCGACTGCCATCCAGGCGCCAGCCAGAATAATCAGGACGGATACAAGAACGATTGCTATTTGTTTGCCTTTCATTTCGAGGTCTCCAGATCTCCATCAGTATTCGGCAGATGGACCGTCATATCGTCGGGGTGCAACGAGACCGAAGCGCGGCCGGTGCGGCGCAGAACCATTGAAAATACAATCGGAAGAATCAACAGGGTCGCGATTGTCGAGGCCAGCAGCCCTCCGATAACCGCGCGTCCCAGCGGCGCGGTTTGATCTCCGCCTTCGCCGAGAGCGAGCGCCATTGGCAGCATGCCAGCTATCATCGCCATGCTCGTCATCAGGATTGGCCGCAATCTGCTTCGCGCGCCTTCGATTGCTGCGTGATAAGAATCCGCTCCTGCTCGTCTTGCGCCTTCAGCGTAAGTCACCAGCAGAATTGCATTCGCTACTGAAACACCAATCGCCATAATCGAGCCCATGAACGATTGCACATTCAACGTCGTTCCAGTCACCCATAATGCTAATGCGACGCCGGTGATTACTGCTGGCACGGTCGAAAGCGTGACCAGAGAAATCTTCAACGATTGGAAATTAGCCGCCAACAATAGGAATATGACAACAATCGCAAGCGCTAATCCAAGTTGCAAGCCTGACAGTGTCTGGCTCATAGCAGGATACTGTCCTCTGACTGCGACTACCGCGCCGCGCGGTGGATCTCCGGCGCGTTTGATGGCATCGTTAACTTCATTGGTCACAGTCCCCAAATCTTTGCCCACAATGTTTGCAGTTATTGTGATCATTCGCTGCTGGTTGTATCGATCATATTCCGCTGGCATCGTGCCGTATGTGACCTGTGCAATGTCGCCAATCAAAGCGCCAGAGCCGCCTTTCTGTACGGCAGGAACGCTTTCAAGATCTTCGACTGAATGCATTGATGACTGCGGAATCTCGACCTGCACCTGATACGCAACACCGCTGCTGGGGTCGCGCCAGTAATCTGGCTGAACGAACCGGCTGGAAGACGTGGCCGCAACCAGCGAGCGCCCAACCTGCTCCACCGATACTCCCAGTTGACCGGCTCGCTCGCGATCGACTTTGACGTCCATCGTCGGGTAATCCAGCGGCTGACCGTACTGGAGATCGCGAAGCGAGGGGACATTTCGCATTTCATTCAGCAGCTTTTCCGCGAATGATCGATTCAATGCCAGGTTAGGTCCACTGACTGCGACTTCTATTGGCGTAGGCGAGCCGAAGTCCATTACCTGACTGACGACATCGCCGGCTTCGAAAGAGAACGTCGTGCCCGGCAGGACCTCGGGAAGTCTTTTACGTAATCGTTCTTCCAAATCAACCAGCTTTATTCCTGAGCCTGGCCGGAGAGCAACCAGTAGAACCGCTTCCTGCGGACCGCTGGTCCAGAGATAGATGCTGTTGACCGGATAACTGGCCGGTTGAATGCCTATGTAACCGAGAGTTATCTCAACATTACTCGCGCCTGCTTCGGCTTTGATTGTATCCAGCGCTTTTAGTGCTATCGTTTCGGTTTTCTCAACCCGAGTACCAGTCGGAGCACGCAATCTTAATTGAAATTGACCTGCGTCTACTTTCGGGAAAATATCTGTTCCAAGACGAAGCCCGACAAGCCCGATTCCGACCGCAGCAACAACTACATAAACTGCGATAACCAGCCATCGAGCCTTTAACAAATTGGTAATTACAGTTTGATATTTGCCTTGCAGTTTATGAAAGAAAGCCTGGTCGTGGGTTTGACCTTCGCGGAGCAGCCAGGCCGAGAGCACCGGCACAAGAGTATTGGAAAGAACGTACGACGCCAGCATCGCAAATCCTACCGCGAGCGACAGTGGAATGAACAACGATCGAGCTATGCCAACCATAAAAAACGATGGCACGAACACCGAAAGGATACAGAGCATCGCCAGCAGTCTTGGAGTTATCGTCTCTCTGGCGGCCTCCAGCACCGCGCGTCGTTTTTCTTCACCCCTTGCAAGGTGAGTATGAATATTCTCGATTGCCACAGTCGATTCGTCTACGAGAATACCTACGGCTAAAGCTAGTCCTCCCAGTGTCATTATGTTTATCGTCTGACCGGCAAGCCACAGGGCCACCAATCCGCAAAGAAGCGCGACCGGAATCGTTGTTACGATAATCAAAGCGCTGCGCAGATCCCGGAGAAACAGCAAAACCATCAGTCCGGTCAACACTGCGCCAAGCAATCCTTCCACGACTAGACCACGTATGGAATTCTTAACGTAGCCCGATTGATCGAATTCAAAACTGACCTTTATATCTTCGGGAATCAGGGACTGCATTCGCGGCAATTCGGATTTAACCCGATTGACTACCTCCAATGTCGAAGCATCGGCGCGTTTTGTGACCGGAATATAAACGGTCCGACGGCCATTGACCAAACCATATCCTGTCAAAATATCGCTGCTGTTTTCGACGGTAGCTATATCCCGCAAAAAGACGGTTGGACCCTGCCCCATCACAACCGGCACGTTACCCAATTCCTGAATTTGAGGCACGACACTGTTGACCGGAGCTAATCGATTTATATCTCCGGTTCTGACGTTACCGGCGGGCAAAATCGTGTTGCCGGACGCAATCGCTTTGATCACATCTTCGGGAGACAGTTGGTACGCTCGCAGATGTTCCGGATCAACGTGAACGACGACGGTTCGCTGGTTTCCACCAAATGGTGGTGGCGCCGACACTCCCGGCAGAGTTGAGAAGTACGGCCTGACTCTGAATAACGCCAAATCCTGTATCTCGCCCACTCCGCGAGTCTCGCTCGAAAACACCAGATCACCTACCGGAACGCTGCCGCCATCATAACGGACGATAAATGGCGAAACGGTGCCGGGCGGCATGAAAGCTCGCGATCGTTCGACATACGAAACGGTCTGGGCAAGGGCCTGACTCATATCAGTGCCGGGATGAAAGTAGAGTTTGACCAGCCCAACGCTCTGAATCGATTTCGACTCGACGTGCTCAATGCCGGTGATGTATAGGAAATGATATTCGTAGTAAGAGACCAGGTAACTTTCCATCTGCGCGGGATCCATACCGCCGTACGGTTGCGCCACATAGATAACCGGCAGGTTGAGCGCCGGAAATATATCGACCGCCATTCGCACATAAGCGAGAATCGAGCAAAGGACTATGGCGACAACAGCCACCAGTACCGTGATCGGACGGCGCAATGCTACATTGATCAGCCACATACTACTTACTCCTTTGAATACTGGCAGTCGTTACCTGCTGCAGAAAAGGCTTTAAATCCCCACGCGCTTTGGCTTCGAAAAGGAGAGCGCGCCACACCTTGAGTCGTGCGACAGCATCTTCGATTTCTGCCTGGGTCAGCAAACGTTGCGCTTCGGCCACTTCGACTACATTGGTCAAATCTGCCTGATAACGCGCCGTGGCGCGAATCTGAGTTTCCTGCGCCGCTTTTAATTGAACAGGGGTGTTTGCAGCGATTCTTCGCGCTCCTTCAACTTCTGAGCGAGCTCGCAGTTCCTGAGCTTTTATTGTTTGAACAGTCTGATCGTATCTTGCGCGCTCGGCCACTTCATTGTTTGTTTCGACCTTTCGTCGAGCCCTGATACTGAATATGTCCAAGGTCGGAAACGTAATCTGTACTCCGGAAGCCCAATTCACCACATTCGGGTACCAACCTTTGCTGTTATCAATCTGGCCGTTCAGAAGATCAGCAGTTCCGCGAGCGTAAAAGGCAGATTGAAGATAAAACTTTGGAAAATAAGAATGGCGCAGCACCTGTTCTCGCGCCTGTACGATTCCTATCGCTGCATTTTGAGAAATTGCCAATGGATGCAAAGAAATATTGATTTCAGGCAGCACGTTGTCTAAGGGCAGATCTAAAAAAGGGCCCTGCTCAACACTTACTCGCGTTCCGGTAACGCCCATAGCTTCGGCCAGATTGGTGCGGGCAATGTCCACGGTTTGTTCAGCCTGGATCAGGAAATTACGTGCTGAGGCAAGCTCAGCTTCCGCGCGAGAGCTGTCCACTCCCGGTCGCAGTTGGTTATCAACCAGAACCTGAACCGACTTTGCAAAAACCTGCAATCTGTCGACATTCGCTTGCGCGGCACGAACTGCCTCCTGCGCGGCTATCAGAGCCAGGTATGCGTCCACGACTGCTGTCTCAACATCCAGGCGGGTTATTTCGACGCTCGCCTCAGCCTGCTTTGTTTGTGCTCGCGCCAGGTCAACGTTGGCTTTGCGCAAGCCGAAATCGAACGGCTCCCACGTTACCAGTGTGCCGCCCGCGGTGCCCCATCCGCTTGCCGAATTGTTAGTACCCAGAACCGGCCCGGAAATCGCGGGAATAATCGACTGAGGTAACAGCAAACCAAAAATGTTATTCCGGGTCGCGCGATTTTCCTGCCACAACAAATCTGCTTTCGGAAGATAAGCCGTCCGCGCCAGATCTATTCCCGCGGTCGCCGCCGCTGCCTGCGCTTTTGTCGCGCGAATTGCCGGATAGTTATTCATCGCAACATCGATGGCTTTATCCAGGGAGACCTGTTCTAACGCTGTGGTTTGCGACAGCAAGTTGAACGTACAAGCAAGCAGTAATACGCAGCTGGCGAGGATTCTGGGAATCGATCGTTTCAAGGACATTCTCCTTCGACTAATCTGAGCACCGCTTAAGTCGGTTGCGTTTTAATCCTCCTCAAACAGTTCACCGAAGAGTTCGCGAACTTTAACTTTTGCGCTCTGCAGCGCGCGGCGACCTTTTGGCGTAGCCTTGTACAGTCGCCGTGATCGCTTTCCGTCACGCTCAACGGTCGAGCGCAAATAGCCTCTAACCTCCATTCCGTGCAGCAATGGGTAGAGCGTACCGGCGCTCAGATGGTAACCGTGCCGCGCCAGTTCCTCCATAATCCCGAGCCCAAGATTTCTTCCCGGCTGGCGTGATAGAGTATGTGCAGGCGGATCAATCCAGAATAGAGATCGCGATCCCGCGTCAAGCTGACGGAACTTGTACTATAGGGCATCATTATCGAAATCCGATACTGAAAGGTAGCGGCAAGCTTATTATTTCGGGTGCGGCTTTGTCAAAGGCGAAAGTCCTGCGCCTTCTAATATTGTAATGAACCAGATGTCAAAGATTGCGATAGAGGATATTCGGGTTGGTTGCGAGGCAAAGCAGGTCGGGCAGTACGCCGCCGGTTAGCAAATGGGTACTGCCCCTGATGACTTGGCTATATCAGATCAATATCAAAAGGCTCATGTTTAAATACACAGGTTTCCAGTGCAAGTGAGGCTACAGCATTGTGCGCTGATGGAGCAAGTATCACCTGACGCGAGACACGTCGAAGCTTCTGCCGCCTTTGGAGCTATTATCGTACTGATCACCGGCACTGCAACCAATCCGACAACCGCGGCGGCCTTCATCAATTGCCGTCTGCTGAGCTGTTTGATGTTATCAGGTTTTAGTATAGGCCCATCGAGGAGTCGAGATTCCTCCAGTTGCTCCAGAGCTGTCCAGACCAGCCTTTCACACTGTTCGCTGGTCGTCCCCGGGTTGCGGGACTTCAACAACTGTGAAAGATCATTGACTGTCGTTACCCCGTCGCAAAGCTCCCAGATCGCCGCCGCGTTCTCGTTCAGGCAGTGAGCGTCGCTGGTACCTGTGTCGTAAACCAGCGTCTCGTTGCCGACTTTTTTTACTACCAGCCCTTGTTTGCGGGCCGCTGGGATAACGGTACTCCGGTAATTCATTTTATTATTCATTTCAGCTCTGTCCTCTTTCTCTTCTCCCTTGTTCATAACCTGTGTTTAGTGTTTGAGTTTCATTGTTGGATCACCGAAGAATATCCATGTACGTCGGATATCGCTGTCCATCTCCGACGCCTTCGCCTTCTTTATCGCGTCGCCGATAGTAATATCGAAATTGCCGAAAAGTTGTTTGAAGAATTCCTGGTTCATTGTCGATTGATTGCCAGGATCGGTCATTCCGGAGGATGCCCAGATCGAAACCGCGCCTCCCTGGTTAACCTTTAACAGCTCTTCGCCAAGACTCGCAAGTCGCGGATCCTGGAAATATCCGTTCAAACAAGTCATCGATACGATTAGCGGCGAAGCCTTACCCGTCGATAGTGCCTGAACATCATCGTCAGTTAAGAGATTGCCTCTCCAAAGGTTCACTGAGCCGTGACCGGCGTAATTGAATACACGCTGTCCCAGCATCAATTGAGCAACCAATTGTGTCTTGGCATCAGACTGTTGTCTGAAGATGTCAACGGTATTGATCAGCGAGCTCACAATAGATTTGATCTGGCTGTTGTGCAAACTGAAATTAATACCGTTTTCATCCAGGTCGCTCACCAGCACTACTGCCTGCGGACTTGTACCTGATTGCTCGTAGGCAATAATCTTGTTAACGACTGAAGTGCCATCGGACCCTGTGCGAATCGGCAATCTGCCTATCGCCAATTGTGGCTGACCGCTATTCTTGAAATCCACAAACCAGTCATCGCTGGCCGTTTCCATGCTGCTGGTGTCGATCAGTTTGATCGGCACGAAGTCCAGGTTGCCAGCGCCGGTGTAATTGCGAGGATCAAGTGTCCCGCTTCCAGCCATCAACACATATTGCGGCTGAGCCGGCCAATGCAGGTTAGCCCAGCTCAGGAAATCTTTGATGGCGTACGGCGTGTGCACCCCATAGCTGAACTCGTCATAGATATCCTCGACATCTACCAGCTTAACCTTATAGCCCTGACTCTGTTTAAGCGCGACCAGCGGCTGCAGGCTTGCAGCAAAGTCTTTGTAGGTAATAATCACAAGATTTCCGCCGGTCCCGTCAGAATTGAGATTTGACGGTTGATTTGCTGTCATCGACAAAGGCTGCGATGCCTGATCAGGGGTGAAGACCAGCAGATTGCGATTCTTCCCGCCTGTAAAGCTGATGGAATAATTCCCACCATCGTTCTCGACTGTCGACTGCAACTCAACTGGCAGCGACGGATTCGTCACATCGATAGCCCTGATTTGATTACTGGTGAATCCTGTAACCCTGACCGGTTGCATTCCTGTTTGAGTGGCAAAGATGCTGTTGCCATCCGCAACGTAAGTGTGTGCATAGGTAACTCGAACATAGTCAACCAAACTGACGTCTCCGCTGCCTTGCGCGACAAAGGTTAGCGAGTTACCGCCTTCTGCCAGCGTCGACTGCGGCACAGAAATATCGGTCACAAAATGACTTTGGCCGTCGAAAGTTATCGCTCCGATTGACGTTCCGTTCAGCATCACATTTACCTGGTGAGCTGAATTGGTCACGCCCTGCAATGCGATCTCGATATTGGATTGATCATTCGAGTTATTGTCGAGGTGATTAAGCGTCACGCTCTCCGTGAAGGGCTGAGCAGTTACTGCACCACCGAACCAGTTCTCCGCATCGCCATTCAATAGTCCAGCCATATAGGTCATTCGATCTTTTCGCTCGACCGTATAGGCGAACGAAGAGGCAGTGTTGTTTGCGGCAGAGAGCGTTTGAGAAGTGTTGATTCGCTTGCCGTTGCCTGCCCCTTCAACCAGCCAGTAGATTTGCGTATCTGAGCTTGGAGTATTCAACCCTGTACCAAAGAACTCTATAGAATCGTTCGGCCCAAGCGGACCGGCTGTCGTCTGATTGACCTCGATTGGGATCTCCGTTCCACCTACGAACATCTGCAGATTCTGCGGATTTACTCCGGAGTTAAGTCCCGCCGCAACTAGATCGGCGCCGCTGATGCGATACCATCCAGTCTTATTGATCGCTATCTTCAAGGCCGCTTTGTTTGCCAGCGACCACTGATTCTTGAGCGCGGTCGACACAGAAGTCGAACGCTGCGGACTTCGGCCGCTTGTCTGCGGCAGGACAGTGCCGTAGAAGTTCGGGCTGCCGCCGAGTCCAGCCGGGTACCCGCGCTGGCTTACGAAAGCCTTCTGCGTTGTCACTGAGCGTGTCACGCTGTTTAGCAGCGGCGATCTGGTGCGCGAGATTCTGCCGCCTGTCGAGGAATTGGACGATGTTACTCCAAACGGACCATGCCAGGTGCTGGTTCCGTTCAGGTCGATATCTTCGATCCAGTAAGAAGCAGTGCGGTCGGCAACGTCATCTGTCCAGTTATACGTGTAACCCGATTGCAGACGAACATCGCTGCCAACCATCAATGCCGATCCCGCAATCAACGAAGGATTGACCTGGACTCGTTGACCGTTTACCTGACGATAGATGTTGAACCCGAGGCTATTCACTTCGAAACCGGTTCTCCATTCCAGAGCCGTACCGCCCGCTCCGGCGGTTGCGGTAAAGCTGTCCAGATTAACGGCGGTCGGAGAAACGCTCTGACCGAGAGTCCAGTCAGAAAATTGACTTACACCAGTGATCGTCGCGGTGTGATTGACGCGGTCGTACGAAACACCGGGCACGCCGTTTCCGAAAGTCACTGCGATGCCGCTGTCCACGCGAATGATGAAGTACTGAGATTCATCTCCGTGAACATCAGCAGGCAGATAGTTGAACGTCATGTCAAGAGTGACCGAGCCAGTCTTGCTCAGCGTCCAGAACTCACCAAGGGTTGTCGAAGCATTCAGCGTCGGAGCCGTGCCGCTGGTTGTCGTTACGGTAAAGTCGCCGCCTCCGCCGGCATTGGCCACAGCCAGTGGAGTCGATCCGTGGTTATCGCCCATTGGGAATGTAAAGCTGCCACTGATAGCCTGCTTCGTCACCGTCCCTAGTATGAAGTCTGCAATCTGATTTATACCGCCAGTGCTGGACATGATCAGCGTGTTGCTGTTGGTGTTCAGGATTCCCTGCGTAAGAGTCAGCGTGCCGGTGACTGTCTGGCTGCCGCCGACGAATATCACGCCGTTCGGGTCATTAATATCCAGATTGAAGAATGTGTTCGTTCCGGTTATCGAGCTGGGAGGATTTACCTTAGGCTTGAACGAACTGGTTGTTCCGCCACCACCTGGAGCTAATGGGCCCGCACTGCCATCCATTTGGATTGTGCAGGTTTGACCGTTGAATGTGCCGCCGCTATTGCTAAAGTTGCCATCGATATGAACAGTTCCGGTCCCGCAGTTTACGGTTCCAGTAGAAAACGACAGTCCATTGATAGTCACGTTGCCTGTGAAATTCAACGTAACGTTGGTGTTAAGAGTGACAGCTTCGTTATAGGATCCTGCCCCGACGTTAACGATACCGCCTGCCGGGACTGCATTAATAGCGGCGGTGATAGTCGTGAAACATGGGGTATTGCCGCCACAGGTGCCGCCAGGATCGGAGAAGCTGGTGTTGGCGGTATCATTGAAACACACAGTAACATCATGCAATGTAGGAGTAGTGGCGCCGCTATTAGTCGTAAATGTCGCCTGATATTGCAGGTAACGGAATCCATTGAATCGAGAGAGAGAGCCGCCGTTACTGAAGAAGGTGCCAGCCGTGCCGTCGGGCCCAACAAAGTTGAAGGGACCGTTTGGATTGTTGCTGGCAGCGACCTGGAAATTAATACTGGTTCCCGATGGCGTATCAGCCGTCCATGAAATTGTTGTCCAGGTTGCGTTGAAGTTGGTCGCCGGGTTTGCATCCTTCACTGACGAAGTGAACGTGCCGGACGGTGAGAAGCCGGTCTGCATATAGGTCCTGAAGTTAAAGTCTCTTGTCGTATCAGCACTCCATGTCGCACCGCTATCGGCCGAAAGCACACGTGAACCGTTGGCATATGTGCTGGGGCTGGATCGAATCCAGAAATAGCCCGAACCCGCAGGCGCCGACACCGGACGCAGGATGAGCGCGTATTGTGTTCCCGCGGTCAGAGTTGCCGGCGAGCCAAAGCTCGACGTGACGGTTGCAGTCGCACCGCTTGCGAAGGAAGAGCCGAGGATGGTCGTAGAGGCGAGATCAGCGCCCGTGGGCAGACCACCGCTCGTGGCGCGGACTGACAGCGTGAGGTTTGGGGGCGTTGCTCCGCAGCCATTGCAAAAGAGTTGGACATCGGCTTTGACGAGGTTGCCGGTGACCGCTGGTATAAATGTCTGACCAGTCCAAGCCGGTGTGCCAAAGCCAGTCCCGGTTGTCGTACCAGCCGTGTTCGACTGATCGCTGGCTGGCGCATTCGACAACGTAATGTCGCCAGGACTGCTGGTTAAATCGCAATTAACAGCCACACCAGTCTGGAAATCAGACTGCGTTGTGTCTGTAAAGCAGCCACTTGAACTCGCCGTTGAAAGACTGAAGTTCTGCGTCGTTGTTCCGCCATCAGTAAGAACAATGCTGTTAACGGAGCTGGAGTTGAATCCGGCTTTGCTGGCCGCGATTGTCGGATACGTTCCCGACGGTAGGCTGGTGAAACTGTATGTGCCATCAGGGGCTGTCGTCGTTGTTCTGCTGCCCAGCGACACCGTTGCGCCGCTGATAGGACTACCGCCGCCAGTTGCGGTTACGGTACCGCTGATTGTGCCCGATACCTGAGGAGTACAACTTGGATAGGTGAAAGTTCCAATGCGAGTCAAAAAAGAAAGTCCATCGGTGGCATAATACTCATTCGTGTACCAGAATGTGCAGCCATCGACATCCAGCGTCATCGCACTGTAATCGCCCCAGCGTATGCAGGAGCCGGTGCCGCAGCTTCCTGTTTGTGTGCCAGTTCCCTGAATCAACAACTGCTCACCCTGGCTAAACGTGTTGACGGGGTCACCAGCAAGACGGCCGGCATATTTAATAGCAGGTTTTGTGGTACTGCTGGACGTGCTATACCCCATCGCCAAATCACCAGCGCGATCGACATCCAGACTTGGCAGAAAACGGAACATCACGTTAGCCCCGTCCGGATCCCAGGTCATCGCCTGAACCAGGTTCGGCGCTACCGTGCCGCCTGTCACGTTAGCCTGATAGAAACGCGGTGCCGCAAACCCGCTTGTGTTCTGCCGTCGGACAGTGTGGGCAACCCACAAAGATTCGACTCCGCCGAAATTTGAATACTGGTTCTGCATCATTGCTCGCGTCGCCAGAACATCCAGAGAATTACCTCCGGAAGATGGTGCATTAGGCGCAGCGGAATTGGGCCAACTTGTGGCCGCTATGGGCGTGTCAGGCCCTGTAAACGTAGAGAGACTGATCCTGTTCCAGTCCACATGAAATTTATAAACCCCGACAGCATTCAAGAACTGGCTGGTGGAAATATAAAAATTCGGGGTACCCGGAGGCGGCGTGCCAGTCTGAAGACGCGCGTTGCTGGGAATTACCGTAAAATCGGCGGCCGGCCCATCGAACGATACTACCTGAACGGTGGGCGCGCCAGCATACATCTGTGCTTTATTGAAGGCGAACGCACGAGGACTCACAAATACGCTGCCTGCACCAAAGGTGAACATGTTGGCCGACATGTAAATGCCATCCGTCCAAACGCCGAATTTCGGATAATCGTCAAGTGCATCAGTTATCGTTCTTGAATAGAAATTCCATCCACCGTTTACTGGATCACCGTTCTTCGATACCGCAAAACACTGATCCGCCGGCGACACGACATTGCCGCCACTCAGCTTAAACGCGAAATCAGTGATGACCCAGCGATCTTCAAAAGTATCGTACAAAACAACCGGATCGCCGAAATTGTCCGTGTCGCAAAGGTTTCCGAAATTGCCCTGGCTCATTAATGCGTTGAACGTGAATGCGGCGACGCGGACATTGTCGCTCTTGCGAAAAATACCGACTGAAGTATTGATCGTTTGAATAAAGTATGTCGGTCCAACGTCGCCGTTCGTGTCGGGCGGATGACCTGCTCCCCAGTTAGCGAAATCAAGACCATCGAAACTGTTTGTCGGCGCAGGAGCAGCCGCGCTCGGCGTGACAACCTTATCGGGTCCCGCCGACTGCTGGCCGGCAGTGATTTCTGGCGTTCCCGGCAATGTTCTCGGAACTATGTTGGGCTCGTCATGTTCGGGACGTTCGAACTTAACCGGCCGCGTGCGGGGCAAGGTTCTTATGTCGCCATCGAATGAACGCCCTCTGCGAAGATGATCCTCTTGCGGTCGAGAATGCGCTCGTTCCACATCGCCGGTCTGAGCATTCGTGCCCTGAGCAATACTTCGGAACGTTGTTGATCTTGCCTGATCGCTGGATCCTGAATCACCCATCGTCAATCGGGTTGCCAGATTATTTCCCGCAGTCTGAAATTCCGGTTCCGCATCGTTGGCGCTAAGTGCGACACCGGCCGTATTAAGCTTCGCGAGGGAAGCGCCAGTCGCCATCAGATTCTCTGGCGATTGCGGTACAGTTTCTTGCTGAACAGAAACCGAGTCTCCCGACGCTTGCGGATTTGGTGCCGCTGATCGTGGCCGGCCGCTCTGATTTGCAGGCGCAACCGAAGCGGGAATATTGTATCCCTTGTGATGAATCTTACCGGTTGACAATAAGATTGTTGAAAAAAGTACGAATAGACTGACACTCCAAAGGACACGTCGAGTTCGGTATGACAACATTTTTTATCCCCACCATTGCTAACGGATGACTTCCAAGTTCAACAGAGACATCTCGAACATCACACATCCTATACTTGGCGGTCAGTTACACTTGCGGCGTAATATTCCGCCCGAGGAGCCGTTCGGGATCGAGATGAGACTTGAGATTTCCGTGTGGAATCTTGACGGAGCGTAGAATATATCTACTACCGGCCCTCGTTCAAGGAAAATCTGACCGCAATCGCAAAATCATCGATCTTTTTCGCTGAAAAGCTGGCGGCCCCCAGTCGCCTTATTCATCTGGACTCCCGTCAGCGCAGCGCGCGCTGTTCTTTAGTTGGGTCTGCGCAAAGAAGTAGCAAAATGCCGGCCGTTTGATGTCACAACTTTCTGTAAGTTAGAACGTTGATCCGTTGAGCACTTCGTCACAGTTACATCGATGGGAAACGCAGATTTCAGGAACGTTCGATCTGCGCTTGATCATAAAAGCGCCGACTGTCTGACCGATTCACAGATTGACAAGCCTTCAAGAAAGAAATTTGATATCCTGGTATCGGATTTGTGTGAGAGAAGAATGACAGCAGAACGCGACGGAAACGGGTTAACCAGACATCAGCAGCATGTTGTTGCTCACGTGCTTAACTGTGAATTGCTGGGCATCACAAATATCAGGAGCGAAGTGATCTTATCCCTCGATGTTCCGTTCGTCTGGTCAATTGCAGCGGATGGATCTATGGATCTGGGAATACCGGCGGAGATTGCAGATCGGCTTGGACTAAGTGAAGACGAAACTGCACAGCTAACCCGGGAGTCAGAAGAGCTGCGGAGTTATGACCTGGCACGCGATCCAACTCTATTCGAGCAGCTTCCACAATTGTCGCGAGTAGTCGAGGTGACCTCACCGGAATTCGATGACGGTTTCGTGACGATATCAATTGAATGTGAAAGCGGACGAGTTGTCATAAAAGGCGAGGCCGGAATTACGAAAGCGAGCGTAGAATGTAAATGACCCGCTCGGGTTGCAAATCCGGCCGTGATTCGGTAACGTTGCCACAGCGAACTGCGTCCTGGGGCGAGGCGCGCGAACACAAAGGATACAGGTGCGGTAATGAGAAGGTCTGTTCAGTTGTTGCTGATTTCGTTGACGGTTTCCATGTTGGTTTTGCCTATCGCTTTTGGACAAGCAACACCGCGAGGTGGCTTTAGCGTTGGCAAGGAAAAAGACGAACCGCCCTTGGCTAATCCTTACATCGTGGCCGCTGGCAGGGACGACATCGTTAAAGTAATCCAAAGAATGCTGGAAGAGCAGGAAGTTCCCCTCAACGTGGAAGAAAGCAAGCCGGCCAATGGCCTGCTGGTTACCCAGAAATACATTTACTCCAAAGGGACACACGCGCGTCAGGACCTTGAACATTTCTGCAGGGTATTGGAGAGTGATACCCGCAACTGGACCAAGGCTCGCGTTACACTCACATTCCAGGTTGACCCAATTGACTCAAATCACGCCCAACTGTTTATTACCGGGAAATTCGAAGGGTTAGGCGGCGAAATCTCCGGTGAGTGGGTTTCGGTCAGCTCAAAAGGAGTCCTGGAAGATTGCTTTATGCGTGCAGTTCTGGAAAAGCTGGGAATTCTGGCGCCGACTACAAACAAAGAATCCCATCTTTGTTTGAAATGCTGTAATGCATGAACAATAGCTTTACTAATTAACTATCTTTGTGATTACTATGCGCCAGTTTACGCGTAGTAGTCTCGGTAACGCTTGGTATACCAGGATAAGATGATGGTTCGGCAAGTTCGTTAGTCTTCTTTGCGGACGGCAACGCTCGATCTGGTTCGAATTCGTCATCCGCGCTGGTCGGCAACTGTCCTCCATAAACCAAAATCCCTGCGCCAGTAAATAGAATTGCCCCGCATACGCCGGACATCGCAACAATCTCTGCTGCTCCGATCCTGAATCCGAGCAGCCCCGCAATGACGAGGAAAAAACATGCCAGAATCAGGCTGGATACCACCGTCAATACCCCGGCTAACTCGATTTTCTTCCGCCTTCTCTTCAATCGTTTGTCCGCTGCGTTGGCAGTATCACGCCCATCGGTTTGGCGGGCCAGCATCTCAAGCATCTGTTGAAAGCTGTATCCGCACGACCGACAGAATCGTTGAGTCTCAACAATTTCCTTCCCGCAGTTTGGACAATACATAGAACCTCAGTCTGCCTATTTTAACACATTTACGATTTATGAGGCTCAGGAGTTCGGCAGTAAGAAGCTCTGAACCAGAGTTCCAAACACGTAACCGAAGGTAACGCTATTGAAAGCACCCACTATATATCAATCATCAAAGTTGTTTCGGATGCCGAAAGAAATCAACAGCTTGCAGGAAAACTGAATCTCGGCGCGAGACTTGCGCAATGATCGGTTACCCTCCGTTAAAAACTTAAAACTCCAGGCCGGATTCGTGTCTTCGGCCGGTAAAGAATTCCTTCAAAGGGGATTGCGAATGCAGCGATCAGTATCCAGACATATTAGCAGAGCCCAAAGCTCTTCCGGTTTTCAGCCATTTTCCGCTGGTAACCCAACCCCCCAGTTTCCGCAAGGTCGACTAGGATTACCGCAGTTCGGGGTAATTGCCCTGGTCGCGCTGCTGATGCTGCCGGCAATTATTGTGCAATTTGAATGGCGACTGAATGGCGCTCTCAGCATCGGGATGATTGCGGTCGCAATGTTGATCAGCGTCTTTGTGCCAAAGTTTCGCCGTGTGGTGATGGCGCTCAGCGTATTGGCATCGCTCCGATATATTTATTGGCGCGCTGCACATACGCTGAGCACAGGAACCTGGACAGACGTCGCCGTGACGACTGCGCTTTTCGCCGCGGAAATATATGGCGTGACAATCCTGTTGCTCGGGTATTTCCAGACGATAAAGCTGGTTCGCCGCAAGTCAGAGCCATTGCCCGCCAATGAAGCAATGCTGCCGACCGTCGATGTCTTCATCCCCACATTCAACGAAGATATAGACATTCTGCGACGAACCGCCGCTTGTGCCGTTGCAATCGATTACCCTAAGAAGAAAGTCTTCCTGCTCGACGACGGACACCGTGAGGCAGTCCGTGCTCTTGCCGCCGAAGTCGGTTGCGGATACATCACCCGCAACGATAATCGAAATGCCAAGGCAGGCAACATCAACAACGCGATGCGCCTGACAAATGGCGAGTTGATCATGATTCTTGACGCGGATCACGTGCCGGTGCGCAGCTTCCTGAGTGAAACGGTCGGGTTCTTCTCTGATTCGGAAGTGGCCCTGGTGCAGACTCCTCATCATTTCTTCAACCCCGATCCGTTCCAGCGCAACCTGAGCGTAGAAGACAAAGTCGCGCAGGAAGGCGATTTCTTCTATCACGTTGTCCAGGTTGGCAACGATTATTGGAACTCTGCGTTTTTCTGCGGCAGCGCCGGTATAATCAGACGTTCAGCTTTAGAAGAGATCGGCGGCATCGCAACCGAAACGGTAACCGAAGATGCGCACACCAGTCTGCGCATTCACGCAAGAGGCTACAAATCGGTCTACTATTCCAAACCATTGATTGCGGGTCTTGCGACCGAGCGCTTCTCTTACCACGTTGGGCAACGTATGCGCTGGGCGCGAGGCATGATCCAGATCTTGCGGATCCAAAACCCGCTGTGGACGCGCGGTCTGAAACTGCCGCAACGCCTGAACTATTTCAACGCGATGCTGCATTTTCTGTTTGGATTTCCGAGGCTGATCTTCATCCTTGCTCCCATAAGTTACCTGTTGTTTGGTCTGCATCCGGTCACTGGATGGGGACTAGAAGTCCTGCTGTATGCGCTGCCGCACATAGTGCTTTCAACAATCGCGGCATCGATGGTCAGCGGCAATTTCCGACATTCTTTCTGGGCAGAGATTTATGAAGCAGCAATCGCTGCGATAATCCTTCCAGTAACTCTACTTGCTTTCATCAGTCCCAAGTTCGGCAAGTTCAATGTTACCAACAAGGGAGCGCGCATAGAGAAGGACGAGTTCGACACAAAGCACGCGCTGCCGACGATCATCCTGACGGTCCTGGCCGTAGCCTCGATCATAGCGATCCCGTATCGCTGGCTCACATCACCGACCGAACACAGTTCGGTAGTGATCAACGGCGTGTGGACCCTCTATAACCTGATCATACTTACCGCCGCAGTTATTGCCGCGCGCGACAAGGCACAGCTTCGCAACGTGTGGCGAGTCACCCGTGAATACGTTGCCACGGTATTATTGCCGCATCAGCGCGGAGCGAGCGTTCGAGTCATTGACTTGAGCGAGACGGGCGCGAAGCTCCTGTTCGACAAGCCTCTCCCGTTGCCAAGAACATTTGCGTTGCGGATAACCGGTGAATCCGGCGAAATGGCTACCGTCGAATCGCGTATTGCCTGGCGAGAGATGGTCGAGCACAACCGCGCAATCTGCGGTGTCGAGTTCGTCCGACCATCGGCTGAGACTCGCCACGCTCTGATTCGCCTGATGTTCAGCGGGTCGGAATCATGGATCCAGCGATCTACTCCGGCAGATCGTCCATTCAGATCGTATTTGTATATTCTGACTTCTGTTTTCAGGCTCGGTTCACGCCACAGCGCATCGAGAAGAAGCGCCCCCCGTTTGGCTCGATCACTGAATGCGCAACTGACGCCTGAGAATGGAAAACCATTGCGCGTCGTCACACGGGACATAAGCGAGCATAGCGCCGCAGTCCTGGTAGATGGCAACGTCAAACTGTCGTCGCGAGTAACGCTGCAGGTTCCGGCCTTGAGCGGCCGCGTAATCGATGTTCCGGGTCGCGTTGTCGGTGTCAGAGATTCATCACAGCGAGACAATCGGTTGACTGTGATCGAATTCGATGAACTTGCGCCAGCCGATTCGCAATCGCTAGCGTCGACTCTCTACGGAGGTCGACTGGCAAATACGTTCTCGGTTATTGACAGGACTACTCCTTCACTTACGACTGAGATTCCGGCGACTGTTACTGTGCCACCCATCCCCACGACGATCCGGGTTGCAAACAGTCACGGCAACGGGAATGGTCACACAGAGGCAAAGACCAATGGTCATTCGAATACAACCAGCCCCCTGGTAGTTTCGCCTCCGTTGCGACCGAATATAGTAGAGCGATTCAAGGTCAAGCCAGAGATCAAACTGGTCGACTTCGATTTTGACGATTCGCAGATTACCGAAGTTCCACCACCACCAAAGCGACTATTTGTCCAGGTGATTGCTAACCGGCGGAATCGGACTTATTACAAACCGGGAAGCGACTATTATCGAATGATGATGTCGGCTCGACCGACCGGAGGCAGCAACTGGGTAATCTTTGCCAGCGAACATGAAGCTCTGGCGGCAGGCTACCGAAACGCTCAACTTGCTTCGTAACTGTATCGATTTAATCTCCTTTGAAATGATCTGCGGCGGGATCCTGAAAACGGGTTTCCGCCGCCTTTTTTGTGTGACACCGGAGAGCCAAACTCCGGCCATGTTAGTCGGTGTCACAGCAAGTGTCACAAGGTTTACTCATAGATGATGAAGGACTTAGTTGACGTGTGACTCCTGTGACACCAGTTGGCCAAACTTCCTTGTGGCGCATTCGTCCCGATTGCGCCTCCTTGCGGAATGTACTTGATCGTAGGTCCCCCGGCGCAATCGGGACGAATGCGCCACAAGATACCCGCAAACACTTGTCCCTCTGTAGTTTGCGCTTGACTAGATCATTACTTTCTACTAGCCTGATTTCGGCAGTTTCATCTCTTGTTTTAAATTTAGTCAATCCGATCTTTGCCGACGTTTCTACCGTCAGGCGCTGCTTTCGAGCTTGCAAAGCGCCCAGTGAAACTGCAACAACTTCATTTGATCGCGGAGGCCATTCGCCCATGAAAAGAACAAAAATCGCCCTTCGAACCCTTCTCTTTCTGTTACTGATCATTCCACCGGTTTCAACGCGAGCGCTGCCCGACACCCCGCAGCCCCGTCCGATGGAGATCAAAGACATTATGGCCTGGAAACGCATTGTCGGCGCTTCCGTGTCGAACGATGGTCAGTGGTTCGGCTATCGGCTCTCGCCACTGGACGGCGATAGCGAAGTGGTGATTCGACGAACCGGCGACAGTAAGGAATTGCGTTTTCCTGTCGGCGAAGCCGCGGCAGGAGGCTTTGGCAGCGCGGTCACGTTTTCGGACGATTCCAAATGGGCGTTCTTTTCGATTGCACCGACGCGAGTTGAATCGAAGCGAATGCGTCAGATGCACCGACCGATCTACAACAAAGTCGCGCTGATAAATTTGACAAACGAAAAGAAGATCGAATTCGAAAAGGTAAAACGAGCATCTTTTTCGGGCGAGCAAGCCAATTACCTCGCGCTTCATCGTTACACCTCGGAAGCTCAGGATAAAGAGAAAGACCGTTGGGCGGGTTCCGATCTGATCCTGTATGATTTGGCGAGTGCCGCCGAGCTCAGCATCGGCAACGTTTCAGAATTCGCTTTTGATAAGAGCGGCAAATGGCTCACCTGGATCATCGATGCCCAGGACAAGATCGGCAATGGCGTCGAGCTCCGCAACATGGCTACCGGTGCGGTTCTTCCACTTGACAACGACAAAGCTTCTTACAAGAGCCTCAACTGGACTGAAAAGGGCGAAGGCCTTGCAGTATTAAAAGGCGTCGAGGACAAAGCTTACGAAGACAAGCTCTATAGTGCGATTGGCTTCACCGATTTCAGCGCTGCGGCTCCGCGAAAAGTTTCTTACGATCCGCGAGACGATAAAGACTTCCCGGCGGGAATGTCGATCAGTCCAAACCGCCCAGCCTCGTGGACCGAAGATATGAACGCGCTGCTGTTCGGAATTCAGGATGTGAAGAAGAAACCGCCGACGCCCGTGCGAGGCGAAGGACAGCCTCCCGCAGATGATGCCGCGACGACGCCTCCTCCGGCTATGCCTGGAACTCCGGCGGCCCTCGATCAGGAAAAGCCGAACCTGGTCATCTGGCATTGGAAAGATTCACGCCTGCAGTCAATGCAACAGGTTCAGGAAGCGTTCGATAAAAACTACAGCTACCTGTCGATCTATCGCGTCGATGATAAAAAGTTCATTCGCCTCGCAGACGACAAGCTCAGGACGGTGAGCCGAGTGCCGAAGGACAAATTCGCTATCGGTACTGACGTTCGCGAGTATGAACTCCACGGCAACCTTGATGGCCAAAACTACCGGGACATCTACGTTGTAGATTTGAAGACCGGCTCGCGAAAGCTGGCTCTGAAAAAGAACCGTTACTATTTCGGCGCTTCTCCCGACGGCTCGCACTTTCTTTATTATGATGACGGTCAATTCTTCGCTTACGACATGACCAATGGTCAGGTGAACAATCTGACTCAGCAGGTTCCGGCCGTGTTCTTCGATTCCGAAGATGATCACAATGTTGTCAAACCGCCCATTCCTCCAGTTGGTTGGGTTAAGGATGGAGTATCGGTTCTGTTATCTGACAACTATGATATTTGGAATGTGCCGGTTAACGGCGGAAAAGCCGTGAACCTGACCGTCAACGGAAAGAAAGATGGCATCCGTTATACCAATCACATTAGGCTTGATCCGAATGAGAAGGGAATTGACCTCTCAGGCCCAGCCTACTTCGCAATGTACGGCGAATGGACAAAGAAGACCGGTATAGCGCGCATAGATGGCGGTCAGCCGGGACCGAAGGTCCTGCTTTGGGGCGACGCGGGGTACGCTTCGTTGATGAAGGCGAAATCGGCCGAAACATTCCTCTACACTCGCGACACCTACAAAGATTTCCCCGATTATTATGTTGCGAACGCCGATCTTCAGAATGGTCAGCGAATCACCGACGCCGATCCGCAGCAGAAAGACATTGCGTGGTCGTCGGGAGTGAAGCTGATCGATTACACCAGCGCTCAGGGCAAGAAATTGCAGGGCGCGCTCTATCTGCCTGCGAATTACGAGCCCGGCAAGAGCTATCCGACGATAGTCTACATTTACGAAAAGCTGTCGCAGGGTCTCAACCGTTACGCGATGCCGACTGCGAATGGTTTTAACAAGTCTTACTACACCAGCCAGGGATTTGCGGTTCTGATGCCGGACATTGTTTACAAAGTCAACGATCCCGGAATGTCGGCCGTATGGTGCGTCGTCCCGGCAGTCAAGGCCGCGATTGCCACCGGTATAGTCGACGCGAACAAAGTCGGCTTGCAGGGTCATTCGTGGGGCGGCTATCAGACTGCATTCCTGGTAACGCAGACGAATGTTTTCAAAGCGGCCGTTGCCGGAGCGCCCCTAACGGATATGGTCAGCATGTATTCGTCGATCTACTGGAATTCGGGATCAGCCAATCAACCGATTTTTGAGAGCAGTCAGGGGCGATTCACCGGCAGTTACCTGGATAACGTAGATGCGTATATCAGGAACTCTCCGGTTTATCATGCAAAGGACGTAAAGACTCCGCTGATGATTCTGGCGAACGACAAAGACGGAGCGGTGGATTGGAATCAGGGAATCGAGTATTACAACACTCTGCGTCGCCTGGAAAAACCGGTAGTGATGCTGGAATACCCGGGAGAGAACCACGGTCTGGCAATTCCGGCCAATCAGAAGGACTACACGGTCCGAATGAAGGAGTTCTTTGATTATTATTTGTTGGATAAGACCGCTCCGGGGTGGCTGATCGACGGCGTACCGCGTCTTAAATTGAAAGACCACATCGATGAACGCGCGAAAGAACTGAACGATAAGGGCAAGGATAAGACCGCGACCGGTACAGAAGGAGGTAGTGGGTCACCGAAGAAGGATAATAAGTAAGATTCTTTAGCATAGTGAGAATCGGGCGGGGAACGCGAGATCTGGCTATTGAAATAAGATCCCCTTGCATTCTCCAAATTGCATTTTGCAGAAGTATCGCAGCTTCTCAATCTCTTTGTCGGTGTATGTGATTGAGAGCGAATTTAGGCCGTTATATTGCGGAGCAAAGAGGACATATTCTTCCTTAGTTTTATCCTCATAGAAATCACAACGCTCACCGGCGAGCGTGCCAGAACTGACTAAGGTTAGAGTGGGTGTTAATCCTATTCCGGCGACGGCAGCCGGTTTCGGATGTGCTTGCTGCAAATGACGTTTAGTTATTTCAAAGTAGTATCCGAATGTCAGTGGCTCGTAGAGATCGCCTGCCATGGACAAGTCCTGAGAGGTGTGCTGTCGGTCACCGTGCAGTTCAACAATCACCCCGAGATTTACTAGGCTTTCAACCAAGGGCTTAAAGTCTCTATCTCCCGCTAGGAGAATTGCCTTGTCCATATTTTGGCGGACGGCATGATTCATCATATCGACGGTTAACAGGATATCGACCTCCTTCTGTCGTTTCTTCTCCTCTGAAGCACCGGCCAGGTAGCCCAACCGAACGATTAAGCCATAAACCTGTGACATACTATAGAAAGCTCGTTTTTGATTATTTACGCGGTCATCGAAGGCGCTATCGGTTTCTCCGCGTTTTTTTATATTGTCAAGGCAATCGTAAAAGAAGCACCTTTGAACCTGGAACCGGTTGCGGAGAGCATTAAAATCGATATCTTGCCAAGTCAAGCTCTCACCAAACCAAGGACGCATAGTTTCTTCGTAATATTTGCGTAGGTGTGCTCCATCAATAAAAAGATAAGTTGCGTGGTTAACCATTTGTCCCGATGAAATGATCATAGGCTATTGTGAGAATTCAAGATAGTTACCGAGTCGCTCCTCAACCTCTTTTGAGAATTGTTCTAAGTCTTTAGGACTGGTTGGCAGAAATTCTGGTTTACGTTGCTGTAGCGCCTTCCAGACAAACACGGGAATAGTATGAGACCAGTGGAGTGGGTGCCAATCTTAGAGAGCTCTAGAAGTCCTTTTTGCCGAAGAGATGAGGCAGCGCTATTTCCAAGTGGCAGCGGAATTGTCCGTTGATGGCGAATCAGGCAGTACCATAAAATCAGATTCTCAGGTTCTGAGAGAGTATCGATTGATTGAAGCGCCTCTTTTTTTGAGTGGCGATGCAATAGATGCGAGCTAATATAATTAAAAAAAAGTGATCCAACCTGCACAACCCAGACCGCAAGAGCAATGAGTGTAACGATGCCGATTATACCTCGGTGTTGATCGTGAAAGGCGGTAAAGCCAAAACGATCACTCCACGGGGCGGCCAAACAGAGTAAAAACAATCCTAAAATCCAAATTGCGAATAGCAGACGCGGATGCTCGATAAGCTTGAGTAAAAAATCGGGTTTTAGCCAGTCGGGGAGAGTTACGCTCATTCAGATAGCCTCAACATTAGTAATTTAGCAACATTATACACTCGGATGTCGGTCTTCTGTAGCGCTCGTTATTTAGACGAGAGATGGAATGGGTAAAGGTCACTTGATGACGAGCTATAAATGAAAATAATTTGGCAAAGCAAGCGAAGCTTGCGACAGCGGGTAGCCCATAGCGAGTCTTCGAGCTATGGGTCAAGATCAATGAGCAATTAGAGCCCTCGACGAGGGCGACAGATTGGTAGAGTCGGTTCTGTCGCCGGCTTCACCGGCTCCATCGGTATGGACGGTTGTTCCCACGGCTCGCAAGCTCGCCGTGGGCTACCCGCTATCGCCCTCTGTCGAGGGCTGTACCTGTCTTGTATTGCTGTTGACCTGGTGCGGCGCAATCGCTCTGTCCTACGGCTATTGAATTGTGCCACTTCGTGGCTTCGCGCGCGGAGCGCGCAGATCGCGTAAAGGCTGGGGTGAAGCGCAGCGAACCCCAGACAATGGAATCATCATGACAAGCCCGCGCCAGCGGGCGACCGCAATCGCTGATGCGCAAATCTTGAAAGATCGTTCGCCCGCTGACGCGGGCTCGAACTTGAAATGATCAGTTGGTGGGGTTCGCGTCGCTTCACCCCACCCTTTACGAGTGCGGCTGCTGCGCAGCCTACAGAACGCTGACAATGAGATTCAAGCTTTCCGTCGAGGCGTTTATCTAGCCGCGAAACGCAAGAGCGTCTCTAGGCTTGAGACATAACGAGCGTGAGATCGGCATCAGCCAGAGCCAGCTTCAAAATTGCAGACAAGTTTTCATATTCTTTTCTCAGATTTGAGTCCTTTGGCGGCGACGGAACTTTGGCCAATTGTCTCTGGAACTCCTGAATATCTTTCTTTGAGAGAAATTCGCTGGCTTCCCAAAGTCGTTGATCTATCTCGCCGCCGTGGGGCGGATGCGAGAACAGAACGAAATCGTTAAACCACTCCAATCTGTCCGTTAAATAAATGCCAAATTCCGATCTGGTCAGTTGCACTTCAGGTATGACACCCTTGTCGGCAGGAACACAGTAAAAGAGTATAAGAAACAAACTGCACTGCCCTTCGACATACACCCGCATATCTTCTCTGGTTGTTTTTCTGCTGTGGTCGTCCGGCCGATAATCGCCGTTGCGGTTATAGTAAGTCGTCCCGTCCAATATATCGAGCGCTTCTTGAAGTTCCGCCTTACCAGAAAGGGCTGCGTCTTTATAGAACGGTTCTCCTTTATCTATGCGCTGTATCGCCTCACGCAAAAGAGCGATCAGAGGCTTTAAATCATCCTTGTTCGCAAACGCTTTATATGCCGGTACGATCCGCTCATTGAAAACTCTGCGGTTGAATAAATAGAGGTAAACATCGACGCCCATATCTTTGTGGTTGTTCCAATGCTCCGTCCTCCAATGAGCAGGTGCAACACCAGAAGGAATACAGGGCTGGCCTTCCACCCCCAATAATGAGATCAGGACGACTACTGAGGTTATTACCAACCTTGACCGAAGCATTGCATCGAATCTCCTTGAGGTCCTTTGTTGCGTGGGGCGTCGGGCTGAATGCGTAATAATATTTGCACGGGCTTCATTGGTTGTTCCATCCTCTGACTCGCCATAGGCAACTCTGTTTCCTTGATGATCTCGGTGGCCCGGGCCTGTTTCTGTCAAGAATCGTGTTGATAATACGACTTGAAACACCGACATGACAACAACGCGTAAACGGCGCGGATTAATCTTGAGATAACAATCGACCTGGATTATTCTCAACACGATTCAGGGCTCGTCTATACGGAATAATCTCTAAAGATCAGAATTCAGAGGAGGACGATCAAATGGCTACTTATGCTCCATGCCCTCAATGTCAGAATGCCAATGCAAATCCAGTGAAGTTCACGTGGTGGGGAGGTATGCTCGGACCAAAACTGCTGAGCCACGTAAAATGCACTCAATGTGGAACGGCTTATAACGGGAAGAGCGGCAAATCAAACACCACGGGGATTTTGATCTATTTTGGGGTCGCGTTTGTCGTTGCCTTCATAATAATGATTGTGATAGGCATCGCCCTGGTAGCGACGAAATAACTGGCGGACTTTGGCGGGTTCCCTTAATTCGAGTTATTTTTCTGGTTCAGTGACTCTGTGAATAGTCACCAGGAACATATCCCCTGCTCCGCATAAATTCTCGCGGAACAAAATGAGACTAACACGCAATCGGGCGTTTCTTTTAATCGTATCTATTATAGTTCTCGGGCCATTGGTCTTGTTCTTTGGGCTGCGAGAGTTTGAGCATGAAATCACTTTCCGGCCGGTAGGATTTGATGCGCTCAGCTATGCCGGCACGCCCAACGGGTCTGAAGACGTCTGGATCAAAACGCGCGATAACGTGCGAATAAATGCGTGGTTTGTTCATTCCAGTGTCTCGCCATCGACTGCTACCATACTCTACTTTCACGGAAATGCGGGAAATATCAGCAATGTAGGGTGGCTCGGACAAAGACTGGCCGGCAAAGGCTTCGATGTATTGCTGGTCGATTATCAGGGCTACGGCAAAAGCGAAGGTACTATCAGCGGAGAGAACGATCTTTATGCAGATGCAGACGCGGCTTACGATTATCTGATTAATACTCGCGGAGTTTCTCCGTCGCGATTAGTTGTGTATGGGCATTCGCTGGGAACTACGGCGACCGCCGATCTCGCTTCGCGCAAGCCTGTTGGAGCGGTGATTCTGGAATCCGGGCTCAGCTCTGCCAGCGACCTCGCAACCGATCGAGTATCCTGGTTGCCGCGCTGGCTTCATTTTCTTGCCAAAAATCGGTTTGAGTCGGCGCGAAAGCTCGGTCAGGTTCACTGTCCGGTGCTGGTCGCCCACGGAGAATCTGATTCTTTGATTCCCGTCGAAGAGGGCAAAAAACTCTACGCATCTGCCAACGAGCCAAAGAAGCTGATCTTAGTTCCCGGTGTTGGACACAATGTGTTTGGTACCGCTGGCGACCGCTACCTTGATACTCTTTCCGAGTTCATCAAAGAATCGGTTAAATGAACCCCTTCGATATTCTGTAAACCATAATCCAGCAATGAGCCTACGCTTTTCAATTGCTTCTCCGGCGAAAGCTCACAACAAAAAGCGGGCGTTTGCTGTTGCCTGCGTCTTTTCATCTTCCGCTCTGCCCAAACACAAATCGCGGAAAAGAATATGCCTCCGTAGAACATTCCGTTCAAGATTGTTGCTACGACTAGGACCCAGTCGCGAGAATGGTCCTCGGGAGGCATCGGGCCACACGGCGGGAATCCGACTATTAAAAACGAGCCAATTATTCCAGGTACGAACAGAATGACTAAGTAAAAGCAGAAATGTATTATCGCACGCAAAAGCAGGGAAAAGCACATTCCGGACAAAGCCGATACTGCTAGTCTGCGGCTGAAGGTCGTACGATCTTCACATAATGACGGTGCGTCCATTGTAACTAGACTCCAGATACAAAAATTGCGCAGAGGTACGACAGAACTGACAAAGCAGACCCGCCGTGCTGTATGCAACAGACGTACAACTCGCGGAACCCGCAGATTCTCTGCTAAAACGGCGTTATAGGACGGTTAAACGCAACCAAGTTGAGTCTAGTGTCGAGCAATGATTGCACGCACCTTATATAGCCTTGGTGAACTGTCGCGGTAATATCGCGGTCCTTTAAGCGTCCTACAATAAATGGATTATGCTCTGTGGCTCTCTATGAGGCTCGATTAGAGTTGTTAACCAACTGGCAAATCCAGAGGCTACAGTGACTTATCGATTGCAATTTGGCCGGGTTTTTGCGATATTTTAGGAATGTGAGCTTCTGTTTCGCGAGCATATCACGCTGCTCTCGGAACCTTCGCGAATACCTTAATGTATCAGCCCGTCAGATTGTTTCGTTAGTTTTTAAATTCAATACCCCCCTTGGCTAAAGGAGTTTCGAATGAGGAAAATTGTATCTGCATTCATGGCCACTCTGCTTTACGTGACCATGATTAACTCAGCTTTTGGTCAGGATACCTCTGGCCATAAGGTTACTAAAACGATCACAAATGTCGCACCTGCCGCCACCGATGGCAGCAAGAACGACGACAAGAAATCAGATGATAAAAAGGCAGACGACAAAAAGAACGATGGCTCTGCCAAAAGCGACAGCGGCAGCAAAACCGGCGGTTCACTGGAACAGCAGATGACGCTGCTCAACGAAAAGGTCAGCAAGCT
>DASRDY010000050.1:0-2655 GCA_035652355.1 Blastocatellia bacterium
TTGTGGTCATCATCCAGGTTGAATCGTTCATCTTGTTTCGCAAATCGCGGACGGTTCCTTCCTGATCGAATACGACACCAAGGAATGTGTTATTGCCATCTGACGGAGCGATCGGAAAATCCTGTCCGTCGACATTTACAGTAAATGTTCCTTGAGTGAGCTTTGAATAGCTTTCATTAAAGCTGTCTCGCTGTTCCGTATAGAATTCATAAAGGAGCGACTGCCCATCTTTTCCGGCAAGCTCGTTGCCTCTGGCAATATCACGACCTACCTGATACATCGTTTGGATAACGAGAGGTCCACTGAGCAGCAAGGAAAAACAGACTCCGAGTCGGGCAAACCACCAGAAGAGATTGGCCCCTTGGCCGTGGTTTTCCCGCCAGACTCGCAGGAAGCTACCAAGGATAATAAGCGATGAAAGAACTATCGCGAGATTCTGAATCCAGCCGGCCAGCTTTCCGATTATCTCATTCTGCAAGTATGGCATTAGTTGAGAGGCCCGGATCGACAACCCGGCAACCATATCGGAAAAGGACTGTCCGCCAGTTTGAGGCTGCGTCGAGGTCTGTCCGGTTGCTGTCGCGCAGAATACGCCTATTACCGCTGTTGTGAGCAACACATATCCTATCCGCTTACTGTTTAGTATGCGCATATCAGTCTCCTTTGATCTCGCTATCTGTATTAGTGACTCTCTTGCAGGATCAGACTATCCATTGTGTCAGTTATGCTGTCTTTGCTCTTATTTAGACTGGCCCATGCCTGATTCACCGATTGAATCTGGTAGCCAAAGTTCTCCATATCCTGAACTCGAACGCCATATTGGTTCAGGCGGTCAGTTATTTTTTCCTGGAGTTCTTTATCTTTAGCCTCAAGGTCAAGCCTAATCTTTGTTTGTGTGGCGATCATTTCATTGATTTGGGCTATGTTCTTTGGATCACCGCCTGCGCTGACCGCTGCCTCCAGACTTGCTTGTAATTTGGTGATTGTGTCATTCGTCGTCGCAAGTTCCGCCCGGACCTTTGCTTCCTGATCCATTAAGGCAGCGAGTTGTGCATCTTTCTTCGCGGCCTGAACCCTTACTGCGATTGCGTCCTGAGAAGAACGACCGATGCTAAATTGAAGATACTCCTCGAAATCGTGAAGATCGGCATCAGGATTGAAGATTCCGTTCTTAAGACGTTGATCAATCTGTTCAAGCGCTTTGATGTTGTACTTGATGAGAGCTTCGTATTCTCTTTTGATCATGAACGAACCGCGAATAATTTGCCCAAGGTCGTTAGCAATGAGGGCCAGTTCCTTATATTTGGCGAGAGTGTCATCTACTGTTTGCAGGATACCCTTCATTGTGGTCCATTGCTGGACCGCCTTATCAAACATATCCTGGTAGTGCTTTATTGTTACTGCCCATTCCTGCAAACGGTTCAGCTCGCTTTTTATGCGTTGAGCGTAGGCAGCAATATCGAAGACCGGGAAAGCCTGTGCCGGAGGCGGCAACAGAATCAGCCCTATCATTAAGCCGAGCATGATTTGATGAATGCGAGATGCTTTTCTCATAAGATTCTCCGATCCTCAGTAAGCAAAGATTCGTCAATTTCAATGCGCCCTTCGGTCGCTAAACCACGTGGGTAAACTTTGGCGAGCCAGGCGATAGCATCAGTGAGTGACCAGTTCGGGCAGCGCGCCTGAACACGAGCGCGTGCATTTCGTTCGTCTGGATTTGTGGTAAACGTCCATAGCTCTGTCGGAGAGAGATCAAGTTGAATCATTTCAACCTGTTGACCCTGACCCGAGCCAAGCACGAGCACATACTGGGCGTGGATGCCATCGACATTGTTAATGGCATTGATCGCGGCAACTGCGCGATCCGAAAGATCTGAATCAGAGATAAGCGAGTTAAACGATCCGGATTGTTTGCCTATGATCTTAACTCCGGCGGTTTTGGTTATGTCGTGAATATCCGATAAATCTTCATAGCCGTGAGTCTCAATGATCGTGACGCCATTTTCTTTTCGATTGGTTCGGGCGCCTTTCTGAACCACGCGCATTATGTCCGGATATTGTTGTTTGAGTTTCCAGGCTTCGATGAATGCTTGCAGCGTTGGAGCTCTGGTTCCGTCCGGTCCCAGTCGCCCAATCGTCAAAATAACTCGCGCAGCAATCCGATTGGCGAGACTCCGCCTGACTTCTGGTTGGAAGGCGTCGAGTGAATCGAGTTCATAAACATCATAAGGAGAACTGACACAGAAATCGGGATGCGTCGGTCGATCAAGCCAGGTATTGCCGACATACTTTTCCAGCCGAAGAGCGAGTCTCGCGGCATGGTCATTCAGATCGGAAGTTCCGAAATCATAAGAATGAAGCATATCAACCAGATGCTTATGTGTCGGTTCTTTCTTTGGCTTGCCAAGTCCATTGCGAGGAACCCAGTTCTTCAGAACTTGAGTCACTGCTTTCGTAAGCAAATCACTGGCGTTCTCATCGTCATCTTTGACGTGGGCGAGTATTAAGGCATCAAGAACAATCAGAGCAATCTGTTCTTCTCCGGGCATCTCACCACACTCGAGCTCAGGGGAGTCCCAGATGTTGATAGTCCTTTGGTCATCAGGATGAAGGCGCAGGTATCTGGCACCAACGACTTCCGCATGTGGTGCAAGC
>DASRDY010000051.1:0-30458 GCA_035652355.1 Blastocatellia bacterium
GCAGCAACGATCCATAGCTGCGGTTATAGCCTGTAGCCTGAATAAACTCATCGAGGATCTGCCCCTTTCCTTTTTTGCCTGCCTTGCGGTAGCGATCGGCAGTAACTCGCACCAGTGACTGTCGCTCTTTCATCGTCAACCCCATTTGTTCCTCCTGATCCACGCTTGGCATCGGAAGAACTGCTTAAATTTCGTTTAGATTTCTTTCGTGAGTCAACGATGCGATTTCAATTAGATTTTTGATGAGTCAATTCGTGTCCTTGATATATCAGATGAATTGGTTAAAATGTCCGGTGCGCGTCGTTCGAACGCGACTCGTCAGTTCAATGATCAGGGGCGGCGTAGCCAAGCGGTAAGGCAGAGGTCTGCAAAACCTTTATTCATCGGTTCGATTCCGATCGCCGCCTCCATTCTTTTCAATAACTTATAAGTACAACCCATAATTGACGCCCATATAGCCTTGGGTGGGGCTACCCACGCAACGCCGAACACATGCTGTAGACGGTGTGGAAGCTGCTTTGAGATCCAGGAATATACGGGCAGTCACGATGGCTGCAAGGCGCGTATAAAGTAAACCATGCGGCCAACTTAGAATAGGAAGAGTCCCCACGTCAATGCTAAAGCGACAGTGAAAATTCGACTGTTAGCCAACGCTCCAGTTGCGGCGGCCGCGTGACTTACCGCGAACAGATCTGACCGTGCTGATTAAATAGCTGGCATAAGAGACGCCGCTAAAATCGTTCAGAGCGACTCCCTTAATGGCGATTTCCCGGCGGATTCTGGCTACCTCCGCACGCAACTTGCCTATCTCGATGTCAAACTCGGCGGTATCAAATTCCGCGATGAGACTTGCTTTGCTGGAAAAGAAACGTCTTTCCTGTGCCGCATAGTTGAGAGCTATCGCAGTTCTGGTACGTTCCGCGCCATTTTTGATTCTTAATTGTTTCCGTAATGATCGGGCCTGCCTGATAGATTCAATATATTGTTTAAGGCTGAACCACCAATTACGCGAATGCGGTTTCTTTTGCAAGCAATTTGCTAAATCGCTCACGGGTTTGATGGCAGCAAGGTGTCGGTCTCGTATCTGCTCAATGCATTGGTAAACTTGCTGGCTTTCCAGAACGATTTGCTTCTGTATGATTTCAAGCTTCGCAATCTTTCTGGTGTGCTGTCTTATTCGTACATTCTTTAGGCGCTCAATTCGGTTGATTTTCGCCTCCAGCAGCAGAGCAGAACGGCCGAAATCTCTCGTCTCCTTGCGGAGATGCCTTCTGTGTACTGAGACCGGATCGAACAGATAGGATGCTAACGACAGAGCCACTGCGCAAGCGAAGAGACCCCCTGAGGTAATAATCCCGGTTAATATGTTTGTGCTCGAAAACGCGAGCGAGGCCACAACCACCAGCGATAGAGTCAGTAAAATCAACGCTGGTATCATCAGAAACCGTGAGTGAGCGCCTGGTTCCGCTGAAGGCGTTGTCGTTGCATCCGGATTAGTGGGTAGCCAATCCTGAATCCAGGACGACGATCTTAAATGTGATTGAGTCGACAATGCAGACTGATCCTGGACATCTCTTTTTGCGGATATCAAATCCGTAATCTGTCTGAACCGTTGCGCAACACGAAGGCTGCCGAAATAGAAAATCCGTGGTCGTCTTCTGTTATTTAATTTCCGGTTCTCGACGACCGGCACCTGCAAAGGCGGTAATGCCAGAAACGATTGAAAAGTTTTGGTCAATTCCTGGATGTCGGGATCCTGATGACTTGCCAGCAAACGAAATGTTGCGGATGATGTTGGATTCTTAAAATCAGATTCTTGAAACAGCAAAGATTCATCCCCGGCATTCGTCTTTTTCCAGAAAGAAGAGTCCCGGCTCAACGCGATTAACGAAAGATAGATTGCCCAGGAAGAAAAATTGTCGAGCCCAGGCCCAAAATGCCCGAGCGTTCTTTTTGGATGCTGAAAGTGTCGGTGACCTATCTCGTGACTCTTTTGACCGGCCATCGTGGGAACGTACATTCCGTCGTAATCGATCAGCTTCAATTCACCACGCACCACTAAAACGTTGCCGGATTGCAAATCACCGTGCGCCACGCCCGCAGCGTTTAGCGCCCGCGCCATCGCAACCCATCTGCTGGCCAGTCGCGCGAGCGACGCGGGCTTATTGAGATGTTTTCGGACATAGTCAATCAGTAGGTCGCCCTCGATCCATTCCATTTTTAGAATGGGGTACCAACGCCTATTTAGCTTTATACCTTCCTTTTGGAAATCAAAACCGACAGTGTATGGAAGCTTTGCGGCAGTTAAATGACGGCTGATGGCCGCATAGCGCTGCGATTGATCCGAAAATTCACGCAGGAAACAACGAACAGCCCAGTCTCGTCCTCCACATTCCATTCTATAAACACTGGCAAAAGCTCCGGTGATCGGTCGCGGCAAGCCCAGAGCGGTCAGTGTTGCTTCACCCTGCTTGAGCTCGGGATCGGCAAAGCTCGAACGAGGGTGCTGAAGCGCTTCGTTGTAATCCTGCGGGCTGGGCCAGTACATACGTGAAAACTCTCAATCAATTTCAATGTGCAAAAATGTCACGTCGTCATTTCGCATTAACGAATCGTGGCGCATTCGCCCTATCCAGGCATCGAACGCCTCGTCATCTTCTGAGTCGACGAAATCGCGAAGAATCCGCCACGGACTTTCTAATTTCGCCGCCGAATGCAGGAACCAATGTGCCAATGCATCCGTCATCAACATGAATTCATCGCCGGACTTTGCCAGTCCATCGGCGCAGTCAATTGCTTCAGTGAGACCTCCATTGAAACGCGGATTGCTTGCCAGCAAAAACGGTCTGTTGCAAAATTGTTCGGCACTATTGAGCGGAAATGCGACAATCAGGTCTTCACCCCGCAGATGAAACAGACAGCTATCGCCAGTCGCCATTGAGGACCAGCCTATCAAATCTTTCGACTTATCTTCCGTTATTGTCAGCCCAAGCAAAGTTGAAAACGCACCCTTTTCGCCCTTTTCCGCTGCATACCAAGGCAGTTTCTCGAGACTCATCTGCTTAACCATGCTCTCCTGCAACGGCATCAAATCCTCTATGACGGAAGATACTCTCAATCGTCCGTGAACATAACTCACTGTCAGTAACCGAGCCCAAATATCGGCAAAGGATGACTCGGTTGCACCATCTGCGACAGCGCATCTAAATTCATCTGTATCTAATTCGACCCTTTCGGTCGGCCAACAGGCATCCTCATATTCCGCAATGGTATTGCCTGCCTTTGGTCGGCAGATCGATTTCGTAACGACGTGCATTTGATTTCCGGTTTATCGCAAATTGCCCGGTCGGGTGCCTATGTCGAGAAAACTGATCAGGGAGATCATATCGGCATTGAACACGAACCCTCGACTGGTATCCGTTACTTTGAAGCCTTCTTCGCGCGCAATGCTGGTCATATACGAAGGCAATGGACTCGACAACTTAAACAATAGTTGAGCGTACTGGTCCGGCAGACCCGTTGCAGTGTCCGGAAACTGAATCGGCGCTGATTGGTGAGACGAAAGATGAATATTAAACAATAATACCTGGCCATCATCGGTCGAGAGCTGCCGCAACCGGTCAGCCGGCCCCGCAGGATCACCGTCTGTCGATTCCCCGTCAGTGAGATTGATTACGATCGGCGGAAAAGAGTTCCTGTGTTCACACAGCCATCCTGAAAGGATTGTTTCGGCCGTTCCGAAAGCACGACACATCGGAGTGCCTCCTTCGGCAACAGGTTCAAGCCAGACGGGAAACTTTACCGTTTGTTCGACCAGTCCGCCGGCGCCATCCTCGACCTTTTTCGTTCGCTCTTCGATGCGAGCGGGCTGCTCAGCCACCTCACTTATTCGGATCAGATCTTTTCCGGCCAAGTTGCCGCTGAGAATCGGTTTGACCTCATTGCCATATCCGATTACTCCCACATGATAATAATCACGGACACCTTCAGACTTGGCGCATTTGATTACCAGGTTCTGCAACAAGCGATTGATAACGTCGGCCACACTGTCGGCCTTCTTCTTGGAGGAATCTCCCCCAAAGCCGTCTTTCATCGAGCCAGACTGATCAACCAAGAAGAGAAAACACGAGGGGTTTGTACGGCTAATCTCCGCGGTGTAGGTCATTCCATTAACTCCTGATTAGAATCACCTTGCGAGGATTGAGATAAACCACACAAAAGGCCGGCGCCTTTTTCACATTTTCAGAAATCACTCTAGTAGAACGGCCGAGAAATATCAACTGGTTTCTCGGTAACCCGAATCGCGAACGGCATTATCGACGTTTGCGCAGATATAATTGGCCTGGAACCACGTGAAAGCATTGGTCTTGACTCCGTTTGCGCATGCTGGTATTGTTCCCTCCGCCCTAACCAAAACATTCGCGATTGCGAGCAGTCAGCGGACATGATTGACTGCCGACAGTCAGGGTTAATTTTCTACAACGAACAGGGTTAGATGGCTCTGTCGATTAGACTTTGAACCTGTAAGATGAAATCTTAAGGTATTCATAACCGGTGCTCTCTCACCGGACCTTCAACAGGTTCCCTATTTGATCCGTCATCAGGTGCATTATGCCTCGGCGGTTGATCTGTTTCGCTCTATTAGTCTCCATTGCCGGCTGCGGCGTACCTAAAAGAGCTACCAATACGGTCAAGGTCCTGAAAAACGGCAAGTTAGATGTCATTGTTAATATTGCGCCAAAGGCAAATCTGGATAACCCAGTGGCATTGGATATGGTAATGGTTTACGATAAAGCATTGCTGAAGCAACTGCAGGGCTTGACGGCAAAGGACTGGTTTGAAAAGCGTGGACAGATAAAATTGAACTACCCTGGCGACAGCGGTATGGATTTTTGGTCCTGGGAGTGGGTACCCGGTCAGCAAGTACGAATCGACCCCTTAAACGTTAAATCCAAAACGCTTGGCGCTTTGATCTATGCAAACTATCTTACGCCTGGCGAGCATCGGGCGATATTCGACCCTTTTCACAGCATAAACCTTTCCCTGGGCGAGAAAAGCTTTACGGTTGACGCAGTTAAGAAGTAGCTACCAAGGACGATCCAATGAAGGTTCAGGACATACCAGAAGCAATTCAGTGGCACGAAGGCATGCTCCTGACGCCTCAGCATTTCCAGCAATTGCAATCACGTTTTGGGGCGCTTCTTCAGTACCAGACAATGGCAATGGCGCCCTTTCATTGGGGTGTGCGTCACATTCGCGTCGACGAAACCAGGCTCGTTAGCGGCGTTTTCAGAATTCTGGAATTGGAAGCTGTATTCCCCGATTGTCTTGCGGTGTCGCACGGGGCAGTCGATGAGGATCTAGAGCTGAATCTAACACAGCATGCCGACGAGCTGCGAATGCACGAGATGACCATTCATCTTGCAGTGGCAGCCAGTCAGTCGGGTGTGGGAAAAGGGGCGCTAAAACGCTTTCGTTCCGTCGAAGGCGAATTGATCGCGGACGAAACAACTGGTGACGGGTTTTTGCGTATTCCGCGGTTAAGACCCTGCCTGGAATTGCTGCTTACTGAGGAACCACCGCCCAAGTACGTCAGTTTTCCGCTGGCGAAAATCGCGCTTCAGAACGAAGCATATACTCTGGTGGATTACATCCCACCCGTTCTGAGAGTTAATTTAAAATCGCCGCTTGGCGTCTTGTGCGGGAACGTTGCTCGTCGCTTACGAGAGAAGGCGATGTATCTGGCCGAACAGGCTCGTTCACCTGCGGCCAACGCGGAAGCCACCGAATTATTGGGCGTCAAGTCCCAGATCAGCAGCCTGGTCGATTCCCTGCCGCATCTTGAGGCAATACTTGCGGCAGGAGCTGCGCATCCGTTCCTCGTTTATCTCGCGCTCTGCTCCGTCGTCGGAAAAGTCGCCGCGCTGGACAGCGCGATGGTGCCTCCGATAATGCCGACATATGACCATAACAACTTGCGCGTGACATTCGAGCAGGCGGCATCATATATAACTACCACTCTTAACAACGCGGTCACCGAATCCTACAGAACATACACATTTCGATACGATCAAGGATGTTACAATCTGTTTTTCGAGGGGAATTGGTCTAGTCGCCGTCTGGTGATCGGCATGCGGCCGCCATTGGCAATGTCGGAAAAAGAATTGTTAACCTGGGGCGAAGGGTGCGTTATCGGATCGCAGTCAAGATTGGACGCGTTGAGGGCGAATCGTATTCTCGGCGCGGCCAGGAAACGAATCGAGCGGGAGGGTGACGTCGTGCCAACGCGCGGACAAGTGCTTTTTGCGCTGAATCCCGATCCGCAGTTCATACAGCCCGACGAAGTACTACAGATATTCAATGCAGGCGAGCATCGTCCGACCGAAATCGTTTTGTATGTCATGCAAAAAAGCGGCGCACCGCTATTGAACAGGGCTGTCGTAAAATAGTTGTAACGCTCAGGTCACGAGATAATAAGTTGAATTTTGACGTTGCGATGAGAGTCGCGATTCAAAACAAGGTTATTGTTTTACAGTATTTTGGTCGTATGTTATTCTCTAGCCCCTTTTTCGGGTGGTACGCCGACTGTTGATCGTTGATTTTGAACTCTGCGTGTGAAGTAAAGGGATTTGACCGTAATCGCCGGTAGACAAAAAAGCGATTTTCATCTTTTTGTAACTATCGACCGGACCCACCAAGAACATGAATTACGTGTCCGGCAGGGTCCGGTGTGATAATCGAGCTCAGTAAGGGAAAAAATTATTAATAAGATTTGGCCAGGATCTTGGCGCAGTAAGTAGGTGTGTATCAAATCAACTTACTCAATCGGGTATTATCGCATTCGTCTTTATCGACTCTTGCAATTCTTTTTTGCTGATTTGTTGAATTGTTGTCGTCGTTCTTTGGTGTTTTATGAAGTTTGCCGAATTTGGTAATTCCTCCCTGCTTTCTCAGTTCAGGGAATTTTACCGTTACCTGACGCGCCTCGAGATGATGGTGCGCGCTGGAACATGGGATCAACCCGCCAGCGCGCAACCGGCCGCAATGCGGGCAATGGCCGGAGCGGTAGGCTTCACTTCGCCACAGCCTTCGACCGAGATTGTTCGCGGCGGCAGCAGCGGCGGCGCTAATAGCCATAGAATGGCCGCTGCCGTGCGACAACGCTTGTTGCTGTTGTTCGAGCATCAGGCGCGAGATGCGCAGACGTATGGATCGGAGTTCTATCGTGAAGCGCAATACGTGATGGCGGCGCTGGCGGACGAGATCTTTCTGCAGCTTGACTGGGAGGGAAGAAGTTATTGGCTTTCCAACCTGATCGAGACTCAGCTTTTTCAAACCCACATTTCCGGCGAGCTCTTCTTTCAAAGGCTCGATCGTATTCTGCAGGATCGTGATCCGGCGTTGAAAGAGCTGGCTTCTGTCTACTTTATGGCGTTGTCGCTCGGGTTCCGCGGCAAATACCGCGGTTATAACGACAATGGATTGTTAACGCTTTACAGGCAGCAGCTTTACACATTCATATTCCAGAAGCCCGCCGACTTGTCCGATGCCAGAAAACAACTTTTTCCTGAAGCCTATCAGTACACCGAAGCAACACTAAAGCGAAGGCGGCTGCCGGATACCAGGTTCTGGGTGGGTGTGCTATTGCTGGTCGTCGTTTTGTTCATCGGTATTTCGCACGTTCTCTGGACTGGTCTGGTTGCTCCTCTGGAAGAGTCAAGCCAGAAGATAATTAATGATAACAGTCACGAGGTGAATCAAAGATAGGTTCTCGGCAGAGCTTCAAGGGTACGAGCAAGGGTATCAAGAGTATCAAGGCAGGCAGATGCAGACACTGACTAGACTGGCTTCAAGTTGGGAATGGATATTACTCGGCATAGCCCTGCTGATTATCGTCCTGCTGGTCTTGATCTTTCTGCTGCTGAGAAGGGCAAACAAACGGACAACGCCGAAAGCCGCCGCGGCGGACGATCAAACCGTACCGGCCGTACCGGCAAAATCGCCGATAAATCCTTACCTGCAGCTCCGAGTATCGTTTCTACGAGCGCTAAGACTGCTGAAAAGCCGCGTAACGGGCCGAGAATACCGGTATGGGTTGCCGTGGTTTTTGTTGCTTGGCGAGGCCGATTCGGGCAAAACGACCGTTGCGGCCAACACGGGACTGAGTCTGGATCTGGGTGAAGACGTAGAAGACGCAACCGATCGACACAGTGGTTTGAATTGGTGGTTCTTTGATAACGGTGTCGTTCTGGATGTATCTGGCCAGGTCGGAGGACGAACAGATGGATCGGCGCATAGAGATGGGGCATGGAATGCTCTGTTGAAATTGCTGTTGAAGTATCGTCCTCAACATGCAATAGATGGAATCGTTCTGACGATTCCCTGCGACGACCTGATCGGTCCCGCCAGCCTTAAAGCCGATCGAATGGCGGCTATCAAGGCGAGTGCGGCCAGGTTTTACCAGCGACTGTGGCGCGCCCAGAAAGTTCTGGGATTGTCGTTTCCGGTTTATGTCCTGATTACCAAATGCGACAACATAGCGGGATTCAGCAGTTTTTGCAGAGCGCTGCCCAAAAACCTGCAGGACGACATATTCGGATGGTCAAATCCATACACGCTCGAGAGTGCTTTCAATCCGTCGTGGCTCTACGAAGCGTTTGATGAATTAGGGCAACAACTGATTCAGCTTCAACTGGAGATATTTGCCGAAAAAGAGACGATCGAAGACCGTGATGATCTCTTTTTCTTTCCGACGAAACTGCAGGAGCTTCAATCGCCGCTGCAGACTTATCTGGATATTCTGTTCAAACAATCAGGGTTTCATCAGCCATTTTTCCTTCGCGGAATCTACTTTTGCGGAGATAGCGCCGAATCGTCTTTACAATTGCTGCAAGGTGGAGCCGAGCCCGCAAATCTGCTCGCCGAGGACGGTCTTACCGAACAGGAACGTGCGTTCCCGTATTATGTAGCCCCGTCAGAGGATATCGCTTCGGCGGCGGTTGTGCGGCCGGCGTTTCTGAAAGGCTTGTTCGAACAAAAAATATTCCAGGAACAGGAACTGTCGCGGCCGGTATTTACAACTTTGTTGTCACGCAATCGTGCAGTTTTGACAGCGCAGATATTGATTTTGATTATCATCGTGGTTGGCGGTCTAGGATTGACGCTCAGTTATCGGCATCTGGAAGACCGAAGCGTGGCGCTGAAGAACCTGCTTGATAATATTCATAGCCAGCTGTATTCGGCACGCGAAGCGCACCAGGGATCATTGCCGCAAACTTCGACTTCCGGCCTCAAACCCGGTGAAACGACTTCTCAACCTGCTGAGAGACTCAGTCTGACATTTGGCCAGCCCAATCTCAACGCAGATCGCAAAACTGAATACGATTTCATTCACCAGATTCGACAAACCGACGGTAGCAGCTTTTATTCGTTCTTCATGCCAACCTCGTGGTTTAGTCACATAAACGAAGAAATGGAGAATGCCTTTACCCCCGCCTTCAGCTCGATTTTGCTGGAATCGTCCAGGATCGAGTTGGACAACAGAATCGACGACCTGGTTAACAATCAGAATATTCAAATCAATTCCTATCTGGTCAGACTGAACGATCTGGTCAATTACAGTCGATTATATTCGCGACTGAACAGCATCGATTCCGGATCATTGAAAGATCTGGACGACATGATAGCGGGCATTAAATACGAGCCGATATTGTCCAATTTGAATGGGTCGAACACCTTATATATAAACGCTCTGTTCAAGGCGCACAGCAAACCATTGAATCATTCAGCAATGAACGAAGGGGCTAATCGATTCGAGACTCTTCTGACCCGTCTATATGAAGATAACGTCAAAGAGACTTCGCACGAAGTTACAACAGATTTTCTCGAGCAGGTGATCCGAACCGACGAGTTGCTCTCAAGCAAAGATTTCAACTGGCTGGCTAATTATCATTTTGTAGCGCACCCCGATTTCGGCAACAAAACATACGAGGCGGCAGTGCATGATTTGCGCGTTGCTTTTTCCGATCTCGCTCGCGAGCGCTTCATGCAGCCAAATACCCTCGACGCGAATTTCAAAGCGCGACTGCTGAGTCGAGGACAACTCTCCTGGAATAAAGAGTCGCTGGAAAAAGCCATTGGCCTTTATAACGCTTACGAAAACTATCTGAACAATGTAAAGGATTCCTACGATCCCGTTCAGCGAAAGGCAAATGACGTTGCCCTGAACCAGCTGCAAAACAATATAAAGGCTTTGATTTGGCAGGCTCAGCAATTTGGTCACAACCCGGGCCTGGTTGTAGGCAATGCTTTACAAAAAGAAGCACTGTCCAATGAATTGCTGACCGAAGTCAGAAACCTCAAAGACGTCGAAGAGCCTCTTGGCAATCTGATTGACATCTGTAACCAAATCGGAATCGGCAAGGCCATCAATGACCCGGTTGCGGATCAGGCTTCATATCTTCTGCAAGCGTCTTTTCAATTGATGCTGCTGGACAATCCCTACGCAGTGAAACGGGGTAATTTTTCGTGGTGGGACGGGAGCAGACCGGTCTCGCTTCTTGCCTTTAATGCCAGTAGCTCAGAAGACCTGGCAAAATACCTTGCTGTTACCAGGGAGAACATCGCGCAACTCGCTATGAACTACGTTGCCCCTGTCATTACGTTTACAACGGCCAAACACATCGATCGCCTGGATCGGGTTGATTACCGAAAGAAATGGCTGGACATCATTGAAGACCTGGATGCCTACAAAAACAAGGCACCTGAAAACGCAGTGGGCAGCCTGGAAACATTCATTTTGGTCGACATGGACAAAACGAGTATGGGTGATTGCCTTCGGGGCAGCTCGCAAATAGATCCGGGCGAACTGTCCGACAGCTTCTTTCGCAAAACCCGATTGACGCTGCGGGCCCATTTCTATCAGCAGTGCGGGCAGTTGGCTCAGGCCGATCTGATCAAACAATACAATGGAGTAGCAGAGTTCTTTAATAAACACCTCGCTGGTAAATTCCCATTCGCGGCATCCGAAGGCAATCAGCCATTAGGAGAAGCCGATCCGCAAGTGATTTTGGATTTCTTTCAATTGTATGACACGCTCAGCCCGCAAACGCGCCAGGCTCTGGCTGATAGCTCGAGGTTTGGTATTACGCGCACAAGAGCGCTTGCGTTCATCGATCAAGTCGAAAAGGCAAAGGCTTTTCTTGTGCCGTTTATCGGCAAAGAGGGCATTCCATTATCCGATATCGATGTGAAGTTTCGCGTCAACGAACGAGAAGAGTTATGGGCCAGCCAGATAATCGAATGGGAAATGGATATCGGCAAAGAGAGCCTGAACAACCGCGACGCCGGACATATGATCCGATGGAGATTCGGCGATCCGATACGATTGTCGCTTCGCTGGGCAAAAGATTCGCCGACGATACCGGACCCTGACAGCCGAACACCGGAAGTGCAGGGGCGACTTGCGTATTTTGATTACACAAATTACTGGTCGCTCCTTAGCTTGCTGATCGACCATGAAACGGCTGCTGCGGATTTCTACGATCCGATTGAAAAAGACCCAGCGACCTTCAAATTTCTTATTCCAATAAGATCGGCAATTCCGGGCGCACTGTCGACGCAACCGCCGGGACGAGATAATGCGAGAATTTTTATTCGACTTAACGTGATGCCGACTGACAAAAAGGAACCGTTAACAGTACCGGTGTTTCCGAAACGGGCACCACTGCTGGTCCAAACGCTGGTGACAGAGAAGACAGGAACGGATTGATTTATGAGCGCAAAACCCAGTCCGTACAGAGTTGATTTAGAAAAGTTGCTCTATCCAATATCAGTGGACAAGCCGGCCGGCGAATCGCTGCGTTATGAAGGAACATACGACCGCGTGCGCGAAGCTCGCCGCCAGGACGAGGCGGAGCTCAGTCAGGGTATATACAAAACGGAGCTGAAAAAAGCCGACTGGACACAGGTCGAAGCGCTATGCCTGGACGCATTGGAAACGCGATCAAAGGACCTGCAACTGGCAACCTGGCTGCTGGAGGCTTGGCTGCATTTATACGGCTTTACCGGAATATTGGATGGATTCAATTTAATGACGGGTTTATGCGAGAGCTTCTGGGATGACCTTTACCCATCGCTGGACGGCGATAACGTCGAATATCGGATAGCTCCCCTTGAGTGGATAAACGACAAACTGACCGTGCAGATAAAACAGATACCGATTACTTCGCCCGCAACCGGCGATGTCAAAAGTTATACCTGGGCGGATTGGGAAGCCGCCTGTCACCTCGAGCATATCTCGAAGAAAGAGCCGAAAGCACTGCAAGCGGCCGAGGCAAAAGGCAGCACAACTACCACGAAATTTCAATCAAGTGTGATGCTGTCGCCAAAGAAGTATTTCGTTTCGCTAAATGAAAATCTCGCGGATCTGGACGAAGCGATTGCGAACCTGGAATCGTTGCTTGAAAAGAGGTGCGGTCCAAAAGCGCCAAGTCTTTATCAATTCAAGGACGCGCTCAGATCTATCTCGCACATGACTCTTGAAGTACTGAAGGCGCGAGAAGATGAAAACGGTAATGGTTACAACGGCGATCCCGAAGCGCAATTCGATTTCGTGGATGAAGAACCTGAACAGGAAGCGATGTGGAGCAGCGGTCCAATCCGCAGCCGGGCGGAAGCATATCGCCGTCTGGCCGAAGTGGCGGAATACCTGTTGCGAACAGAGCCACATAGCCCGACGCCATATTTGATCAAACGCGCTGTTACCTGGGGGAGCATGTCCCTGTTCGAGATTTTCAGTCAGGTCATCCGCAATGACGGCGAGCTGCAGGAGCTGAATCGTCTGTTGCGAATGGTTGATAAAGAAGAGAAGCGGTAGTGGAGCAGGAAAGAACAGATCGAGCATCGCTGGACGGAAATCGCGGCAACTCATCTGTGCTCTCTTTCCTGTCTTAAGTTCGGTATTTTTCGTAAGCAGCAATTCTCGGGTTTCTAATTTTAATCAGATCAGTCGAAAGGAGCATTCAATGCCTGAAAGTACACAACACAAGCTGGATCGCATCCGGCCGCCACGGGTTCAGATCACGTATGACGTAGAAATCGGTGACGCTATCGTGAAAAAAGAACTGCCATTCGTGGTCGGAATCATAGCCGATCTGGCCGGTCAACAATCCGAACCGCAGCCCCTGTTGCGAGATCGTAAATTTGTTGAAATAGACCGCGACAACTTCAATGCCGTTCTGAAAGCAATCAAACCGCGGCTTGCGGTGCGCGTTCCGAACAAACTGAGCAATGACAACACCATGCTCAATGTCGAGCTCAATTTCGAGAGCATCGACGATTTTGGACCATTACAAGTGCTGAAGCAGGTGGAGCCAATGCGCAAACTGTTCGAGGCCCGTCAGCGTCTGGCCGATCTGCTCACCAAACTAGACGGCAATGACGCATTAGACGCGGAATTGCAGAAGATTATTAAGGACACCCAGTCAATGCAGGCGATCAAGGACCTGGCGGGCAAGAATAACGGAGGTAAAGACGATGGCAAATGATACAACCCCGAATACTGGTGGTGATGGCGCCGCCGCAACTCAGGCGACCGTTCTGGACCAGATAATTCAGAAGGGCAAAATGGCGCGCGACGATTCACAGCGTCCACACGCGCGTGATCTTGTCACTGAGTTCGTCAATCAGGTTCTGGATGAAAGCATGAAGGTCAGCAACGATACCGTCAAAATGATCAACGACCGCATCGCTCAGATCGACGAGCTGCTTACCAACCAACTCAACGAAGTCATGCACGCGGCTGGGACTGGCGATGCGCCCGGATTTCAACAGCTCGAGGCATCATGGCGCGGACTTCACTTCCTGGTGATGAACACAGAAACCGGCACAATGCTCAAGCTTCGGTTGCTGAACGCAAAAAAGAAGGAAGTGTTGGACGATCTGGAAAAAGCGGTCGAATTCGATCAGAGCGTAATATTCAAGCAGATTTACGAGGAAGAGTACGGCACATTCGGAGGCTTCCCCTATAGCCTGCTTATTGGCGATTACGAATTCAGCCGTCTTCCTCAGGACATCTCTTTCCTGACGAAGATGTCGAACGTGGCGGCAGCGGCCCATGCGCCGTTTATCGCGGCCGCTAGCCCGATGCTGTTTGACATGGATACATTTACCGAGCTGAAGGTTCCGCGCGATCTGGCGAAATCTTTCGAGAGTACTGAGCTGATTCCGTGGACATCATTCAGGGACAGCGAAGATTCCCGATACGTTGCGCTGGCCCTGCCTCATATGCTGTTGCGTTTGCCGTATGGTCCAAAAACGATCCCGGTCGACGAGTTCAATTTCGTCGAAGACGTGAATGGCAAAGACAACAGCAAGTATCTCTGGGGCAATGCCGCTTATGCTCTCGGACAAAGGATCACAAACGCCTTCGCTCTGTACAAATGGACGGCGGCGATTCGCGGGGTCGAAGGTGGCGGTATCGTGGAAGGTTTGCCTGCACATACTTTCCAAACCGATGAAGGGGATATCGCATTGAAATGCCCGACAGAGATCGCTATCACCGACCGACGTGAAAAAGAGCTCAATGATCTGGGCTTTATTACACTGGTCCATTGCAAGAACACGGACTACGCGGCCTTCTTTGGCGGTCAGACCACGAACAGGCCAAAAGTTTACAACACGCCGCAGGCTACCGCAAATGCCAAGCTGTCCAGCCAGCTTCCCTATATCCTGGCGGCGTCACGCTTTGCTCACTACATCAAGGTCATAATGCGCGACAAAATCGGCAGTTTCATGACGCGAGGGAATGTCGAAAGCTTCCTGAACCGCTGGATCGTCGATTACGTGTTGCTCAACGATGATGCGCCTCAAAGCTCAAAGGCTACTTATCCGTTGCGCGAGGCGCGTGTAGATGTCTTTGACATCCCTGGAAAGCCTGGTTGTTACAAAGCGGTTGTGTTCCTGCGTCCGCACTTCCAGCTCGACGAATTGACCGCTTCGATTCGCCTGGTCGCGGAGCTGCCGCCGCCTGTCGCTGCGTAAATGCTTTTGATCGAAGTTTCCGCGCGCTTACCGGTGACTGCGTGAACTGATCGATGCGTCTGCGTTGAAATGAAACTATAAGGAGTTTACTTAATACATTTGGAGGATCTATGGATGTAATTATTCTCGATGTCGGCGCCACGCCCGAAGGAGAGAGCACCCTGAATGGGTACGAGAAAAAGATCGAATTGCTATCTTTCAGCCACGGCGTTGCCATGCAGATCACTGGAGATATCAGCAATACTGAACGAACTTCAGGTAAGCCGAATCACCAGGATTTCACGGTAACAAAGTACCTCGACAAGGCATCTCCCGTACTGAACCAGAATTGCTGCGAAGGCAAATGTTTTGCCCTGGTCAAAATCATTGTCGGTCGCAACGATTCGGGGAACATCGTGAAGCTGATCGAGTATCAACTAAAAAACTGCGTCATCTCCTCGATTTCTATCGGTGGAGGCAGCGGCGACAAGCCGGTGGAGACGCTCACATTTAATTACAACCACATTACGTGGGACTTTCACAATCAAAAGACGGAGGGGACTGAGGCCGGACACGTCGACGGCAAATGGGACCTGTCCAAGAATCAGGCTGCCTGAAGTTAGTCATGAAATTGCCAAAGGTCACAGAGGGGGCACGTACCCTGTTGTTCGACCGACTGAACAACCGGGAATTCCCCTCTGTGGAACCCGTACATTTAAGAGTCCTTGATCGCAGCGGATTGAAGGAATCGGTCAGGCAGGAGCTCAGTCGATTGCTGAACACTCGATGTCCGACTCCATTGGATTCGGTTTGCGAAGAGGAACGGAGTGTCGTTAATTATGGTATTCCTGACTTTTCTTCTTTGTCGCCGTCCAAAACCGAGGACCAGAAACTTTTGGCGGCGATCATAACCAGTACAATCAACGCGTTCGAACCGCGCCTGAAACTGGTTAAAGTGACGGTTGAGCGCTTTCTGGAAAGCGAGCGAGCGCTGTCTGTCAAAATAGACGCAATGCTGGTTGTTGACTCGATCACTGAACCTGTCACATTTCAGGTTTATCTACACGGAAAGTCCGGAGATGCAAAGATCGAACAGATTGACCAAGGATCAAAATAGCGAAATCCTGTAGCGGGTACTTCCTGTGAATTCGTCATCGGCTACTCCGACTTAACAAAGGACTGTCTCGATTTTTCCGCGCATGTCTTAGGGATATCAATGAGAGCAAATGATCCGGAGGATTTTCTCCGCTATTACCAGGCAGAGCTGACCTATCTCAGAAAGATGGGATTGGATTTCGCCGCGAAATATCCGCGCATTGCCCCGCGACTCGAACTGGGGCCGGACGAATGTCCTGATCCGCACGTCGAGCGGTTGCTGGAATCTTTTGCGTTTCTTACTGCGCGAGTTCAACAGGATATCGACAGCGAATTTCCTGAAATCACGACTGCTCTTCTCGGTATTCTGTATCCCCACCTTATTAATATCGTCCCAGCGCAGGCTATCGCGTGTTTCGAGGTTGCTCCAGACCAGGGAAAACTGACAACGGGACATCTGATTGACAAGAACACACCGTTATTCGCACAGGCGACGGACGAGCTGATTTGCCGTTTCCGCACCTGTTATCCGGTTACACTTTGGCCGATTGAAGTGACTTACGCCGCGATTGAGTCCCCTGCGCAGTTCGACTTTCTCGACCGCGTATCAAAGGTTGCCTCGGTTTTGAGACTGAAGCTCAGGACCAAGGCCGATCCTTTTCACGACATGGCAATAAGCGATCTTCGCTTTTATCTCAATGGCGACCGGATGCTTACTCACGCTCTGTACGAGATGCTATTCTCGCAAGTAACGGACGTCGTGTTGCTCACCGGCAACGATGGCCGGCCAAAATATCTGCCTTACGGTTCAATCGCCCCGGTTGGGTTTGGTCTCGACGAAGAGACTCTTCCCTACCCTGCGCATGCTCATCCAGGATACAGGCTGATTCAGGAGTATTTTACTTTCCCGGAGAAGTTCTTCTTCTTCGATTTAAAGAACATCAATACTCAGGGCTTTGACGGAGAGCTGGACATTCTTTTCCTCGTGGATCGAGTTCCAAAGAATCAAATGGTAATCGATTCTCAGACATTCCAACTCGGCTGCACACCGATAATAAACCTGTTTCCAAAGACCACTGAACCAATACGATGGGATCATACGCAGACAGAGTACCGGCTAGTGCCGGATATGCGCCGCGAGCGAGTAACTGAGATACATTCTATTCTCTCTGTCTCGGCGTCATCCAGTGTCAACGAAAAGACCCAGGTCTTCGAGCCTTTTTATTCTTACAACCACAATATGGAGACCCGGCGACAGCGAACATTCTGGCATTCGCGTCGGGTGCTTACGGGTCGTAAAGATTTGCCGGGAACAGACGTTTTGCTCTCTTTTCTTGACCTTGATTTTACGCCGTCACAACCGCCGGCACAGACGATATACGCGCACACTCTCTGCACGAACCGCGACCTGGCTGAGCAATTGACGGCCGGAGCGCGGCTGCAGATGGACGAGGCTGCCCCGCTGCACAGAATCTATTGCCTTACAAAGCCGATAGCTCAACTGTTGCCTCCCTTACGCGGAGCGACGCTCTGGCGGCTAATATCCCAACTGTCTCTCAATTATCTGTCATTAACTGAGGGGCATGACAGCGTTGTTGCCCTGCAGGAAATCCTCAGACTGTATTGCATGTCCGATCAGCCGTCGATTCAACAACAGATCACGGGAATCAAAGATATGTCCTGTCGCAAGACTGTACAACATGTTGGAGAGGATGCCTGGCGCGGATTCTGTCGCGGCATCGAGGTGACATTGGAATTCGACGAACAAATGTATGTGGGCAGCGGGGCGTTTTTATTGGGCTCTGTGCTTAACAGGTTTTTTGCACTCTATGCGACGATCAATTCTTTTACTCAATTGGTGATTAAAAGCAGGCAGCGGGAAGGGATTTGGTTCAAATGGCCACCTATGGCTGGAGAAAAGGTCGTTCTGTAGCTGAATGGCTGTTTAAAGAAAGTTATCGTTTCGATTTCTTTCAGGCAGTCAAGCTGCTGGAAATGATCTATCAGGAAAAGGTTCCAATCGGCGAAGGATCGGAACCGAATAAAGAAGTGGCGCGGATTGCGTCTGCAATCGACCTGGAATTTCCAGCCAGCGACGTCCTTGAAGTCACCCCGGGAAAAAACAAAGAAACTCCGCCCGGCGTGGTCATCAATTTTTTAGGTTTAGCCGGAGCCCTGGGCCCCCTGCCGAAACCTTACACCGAGATGGTGCTCGAACGCGCTCGTGATAAGGATTTTGCGCTAAAAGATTTCCTGGATATATTCAATCACCGGTTGGTTTCGCTATTGTACCGGTCTCGCAAAGGGCATCGTCTGACACTCGGTCATAAGGCGCCGGGCGAAGACATTCTTTGCGGATTTCTGTACAGCGTTGTCGGACTCGGTGCTGACAATCTTCGCGAGCAGATACAAGGCGAGGAACGCGCCATCCTGCGCTACGCCGGTTTGCTGGGGCACCAACCTCGTTCGCTGATCGGTCTGGAGTTGCTGCTGTCCGATTATTTTCAAGTCCCTGTCAAAGGAACTCAGCTCTGCGGACAGTGGTGTCCTCTGGACAGGGATCAACAAACAGCAATCGGTCTGAACGGTCGCAACCAGCGCCTGGGCGTGGACACCGTGGTCGTGGGTAAACGCATCTGGGATCAGAACGGGAAATTCGAGCTTTCGGTCGGGCCGCTCACATTCAAACAGTTCATAAATCTTCTCCCGCTGGGGCGCGGGTTTACGCCACTTTGTGATTTGACGCGTTTTTATGTTGGCGACCAGCACGATTTCTCGTTCAACCTCAAACTTAAATCGAGCGAGGTTCCTGCTGCAATCCTCAGCAGGAACAGCGGTCCGCGATTATCCTGGACGGCCTGGCTTAGAACCAAAGCGTCTACACAAAGCGAAGTTCACGTTACGATCTCGCCCAAATCGATGGATGTCTTTCCGCTTGCGTTTTCGATACCCGCTTTTGCCAGCTTACCTCTTGTTGAGCTTACTGAGCTCACCGAAAAAATGTCGACGCTGGCTTTTAAGCCAAACACAATAATTTTCCGCCAGGACGAGCCAGTCGATTCACTGTACATAATTCACAAAGGCAGCGTTCGATTGTCGCAACGGGACGCGTCGGGCAAAGATCAAACCGTCACTACCCTCAAAATCCGTGACTTCTTTGGCGACATTTCCCCGATTTCCGAGAAGACGCGTACAAGCAACTTCACAATTGTGTCAACACGCGTGTGTGAGATTTTGCGGCTCAATCGTAATGACCTAATCGATGTTTTGACGCGTTATCCACGGGTCAGGAATGCCTTGCGACGCCATTACATTAATTCTCTGTCCGCAACCGAAGCCCAGAAGCCGAAGGCAATGGCAAGTGGAGTTGGAATATGAGCGCGGTCTACACTCAGGCCAATCTTCAATTATCGGTTTCGACTCCACTGGGACAGGATAAACTTCTGCTACGCGCCTTCAACGGCGAGGAACGAATATCCGAATCGTTTTTCTTCAATTTGGAAATGTTATCCGAGGATAACGCCTTGGATTTCAGCGCTATCGTCGGCAAAAGCATAACTGTCACAATGGCGCTGAGCGGCGGAACTGATCGATATCTCAATGGAGTTGTCACGCGGTTCGTCCAGGCCGGCAGTCACGGACGATTTACGACCTATTTTGCGGATCTGCGTCCGTGGTTTTGGCTGCTGACGCTGACAGCGGATTCAAAGATTTTTCAGAACCAGACTACTCCTCAAATTATCGAAAAAGTTTTTACCGATTTAGGTTTTACCGATTATCGAAACGCCCTCACTGCCACTTATCAAGCGCGAGAATATTGTGTCCAATACCAGGAAACTGCTTTTGCATTCGTTTCGCGGCTGATGGAGGACGAAGGCATTCATTATTTTTTTGAACATAGCGACGGAAAACACACTCTTGTTTTTGCCGATGATTCTGACGCGCACCAGAACTGCCCTGGTCTTTCAGAGGCAGTTCATTATCGAGGCAGCGCCATTGATGCCACGGATGACCACACGGTGGCTTCCTGTGTCCTCGAGCAGCAAGTCGTTACTGGTAAATATGCCATGGATGATTTCAACTTTGAAACGCCCAGTACCGACCTGATCACTTCAGTTGACGGAGTCGATGGCAAGTTGAGAGTCTATGAGTATCCCGGTGGTTTTACCAAAAAAGATATCGGTGAAAAAAGAGCGAACGTCCGGATAGCCTCAGTCGAGTTGCCGCAAAAACTGTTGCGCGGCGACAGTTTTTGCCGAGCCTTTACAACCGGCTGTAAGTTCACATTGAAGAATTTCTATCGTAGTGATGCAAACGCATCTTACGTGCTTAACTGGATTTCGCATCAGTGTACACAGGAATCTTACAGCAATTCTTTCGAAGCCGTCGCATCCACCACCACCTATCGTCCGAGCAGAAAGACGCCTCGCCCGATCATACCGGGTTCACAGACCGCAATAGTAGTCGGCAAAAGCGGCGAAGAGATATGGACCGATAAATACGGTCGAATCAAGGTGCAGTTCCATTGGGATCAGGAAGGCAAAAACGACGAAAACAGCTCGTGCTGGATTCGCGTGGACCAGGGATGGGCAGGCAAACAATGGGGTGGAATTTTTCTGCCGCGCATTGGTCAGGAAGTTATCGTTTCGTTCCTTGAAGGCGATCCCGACCGGCCACTGGTAACCGGAGCAGTCTATAACGCCGAACAGCTTGTGCCTTACACACTTCCGGATGATCAGACCAAGAGCACTATCAAAACCAATTCATCAAAAGGCGAAGGCTTCAACGAGATTCGTTTTGAAGACAAGAAAGATTCCGAGGAGATATTTGTCCATGCGCAAAAGGACATGAATATTAAAGTCGAGCATGACCGAACAAAAAATGTCCTTCACGATGAAGTCAACACGATCAAGAATAGCAGGACAACAACGATTCAGGAGGCCGACGAATCGCTGACCGTGAGCAAAGGCAATCGCACCGTTAAGGTCGATACAGGCAACGAAACTCACGAGGTAAAAGGCACGCGCGGTGTCACGGTTACAGGAGACGAAACGCATACTAACAAAGCAAAATTCACTCAGAATGTCACCGGCGATTACAGCCTGAAGGTTTCCGGCAATCTGACAATCGATGTCACAGGTTCGATAACGATTAAATCCAGCTCTTCGATCAGTGCAGAGGCAAGTACATCATTCACAAACAAAGCAGGCACGTCGCTGACAAACCAGGCTGGAACCTCACTCACGAACAAAGCTGGCACTACACTGGAAAACAATGCGGGTATTTCCCTGACGAATAAGGCATCAGCTTCACAGGAAGTCGATGGCGGAGGCATGCTGACGCTGAAAGGCGGCATGGTGAAAATAAATTAAAGAACGATCTCACCGAAGAGGCACGGATGATTCTGAGTCCGAGTTTCCGAGTGGCAAGTCGATAAACGGACGATGGGCGAAATAATAGAATATCACCGGAACGGCCAGATCAAGGAGCGTGGTACAACAGTGAACGGAATGCTGGATGGCGAGGTTTCTTCCTACAGCGAGACTGGAGCCTTGCTGCAAAAGGCCACTTTTCAAGAAGGGATCCTGAGCGGCCCGACAACGATTTTTGATGATAAAGGCGGGATGATCCAACGGATGAACTTCTCCGCCGGTCTGCTGGACGGCCAGATGATCGTCTATAACGAAGGAATCAAACAGTTGGTCGCAACATACAAGGATGGACTGCTGAACGGTGATATGTTTAATTACGACGAGAACGGTCAGCCAAAAGCCAGGTCTCAATACAAAACAGGCAAGCTGGAAGGCGAGTCATTCTGGGTTGACAAGAATGGAACGTTGATAAGAAAGTCGCAGTATCACGCAGGCAAGCTGAACGGCGAAACGATCGAATATTATCCATCTGGCAAGATGCTGGAGCGGTCTCAGTATTTGAATAATCAACTTCATGGCGAAGTGACAAAATATAGTGAGGACGGCAAGGTGAAAGAACGGTTGTTCTTTAAAGATGGAAAGCCGTGTCCTCCGCCACAGGCTGCAACCCGGCGATCTTGAACGAAGGCATAAGGAGAACCAACCATGGGGATTCAGGTATGCATGGGCGCGATGTTACAATGCAGTTTCGGAGTTGCGCCATCATCGCTCGTTGTGCTTCCGCAGAATAGAGTGCTGACGCAAACTCCGGCCGCCAACATCATGGATAACAAACCGATGGTAAACATTTTGCCTTTTGGAATGTGCCAATCGCTGGCGAATCCGACGGTTGCCGCGGCGACAGCGGCCGCGCTGGGCGTGCTGACTCCGATGCCCTGCATCCCAGTGACGCCCGCACCGTGGATAGTTGGCGCTCCGACAGTGTTGCTCGGGAATATGCCGGCGCTAAACAATTCTTCCAAACTGATGTGCAATTGGGGCGGTGTAATTCAAATAGTCAGCCCCGGTCAAGTGACTGTGATGGTGCCGTAGCGGCCGCGGCAATGAATAGGTTTGTGTCTCAGCGCCATTATCATCTGCCAATTAGAAATTGAGGAGAAAAGAAATGGGCTATCAATTCTCAATGGAAAAGAAGACGGCAATCGTCGTAATCTCTGGCTTTGCGCTTGTGGGAGCACTGCTGTTTTCCGCGGGGCTGTTGATGGGTGTCCATTTTGGACTTGTTTCGGCTCTGGTTTCGGAAAATGCGCAACCGAACCAGAAACCCGCCGAACCGGCTGCTCCGACTACCATAGCCGAACAAACCGTCAATCGCGCGGCCATAATGCATGAATCGACGATACACGATGCTACTAACATCGCGCCGGATCACGCATTATCGCCGCGTGACAGCCAGACCTCAGTAATCGCCAGGGATGAACCGCGCGATGGCGTCGCCGAACCAGAACAGGAGGAAACCCAGATCAAGGATCCGCTGTTCTGGGTCCAGGTCGGCGTGTTCAGATCAGAGGTGGAAGCAGATCGATTGTTCGATAACCTGGAAGACCGCGGGTACGAGCCTGCAATCTATGAAGGCATCGACAGTGATCAACGCCTCTATTACGCGGTGAGAATAGGCTCTTTTAATGACAGGGATATCGCATCACAAACGGCCGCGGAATTCGAACGGCGCGAGAAAAAGAGGGCCATCGTTCGGGCCGTAAATGCATTATAGCATTAAAACTACAAGTGAACGTTCAAACAGGAGGAGTTCTCTCCGCAACCAGTGATAGGATCGTTGCGCCTGTGACTAGTCTATGTCTGCGATTTTGATTTCCGTATCACTACTTCTCCTGGCTGGATTGGCACTCCTATATTTTCGTAAACGCCCGGACAGTTTACCAATCAAAGTCGAAGAGCCAGAGCAAATCATTGAGCTGCCGAAGGAACCCGAAATTAAGCAGTTGCCATTAATCGACCCATTAGATCTCAGAAAAGAGATCAATGATCTTATCTGTCGAGAAACCGATGTTAAGACTCTCCTTGCCAAACTCGATTGCCCTGTCGAATCGAACCAAGTTGATCATTTATTATTTCAGAGCCCAGACTCGGAAAAACAGTCCCGAATAGAGGCATTGCGCGATCTGATCGCCTGCATCCTGACGGCGGACTATCGCGGTAGATTGACAATGAATCGACAGTCTATTCCTGACTACATCGATTCGGCTTCATCGAAGGGTCATCTTCAAAGCAGGGCCAAATTATACCTGGACGCCACGTGGATGCACACACCGTCTTTGGCCGCAATGATCGCGATCGTATTGCTAGATTGCGAATTGGCAGGATCACAATCGTCGGAGCAGATTGAAATTGATTTGAAACCACTCAGACTGATTCGAGATGAAATCGCCAGCCGCAGCTTTGACACAATCGAAGTCGTGCGCCGCTTGCGGCAGATAGAAGAGCGAGGATGTTATTTCAGCAGCCTGGTATACCCGGTTCTTACAGAGGGACAAATCGGTTCTTTTGAAGAGGAAACTGTTCCGGAATCTGTAGAAGAACCGGTGGTGGAAGAAGAACCAGAAACCATTTGGAACTTGACCGCTGAAGTTTCCGCCCTGATAAATACGACTCCCCAATTGACGGATATGCGAGAACGACTGGAGCGTCAGTTGTGGGAGAGTCCGTCACTCGTTGAGCGTCACACCGCAAAAGCAGAGATGGAGCAATTCTATCGTTTACTGGAAGAGGTGGTCACGTTTCGCCACCAATACGATTTGCTCACAGGCCGGGAAAACATTATTCCGCAGGCGAGCCTGCAAATACAAAAGAAACGGTTGCAACATGAAGCCAGGCAGTATTTGAACACTCCTTCTCTTCATACTTCGTGGCTTTCGCATTATGTTTCGGCATTTTTGTTGTATGCCGAGCTGGCGACATTACCTGATCAGTTCCAGCAGACTCTCGGGCAAGCGTTGCGGACAATCGCCGACGATCACGCAGTCAACAATTGCGAAGCAATTGAGTCCGTCGAGCGCCTGCGAACTCTCGAGCAGCACGGATTGTATGTCAGCAGTTTGATATACACATTCCTTTCTCCGGCTGAAAATCCTGATCCAGATTCTTCGACTGACCAGATCCCATCGGCTCCTGATGTGAAACAATCAGTCCAGCAACTGATCGAGACAAATTCAGAGTTGAGCGATCTTTATAAGAAGCTCGGATACTCCGCGGAGTTGGATCGCAACTCTGCTCAGTTGCTCAAAGAGATGAAAGAACTCATCAGAACCGAAATACCGGACTTTGACGCATTCAAATCTGCTTTGAAGGCTGCCCAGGACCAGGCGGATAAACAATTCCTTGCCGAATCTGGCGCTACGTCGAATCCCAGGATCAAGTATCAGGCGGAAAACAACGCCCTGTTATCGGCGGTGCTGGCTGCCGCCGGAGATCAGCAGCAGGTCTTTGAATTATTGAATAAGGATCCGATCAACGAACAGCTTCCGTTTATCGAACAACTGCCGGTGTCGAAAAACGGGGTTACGGTATGGCGAACCCCTCTGGAGCATTCACTGATTCGCAAACGTCCAGCGGATCCAGAACGATTCGCGGTTTTGCTCGATCAATTGGAAAACCTCTTTAACGACATAAGACATCCGCAGAATCGTCAGGTTTACGACGAAGTTCTGGAGGCAATCGCGCGAGTGCGGCGCGATCTGGCCAAAGAAACGGCATACATGCCGACGGCCCTGCAGGCCTTGGAATCCAAAGTAGCAGATTACATGGCTCATTCCCGCAACGCCGCTACCCAGGCAAAGAAAGATCAACTGGACGCAACATTGGAGGAGTTGCTGACTCTCAGGTACGATTTATCTGTGATAGTCAGGGAAGCAGAAGTCGCTGCAAGCCAAAGATTTCCGGCGCTACGACAGAATGTTCAGCAACTGGCGAAAAGATATCTCGATGCCTCATGGATGTTTACTCCGTTGCTGACGACGTGGATGCTGGCAGCATTGCTGGACTGCGAGTTGGCGGTCTTTGATAAAAAAGAGACCTCAACTGCGAGCAATCCCGCCGGAGTGCTGAAGATTGTCAGGGATGAAATCGACAAGGATTGTTACGACAGCGACGAGTCGATCAGGCGACTGCAATATCAGGAAAGTAGGGGTTTTTATATAAATAGCCTCGTATATCCGCTCTTGCGACTGAACATATCAGCGGCGGTGAACCGTCCGAAGTTCACGGCGAAGGCCGGCGCTCCTAACGGCTGAAGCTGAGCTTTGATGCAGATAGCAGGTTTTCGATAGAAAATCTTGGGAATTTGTTTTACTATTCACTGTCAATTGTGCCGAATCGGTTTACTAGGGACTTTTTTGGAGAGACGTTATGGTCAAGAAACCAGCTATACCGTTTCAATCTAATGTTAAGCTTAATCAGACTCAGAAATTGTTGAGTCAGAGAACCGCAGTCCAGCCAAAGCTTGCGCCGGCTCGTCCAGGTGGACCGAGCCACGGAGTAATTCAGGCTTACATGCAAGGCGGCTTCAGAGTTCTGCAGGCCAGGATGATGGGGTCTGGCGCGCGACTGCGACAAAAAGACGGAAACAATCAGACCGTTCAGCGGAAATCCAACGGCAACAGCGATGCATTCAGAGTCAGCCTGCGACCTAAAACAGGCGGACAGCAGATTCCAGACCAGGTGAGAACTAAAATGGAGAGCGCGCTGGGTATGGACTTCTCAGACGTTCGAATCCATGTCGGTCCGGAAGCGTCATCAATTGGCGCGTTGGCCTATACCTGGGGAACAAATATTCACTTTGCGCCGGGGCAGTATAATCCGCACTCTTTGCAGGGGCAGAAAATTCTGGGGCACGAATTGTGGCATGTGGTACAGCAGAAGTCGGGAAGAGTAGCTAATCCATTTGGCGATGGCGTAGCTGTCGTGCAGGATTACGGTTTGGAAGCCGAGGCTGACCGTATGGCATTGAAGGCCGCTTTGACTCCTGTAACCGTTAAGATGAAATAGGCGGTCCCGGAACCCGCGCACCTACACAACCAGGAAATATGGATAAGCGAACCAAGACCCTTTTCCTGACAACGGTAACCGAGCGTCCGGGCAGCATTCAAAAAAAGAATCCCTCGAATCAGAACCTGGTCCACAATACCGGTGTTCATCGGCAGAAACCTGATCGCGTAATACCCCCATTAGGAACGACAATTCAACAACGAGCTCAGCCAAACCAAACACCCGGCGTACAATCGCGACCAGGATTACGCAATGCAGCTCAACCAAAGGCGATAAATCAACCTGCAATAAAGAGAGCTAATTCATTCACTCAGCCAACTCCGCTGCTCGGGCAAACTGCGCTTCCACGGCCAAATCACGTTCGGCCGCGACCAGATATAAATCAATCTAACGCTCGCATTGTGCAGCCTGCATTGCACGCAGCCGCGTTGTCGCGGTTGAATATTCCATCTCGGCTGCCTTTGCCAAAACCAGTTATCCATCGGATCCCGAGTATTGTTCAGCGAGTTAAAATTTATCCGAACCTGCATCCCGGCGCGGCGGTGCCCGTGGATCGAGACAACATTTTCAAGCTTAATTATTTTGCCGATCAATACCGTCTCAACAAGCTTAACAACCACGGCGCTTATGTACCAAATCTGAAATATAATTTCGTGCGAACCCAGGAAGGCGAAATGTTGCTCCACAATCGCTTCCGCCATCCATCGCTTGCCGATGGAAAGCAGGTTCTATACGCGGGCGAGGTATCCTTTAATAATGGCAAGTTAAGCTGGTGGAGCAACGGGTCGGGTCATTACCAACCCGACGAAGACTACGCAAAACAGGCCGGATTGCCTATGGATTATTTCTATTCATACCAGCAGATTCTGAAGGGTGAACACGATCGTAAAAAAGGCGATGCCAGATAACTGGACTGAGATGTTCAGAGTCCAGCCTTTAGGCTGCTATTTTCCGGAAACAGGCAAGCTAAAGCTTGTACTCTGAATCCCACCAAAGTCTTTGCGACTAAGCCTAGTCAAATTGATAGTTGAACTCACCAGTTGGGCCAGTTGTCACATGCACAGTAGATACGTTCTGTCCTGTGTTCATCCGCGCCAGGAATTCCGTTGAAATGGACGGAAGCAATGTACGAGTCAATATGTGATCGATGTTCCTGGCGCCACTCTCCACTTCGCCGCAACGATTCAGGATTGCCGTAATCACCAATTCATCATAGGTAAAGTCTGCCCTGTGATTGTCACGTAGTCGGTCTCCCACTCGGCTGAGCTGCAGCTTTACGATTTCACGCATTATATCATCGGCTATGGGATAGTAAGGCACCACTATCAAACGCCCAAGCAATGCGGCCTTAAAAACTGTAAGCAGTTGCGGCCGAATCGCCGTCAGCAATTCTTCTGGCGATGGGCGCTGCGATGCTTTTGCGCACAACTTCATTACCTTATCACTGCCAGTGTTAGACGTCAGGAGTATTACGGTATTTTTGAAATCGATTTCGCGGCCTTCGCCGTCTTCAAGGGTTCCTTTGTCGAAAACCTGGTAGAACAACTCCATCACATCCGGATGCGCTTTTTCAGCTTCGTCCAGCAAAACAACCGAATACGGCTTGCGACGAACGGCCTCGGTCAACACTCCTCCCTGACCGTAACCCACGTATCCTGGCGGCGAGCCCTTCAATCCGGAAACTGTATGCGCTTCCTGATATTCACTCAAGTTAATCGTAATTAAATTCCGCTCGCCGCCGTACAGCGTCTCAGCCAAGGCGATTGCCGTTTCTGTTTTGCCGACGCCGCTAGGCCCGACCATCAAAAACACTCCTACTGGTCGGCGAGGATCTGTCAAATTGGCTCGGGATGTGCGAATACGCTGGCTGATCGCTTCCAAAGCATGATCTTGTCCGATGACGCGCCGAGCCAGCCTGTCTTTTAAAGAAAGCAGCGTATTGACTTCATCAGTCATCATCCGTCCGACCGGAATGCCTGTCCAACCCGCGATAACTTCGGCAACAGTTTGCGCCGTTACGCACTCCTGTATTAAAGGTGCTTCGCCCTGTGTCTGTTCCAGCAAGCCTATCAACTCGCTTAATCGTTCTCGTGCCGCATTCGCATCCCCACTGGTTTGTTCTATCTCAGCACGAAGATTTTGAATTTGTTCGACAAGAGCACGCTCTCTTTCCCACCTGGCTCGCAACCCAGCTTCGCGTTCTTGTTGGACGATTCTGGTCGCCTGCAATTCATCCAGCCGTTTACGGTGATCCGTTCCAGTGCTTGCTTCCCTTTCCAGCGCGCCAATCTCGATTGCCAGCAAATCCAATTCACGCTGAGCGTCTTCTATGACCGGTGCCGTGGCGGCAAGACTTATCGCCACACGAGAACATGCAGTATCCAATACGCTTATCGCCTTGTCGGGTAACTGCCGGCCAGATATATATCGATGCGATAGTTTGACGGCGGCTTCGACTGCCTCGTCGAGAATACGGACTTGATGATGAGCTTCCAGTTTAGCAACCAGTCCGCGTACCATCGCCAGCGCCTGTAACTCGGAAGGTTCGTCGACTTTGATAACCTGAAACCGCCGCGCGAGAGCAGCATCTTTCTCAAAATATTTCTTGTACTCCGCCCAGGTAGTCGCCGCAATCGTTCTCAACTCACCACGAGCCAACGCCGGTTTCAGCAGATTGGCGGCGTCGCTTTGTCCGGCCTGGCCGCCAGCGCCTATCATGGTGTGAGCCTCATCGATAAACAGAATGACCGGGGGAATGGCGCCTTTCACTTCGTCGATAACGGATTTCAAACGTTGCTCGAACTCGCCCTTTACGCCGGCTCCGGCCTGCAGCAAACCAAGATCGAGCGTTCGCACAGATACCCCCTTCAATGGAGGCGGCACGTCGCCCGCTGTTACTCGTTGAGCAAACCCTTCGACAACCGCAGTCTTGCCTACCCCTGCTTCACCAGTGAGAATTGGATTGTTCTGGCGACGGCGTATAAGGATGTCAATGATCTGTCGAATCTCTGACTCACGTCCGAGAATTGGATCTATTTGGCCGGCGCGAGCCTGTGCGGTCAGATCAATAGTATATTGATCAAGTGCCGGCGTTGGCGTCTGCGAAGCTCGATTGTCCAGAGCGTTGTTGTTTTCCTTTGATTGATACTGGCGGCCCATTTCGCGTGCTTCGATTGAATCTTTGGTAATCTCCTTCAGTTTGTATCGCAATGAATCCAGCGAAAGTGTGATGCTATTGAATTCCTTTGAAATCTCACGAGCCAACGGCGCGAGCTCAGCATTACTGAGGAGAGCCAAGGTTATGTGACCCGAACGAATCTTTGCGCCGTCATAATCAATTGAAGAGAGTAACCAAGCATCCTGAATAAGATCTACCAAACGAGGCGATAGAACCGGTGTTCGAGTATTGCCTGTCTTGAGTCGATCCAACGCTTTAAGCAAATCTTGTGAGAATCTGGCAGCATCGCAATCACAATATGCCTGAATGCACGCGAAGTCTGCCTCAGGCTTTTCCGCGAGCTTCAAAAAAAAGTGCTCAAGATCGACTTCGTAATTCGTGCGTGACAAACAAAGCCCGGCTGCGGATTCCAACGCATTTCGACAGGTATCGTTCAGCTTTTCTATTAACGATTTTAGACTTAGATTCATTTTTGTACCGCTGTGGAACCTGATGGGAAGAGGTTATCAGTATAATCTATAAACCGGCTCGGTTGACAGCGGGTAATCCGGTTTGATGTTAGATGGGTGAGTAATTACGAGATTTTTAGGAAGTTGCCCCGAACTCAGTAGAAGGTCAGGTAGCGGTTCGATGACTGCAACTCTAAGCTACCTGCTCTTTCTTTTCAATAGCGACATCGCCTTGGCGATCCGATAGCGACGCTTCGAGAATCCATAATTCTTTGTGTC
>DASRDY010000052.1:0-8726 GCA_035652355.1 Blastocatellia bacterium
AGGTTTGCAGTCACTTGTATTATGACAACGTTGTTGTTAACGACATTCGAATTCGCGCAGGAAACTCGACCTGTCTCGACCACTGGCAAGAGTGACCACGGGCAATCGACAGCCCAGCAGACATCGTCGGTGGCTGCGAAGACGGACGAAAGCTCAGACGCAAAGTCGAGCGACAGCACCAAAAAGGCGGATGCGGATCAAGTTAGCCCCGGGGATGGAACCAACCGGGTTTGGCCGTGGCAGTGGTCAAGGATGACCGGAAACTGGCACGGCCGTCGCTCGAGACTGGAAGAAAAAGGGCTGACATTCCGTGGCACACTGACGTTCGACACTTCACGTGTCGGAGATGACGGGGATAGTCGGAACTATATTGGTCGCGGTCTGATCAACCTGCGTGCAGATTTCGACTTGGGAACGATGCTGGGGTGGAAAGACACAACGGCCTCGGTTCAGTATTTTTCGGCAATCGGACGCAACGGCGCCGAGACAATGTCAGTGCTGCAGGGCATCTCGAATATCGACGCTGATGATTTCCACAAGATCGGTGAAGCGTGGATAAGCCATTCGTTCTTTGATCGCAGACTGCGAATCAAAGCAGGTTGGATGGATGCCAATACAGAATTTGCCTTCACCGAAAATGGAGGCGAGTTTATCAACCCGGCAATGGGTTACAGCCCGACAATTGCCTCGCTGCCTACGTATCCTGATCCTTCACTTGGATTCGATGTGTTCGCGTATCCTGCGAAATATTTCAGTGCAGGGTTTGGCCTTTATAAATCGGAGTACGGTGGAAGGTTTCTAATCGGAGAAACTGACGCCAGATGGCATCTGTTCGACGGCGATCTAAACGGCCGGCTCGGAGTCGGGCTTTGGCGTCGACAGTGTGAATGGACACGGCTCGATGGGAGCCTGACTAAAACAACCAACGGCTCTTTCGTCGTATTTGATCAGACGATCTGGAAGGAGCAAAGACATTCCGATGACCCGCAAGGACTTGGGCTTTTTGTGCAGGTCGGCAATACCAATCCCGATGATGCTGTTATGAATCGTCACCTAGGCGCGGGGTTGTCGTGGACTGGCTTACTACCGCATCGCGATCACGACGTGCTAGGTGTGGCGATGACCAGAGTAACAATCAATCGCCACGCCGCGGCTGATATGGGCAACAATCACGAAATTATAGGAGAGTTCTTTTACAAATTTGGACTGACGCCCTGGTTTAGCGTGAAGCCGGATGTGCAGTACATCAGCTCACCTATTCCCGGAATCATAGGTCATCGATCAGTTGTAGCGACATTGAGGGTTGGATTTGATTTTTAATTAACGCGCCGGTGTGCCTCCATTGATGGCACACGTAGAAAGTGTAAGGACAGGGAAGTCACATGGTCAACAAATCAACGCTGAGCCAGATAGCAGTAGTTGCCGCAGAAGCGTGATTAACCTTAGATGGGAGATTAGTGTTTTCTGCGTCACTTTAAATTGAGGAAGCATAATGAATACGATTAGAAATCTAAGAATAAAAACAAAGCTGTTCTTGCTAGTGCTGTTATCCGTCGCAGGGTTGACTCTATTCGGCCTCTTTTCTTACAGCACTTTGATGACTGTAGAAGTAAATGGCCCGGTATACGGCCAGATCGTGCAAGGCAAAGATTTGGTGGCTGATATTCTGCCGCCTCCGGAATATCTGATCGAGTCTTATTTAGTGACCCTTCAAATGTTGAGCGAAAAAGATACGACGAAATTAACAGCGCTGGTAGAGAAAAGCAAAAATCTGGAAAAAGAGTACGAGGAGCGTCACGAATATTGGGCCAAAAACCTCACTGACGGGAAAACCAGACAAACTCTGGTTGAAAAATCCTATCGCCCAGCTAAAGAGTTTTTTGAGGCTCGCGACAAGGATTTCATCCCTGCCATTATGAGTGGGAACAGAGCCCAAGCAGAGGATGTGGCCGATGGAATCCTAAAGCAAAAATATGAAGAGCATCGCGCTGCAATTGACGAGGTGGTTGCATTGGCAACGGAACAGGGCAAGAACGATGAGATCGCCGCTGCTTCGTTAATAAGCTGGCGAACAGTCCTGCTTATTCTGCTTGCCGTAGTGATTGTCGCCATCGTCGCGTTTGCTGGCTGGGTAATCTCCAGGCTAATTACAAAGCCGTTGGTTATCGTGGTCGAGGGGCTGGAAAGCGTCTCCGGCGGGGATATTCACCACAGAATTGAATACGATTCAGAAGACGAATTTGGTGTTCTCGCTAAGGCCCTTCAAAAGGCAACTGTAACATTACGGGCGCTAATAACCGAAACCGAACAATTGATCCGCTCGGCTCAGAGCGGCGACCTTAGTGCACGGGGAAACGCGAGCGGTTTCCATGGCAGCTACGTGGACCTGGTGAACGGTATTAACAGCATTATGTCCGCCACTGAATCTCTTAACCGAGATGTTGAAGCGCGAAGAAAAACTGCAATCGGATGGTTGAATCACGCAGGAGCGGCTATTGAAAGATTGGCTAACCGCGACCTGACTGCCAGGATGGAGGGCGATTACGAGGGTGATCATGCACGGATCAAAGACCTGCTTAATAACGCTATACAGAATTTGGACGACGCGATGAGTCAAATAGCAACTGGCGCTGAACAGGTTACATCAGCGTCAGGCCAGATCAGTACCGGTAGCCAAGCGTTGGCACAAGGCGCAAGCGAACAGGCCAGTTCACTGGAAGAAGTCTCCAGTTCGCTGCAGGAGATGTCTTCAATGAGCAAACAGAATACTGCGCATGCCAAGGAAGCTCGCGGCCTCGCCGAGCACACGCGTGAGAGCGCCGAACGTGGTGGTCAGAACATGCGTCGACTGTCTGATGCAATCAATAAGATCAAAACCTCGGCCGACTCGACAGCAAAGATAGTAAAGACCATTGATGAGATCGCGTTCCAGACGAATCTTCTTGCTCTTAACGCGGCAGTGGAAGCTGCAAGGGCAGGCGATGCGGGAAAGGGATTCGCAGTGGTTGCGGAAGAAGTTCGTAACCTGGCAATGCGGTCAGCAGAAGCAGCGAAGAATACGGCCAACCTGATTGAGGAATCGGTGAAAAACGCGGAAGGTGGCGTGAGTTTGAACGAAGAGGTGCTGCGAGATTTCGCGGAGATACAAGAGCAGGCGAAGAAAGTAAACGAAGTAATGGCAGAAATCGCGGCCGCATCAGATCAGCAGGCGCAGGGAGTTGTACAAGTTAGCACTGCTATAGAGCAGATGAACCAGGTGACACAACAGACTGCGGCGAATGCGGAAGAGTCAGCGAGTGCTTCCGAGGAGATGAGCGGACAGAGTGCCGAGATGATGAGTCTGGTCGGCAGCTTCCGCTTGACGCAAAGCACTACGCAAAGGGTTGTTCGGCCTGTTTCTGCTCAAGTTGCTGCGTCGAGGCCGGTGCCTAAACACGAACCAAAACATGTCAATGGACACAAAGCCAAATTCGATCCACGCGTAATGATTCCTTTTGATGACAATGACCGGGGCATATTAGCCGATTTCTAATGAGGTCATAATTATGAAAATGCCACCACTTAAGCTTAGAGGAAAGATCGTTGGGGCGATGGTTGTAGCCGCCAGCCTGCCAGCAATCGTTCTTATAATTTTAACAATTATCCAAGGGCGCCATCTGAGCAGTATGGCAGGAGAAGAGATCGAAGGTCAGGTAAAGCCCAACCTGGCGCGACAGGCAAAGGCAATGTACTTGCTGTGCCAGACTCAGCACGAATTGTTAAAGCACGTTGTCGACACCAATCTCAATATCGCTCACGATATAGTGACTCGTCGCGGTGGCGCCGCTCTTGGCGGAGACAGCGTAGTCTGGCAGGCAACCGACCAGTTTACCCAGCAGCAGGTTCGGGTTTCTCTCCCACGGATGAGCATCGGAGGAACCTGGCTTGGGCAGAACACAGATCCGCAAACTTACACCCCCATTGTTGATGATGTTGTCAAGCTTTCCGGCGGCACAGTAACAATTTTCCAGCGTATGAACGATCAGGGCGATATGTTGCGCGTCGCGACAAACGTCGTCACCAAGGAAAAGAAACGCGCCGTCGGAACGTACATTCCTGCGAACAACCCCGACGGTAAACCAAATCCAGTAGTGTCATCCGTAATGTCGGGAAAGATCTACAAGGGAAGAGCCTTTGTCGTTGACCAATGGTACATAACGGCTTACGAACCGCTCAAGGATTCGTCCGGCAGACTGGCTGGAATGTTGTACGTGGGAATTCCGCAGGAAAGTTTAACCAGCGTGAGGCAGGCCTTCCTTGATTCCAAATTCGGCCAGTCCGGCTACGTCTTTGTGATAGGTGGCTCCGGTGATAGCAAAGGCAAATACATCATCTCCAAAGATGGTGCTCGCGATGGCGAGAACATCTGGAATACCAAGAGTGATGACGGACAATACCCCATCCAGATAATGGTGAACGGAGCGATCAAGGCCAACGGACAGATCTTCTTCCATTCGTATCCCTGGAAAAACAACGGAGAGACATCGGCCCGAACTAAACAGGCAGCGACCATATATTTTGAGCCGTGGGACTGGGTAATCGGTGTCAGTGCCTACGAAGATGAGTTCCTGGCAGGCAAGCGGCGCGTGGACGGCGCGATGAATTTCCTGCTGTGGACTGCTTTGATCGGTGGTTTGATTGCGATCGGCATCGCTGTTCTTCTTGGGTCAAAAACAGGAATGAGGATAGCCGGCGAGGCCAAACATCTTGCTCTGGCGGCAGACAAACTGGCGCAGGGCGATGTTGATCTGGTTGTCAAAGCTCATGGTTCGGACGAAATGGGAGACCTTTCCAGATCCATGATTGCAATGGTGGAAAACGTTCAATCCGGTGCAGACGTAGCACGGAAAATTGCTGTCGGCGATCTTTCGGCCGAAATCAAGGCCAAATCGGACAAAGATATTCTGGCGCAGAGCCTGAGCCAGGTAGTTACCATCCTTCGCGAGCTTGTCGAGGAAGGGGTCAAACTTGGGCAGGCCGCAGTCGCTGGAAGACTGGACGAACGCGCGCGCGCCGACCAGTTCAACGGTGGGTATCGTGAGCTTGTCGAAGGTTTCAACCAAACTCTGGATGCCGTTATCAAACCGATTAACGAAGCGTCCGACGTTCTCAGTCGGGTTGCGGAACGAGATCTGACTAAACGCATCACCGGCAATTACCAGGGTGATTACGCGAAGGTAAAGGAATCCCTGAACCAGGCAGTTCAGAATCTCGAAGATACACTAACTCAGATGGCATCTGGGGCCGAACAGGTTTCGTCGGCTGCTGAGCAGGTCAGCAGCGGAAGCCAGGCTCTGGCCCAGGGAGCAAGCGAACAGGCCGGCTCAATAGAGGAAATCTCAAGCTCATTACAGGAAATGGCATCGATGAGCAAACAGAGCACTGAAAATGCCCGCGAGGCGGTCGCGCTTGCCGACCGCGCTCGGGAGAGCGCTGAACGCGGCAGCGAAAATATGCGAAAACTTTCTGAGGCAATCGGAAAGATCAGGGGATCAGCGCTTTCAACGGCAAAGATAGTCAAAACGATCGACGAAATTGCTTTTCAGACGAACCTCCTCGCGTTGAACGCCGCCGTTGAGGCAGCTCGGGCCGGAGATGCAGGAAAAGGATTCGCGGTTGTTGCCGAGGAGGTGCGTCGCCTTGCAATGCGTTCGGCCGAAGCAGCAAAGAACACAACTAATCTGATCGAAGAATCTGTGAAGAACGCCGAAGGTGGGGTCATCCTGGATGAGGCGGTTCTTCGTGATTTTGAGGAGATCAATCACTACTCCAGTAAGGTAAGCGACGTAATGGCTGAGATTGCAGCCGCATCAGACCAGCAAAGCGTCGGCGTCACCCAGATCACTGCCGCAATAGGAGAAGTAGGTAAGGTCACACAGCAGGCAGCCGCCAATGCCGAAGAAAGCGCCAGCGCGTCTGAGGAAATGTCGGCCCAAAGTGAAGAAATGCTGAGTCTTGTTTCCAGCTTTAAGTTAAACAACGCCGCGCGTGCTGTAACGCCACATACATCGAAACTGGCCGGCCCGGGTTGGAGTTTGCAGGGACAATTCCAAACGACAAATGGCAAGGACTTATTTGTTCCTTGCGCAAACGGGGATCATCGTGAGGTGGGTCATTGGTAGACAAGTTTGATCGAGGCTAAGGAAAGCCTCATTAATCAGTATAAGGAAGTCGAGGACATGGACGTCATGACAAGTAAATTACAAAAGCTACTCAGCTCGATCACAATTATTGCGAGCTTCTTATGTGCGGCATCGGTTGCAATCGGTCAACAAACCGGCACAAAAACGCAGAATGTTTCTGCGGCTGTAGCCACGGCCGTCGTCGAAAAACAGCCGGAATTAAAAGACAACAAATCGGACAACAGCACTAAGCCCGCTTCTTCCCAAAAGCCTGACTATATCCAGCCAGAATGGTCGCGTCGGCTCAGTCGCTGGTTCGAGCTTCAGACAGCAATGGTATATACGCAATACAGGGTGATCGAGAACACCAGCGGTGTTTTGACCAAGAACACCCTGGAGCACAAAGAGACTTTTCTGGGACGATTCAAATTCGACGCCGCAGGCAATTACACAATTAACGCCTTTGTGCAAAGCGGAACAGGCTTTATATCAAGCTGGAATAATACCGGCGCAGGCTTGGGCGATATGCGCACGAACCTCAGCCTAAAGCAGGCCTACTTTGCGGCCAAACCGGTTCAGGGCCTGGAAATTCAGTACGGCGGACTTTTCCTCAATCGAGGACAGTCAACTGAAATCACCAGCTATGATAATGACGGTTATATTGTAGGCGAACGTGTCAGCGTCAAGCGACCGAAAGAGTTGTACCTCGATGAAATCAGCGTCACATACGGCTATCTCGGCGATAGCAGCCTTCCGAACCTAGACAAGCGATTTCATCGTCTGACGAAATCAAACTATCACCAGTTCCTTGTCGCAAAGAAAGTTGGTGATCGAGTCTCGCTGTCTGCAGATTACACATTCGAGGCTGGACGCGAAACTATGCGCGAAGCTGTGAAGGTTAACGCCAGGGAGCTTCACGTAGTCGATTTCCTGCGCTTTGAGAATTATCAGAGATTCGACACCACAACGGTGTATGGCTTTGCAGCGTATGGCGAAAAGCAACTGCGCAAACGCGTGGCTGTCGGCGGCGGGTACGCCAGCATTGATCGTTATTATGGAGGACTTAATGCGGATCGGTTTGGCAATGGCAACCGATTGTTTGCGAATGCCACGGTCAAACTGGTCCAGGATCTCAGCACCACGATCTATGTCACTCGTGCTGTCGGTAACGATTATGCGCTTGGACAAAAGACCAGGATGGATTTGCTGGTGTCATACGATTTGCTGGCCGGTCTTCGCCGTATGGGGCTTTACTAGCATGGCCGTGACTGCTTGAAAAGGGAATATAACGTCAACCAGGCCGGAATGCAGGATCTACCGCGATGGTTGCGAGAATAAAGGGAGCAACAATAATGTCGCTTATACAACGAATAAAGATTCGCACATTACTTAAAATTAGTTGTGGATTAGTGTTTTCATCGATAACAGGATTAACGCTGGTGGCGCTGCATGGCTTTTCATCTGAAGAAATACAAGTGAAAACAATCATGGAAAAACAGTACGCCAAGGTCAACTTGATCAGCACTGTTATTGACAGAGCTAACGATGTCACTAATGCCACTATGTCTATGGCCTTGACGTCTGATCCTGGGCAAATTCATCAATATCGGAATCAAGTTGCTGCCAACCGTCAGAAAATCTCGGAAACGCTCGAAAAGGTCAAAACAATGCTGTTTTCAGAACAAGACAAACAGCTAATGGATGCTTATACAGCCAAGCGCGCAGCGTACGTAGAAAGTTACATGAAGGTTGGTGATCTTGCGGAAGCAGGTGACCGCCAAGGCGCGCTTAGAGAGCTCAACGAGCATACTTTGCCTGCAAAGAAAGAATACATGGAGTCCTTGAATTCAATGGTCAGCGATAGCCAGGATGACATGAACGCGGCTGCGAAAGAGGCCGTGGCTTCTGCGGCATCCGCGCGCGAATGGATGATCTGGTCAAGCGCAATCGTATTTATCGGCGCATGCGTATTCGCCTGGTGGATCATGCGACGGATCACAAGCCCTTTGATCAAATCCGTAGAAATGCTTAATGAACTCAGTGGCGGACATCTCGACCGAAGACTAAAACTGGGGCGCGGAGATGAAATCGGGCAAATGGCTGATGCGATGGATTCGTTTGCGGACATGCTGCAAAAGAACGTAGTCGGTAGTTTGCAGAGAATAGCCGAAGGCGACGTCAGTTTTGACGTTATTCCACAATCTGAAGGGGATGAAATCGCCCCTGCACTGCAAGAAACAATCACCAGCCTACGCGGATTAACAGCAGAGACAGAGAAAATGACCAAGTGGGCACGCGAAGGCAAGCTATCTAATCGGGGAGATGCAACAAATTTTCGTGGCGAATACCGCAAATTAATAGAAGAGATAAATAGCACTGTAGAAGCGATCGTAGCGCCGGTCAATGAAGCGGCCGCTGTATTGGAGAAAGTCGCTGGATGTGATTTATCTGCTCGGATTATCGGAAACTACAATGGTGATCACGCCAAGATCAAGAATGCTTTAAATCAGGCAGTCGCAAATCTGGATAATACGATGAATCAGATCGCCGTCGGCGCAGAGCAGG
>DASRDY010000053.1:0-21835 GCA_035652355.1 Blastocatellia bacterium
CGTAACGATATATGTCATCGCTCAGCGTAGGAGGGGCGCAAATCATCACTATGCGGAATATTATTGCGAACACGAAGACAAGAGTGAATTCCCGACGACCGAAATTCCGCAGCAGAGCAAAACAAGCGATCATTAAGGCGAATGAAATCGTATAGGTGAAAAGATAAGTTTTTATATGTATCAGCAGATCGCCGCCGCGCGCCGCGATGACGAGCAGAATTGTAATCAGCATTCCGATTACAATTGGTACAACCAGCTGGATAGAAGAAGAACTCTGCTGAACAGGTACCAGGTTGATCTGAGATTTCGGCGGAGCCGCAGCGATCACAGCTTCCTCCCCGAGGCTTGGCCTGCTGCTGTCGCTTTGAAGAGAGCGAATTTGTCCCCTTCGGCTATTTTGCTGAAACCTGTTTTTTCCACAACGGCAATATGAATCGGATTGCAGTACAAAATGTAAACAGTTCGCGGATTTGCGCGTAACGACGTCTCTATGTTGTTTATGACTCTTTCCAAAATGATTTCATCAAATGGGTTAAAAAAGTAATAGACTCCTTTATCGGCCGGAATCTCATAACTTGTTGCATCCATACAGATCGACTCGATCATTTTGCTGCTGCCAGTTCTGCGCTTGTACGTTTCGATATTTTGCAATGCAACTTGGTGCAAATCGGAAGAGAACTCGACGCCTGTTACTTTTTTGAACGCACATTCTGTGGCAAGCAGCAGCGCCCGCCCTTTGCCGGAACCAAAATCTATAAAGATGAAATCGTCGAGCGGCTCGGAGATTTGAGCGATCGCTTCCCCAAACAGAGCCGAGCTCACGGCTTCGTAATGGGTGCCGTGTTCCAGGTTCTCACTTGCTATGTTCAATCTGCCCAGGTTGATCCAGTCACCGGTTTCCAGCCCGTACTTTCGATCGAATTCTTCATCAACCAGTTTTGCGCGACGCCAGGACGGAATCAGCCTCTGTCGAAGAACATAAGAAAACCGCCATAAACGAAACCCCAGACCGTTAATAACGCCCGGTTTCTCCAGAAAGCCCAAAATCTTTGTTGTCAGGCTGGTATTTAACGCCTCAGTCATAAAGGCAGAGTATAACCCGAATGGGGGCTGTTACCGAAGCGTTCGCTGAGAGTGACAAAGTGCGTCGAGCCGATACAGGTTACTATGAACAACTGGACCGGACCCCTCTGGGTTCTCAGTTCAATAATGAATTGGGTTAAACGCTTTTGCCAAATCTCGCAAAGACTTCTTCTGCTGGACTGGTACCCATCTCACCGCTCTCGATCGCATCAATACGAGACTCGGCTTCAATAGCCCATTTTGCGAGAGTTGAGTCGGAGGGACCGGCTCCAAAACTAGCTAATATCTCATCAACAAGTTCGGCTCTTTCTTGCGGAGATAACATTAGAATCTCATTAAGAATCTCGGAGCTTCTAGCCGACATATACAAATACCTCTGTTAATTATTTTATCATACCCGCGAGGCTCAAGGCAGACGATTACGTGTTGATCGGCTTTATGTTGACTTACTCGCGTTCGCAGGAATACCCTTGTTCCATCGTTACGCGCTTCCTGTAGTGAGAAGATCGATGCTTACGCCGGGTTTCTGGTTACAAAATCGATATCAGGTAGTCCGCTTGATTGCGAAAGGCGGAATGGGCGCCGTTTATGAGGCATTCGATCAACGATTGCATAGCACAATCGCATTGAAAGAGTGTCTGTTTAATGATGACCGCCTTAACTATGCGTTTGCGCAAGAAGCCAAACTTTTAGCATCGCTTCGCCATCCAGCGTTGCCAAAGGTCACCGATCATTTTGCCGAAGGCAATGCTCAATTCCTGGTGATGGAATACATTGCGGGTCCCGATCTTGCGGAAATACAACGACAGAGGAGTGGTCCGTTCCCTGTCGATCAGGTGGTCGCGTGGGCGGACCAATTGCTGAGCCTGCTTGAATACCTGCACGCGCAAAAACCGCCGATTATTCATCGCGACATTAAACCGCAGAACATGAAACTGTCGGCGCAGGGCGAGATCATTCTGCTGGACTTCGGTCTGGCTAAAGGCAGCGTTTCGCAGACGCTTTCACTAACAGCGAACAGCGTAGTGCACGGATATTCGCCTCAGTATTCGTCCATCGAGCAGATTCGGGGACTTGGAACTGACGAGCGCAGCGATATCTATTCACTGGCGGCTACCTTATATCATCTTGTAACTGGCAGACCGCCGCTCGATGCCGTTGCACGAGCCGCCGATCTGGCCAGCGGCCTGCCTGATCAACTGGTCGAAGCGCGGGCTTTGAACCCCGAGGTTCCCGAAGCGTTCAGTAAGCTGATCCATTCAATGCTGGCGCTCAATCGTGATTACCGCCCGGCCACCACCGCTTTTCTTCGGAAAAAACTTCGCCAACAAGTGCTCGTCGGAATATCGGATAATGCCGGATATACGACCAAATCGATGGGCGCCGGTATCAGTCCATCGGCGGATACTTTTCGCGACATCCAATCGTCGCGGTCAGGAGATTTTTCGACGAGGGAACTGCCTCCGATGCCGCACGTATCCGATTCCCGGGTGACATCGCCGGCGCCGCCGCCGATCATGGTCGAACCAACCGTCACTGTCGTGACGCAGAATGTCAGGAAAAGCCGCGCTCCCATATTGATTATCGTGCTCCTTGCCTTTGGAGTATTAATAGTAGGAGGGGCCATCATTGGCGGCGGGCTGTACTGGCTAAAAGCGGGTGTGCAGGGGCCTGCGATCTCCACCAATACTGATAATAAAAACAAGATCAATATTCCTTCGCCTTATCTCGAAGCTCTCGACTCTGTTGCTCCCGTCTTCACGCACAATGCGGCCACCGACGCGAATTATCAAAATAGCGGTTTTTATGTTGCCGAGAACGAGATTGTGGTTCCGACGGGCGTTATTGCCGGAGCTTCCAGCGGTTACGTGACCCTGATCGGCAGCGCAATCCGATACGACATTACTGATGTCCCGGACATGGATCGAATCCACGGTCTGTCTATTCTCAGGGTGAACAATTCCAGCGGCAAACCGTTGCCGTTCGCCACCGCGCGGCCGGCAGCCGTCGGGGACAAAGTCGTAATTCTTGGAAGCACCGACACGGGTCAACGGTTTTACAAAGAAACCACCATAACAGGCTATAACAAAGACAAAGATCTTCTTGAAATTCCTTTGGAGGCAGGAGCAAGCGTAGGCAGCGCCATCGTAGACTCAACCGGACAGGCTGTTGGGATATTGATCGGATCACCCGCAGACAACAAAAGCATTCAGACGGTAATGCCGATTGGCCGCCTGGGGGACTTTCTTGCCAGCGAAGCTAAGCGAAAACCTCAACCACTGTCACTCGCAGGCGCTGGCGCAAAGGAGATTCTTTTTGATTTCAGCAATTCAAAGGTCAAGACGCCGAAATTAGGTCCGGCGGCGGAGCAGAAGATCCTCACTGCAGTATTTCACACGTATTTGAAGTCCAGCGATCAATGCGGCGAATACCTGGGCAGTCTTGATGAAGCGCGAAACGCAGGTCAAATTACACCCGAGGTAATGGATTCCGCGACAGGCTCATTTACCGCCCCAGGAACTCAGCAAACGGCTTACCTGATTAATGTGGGAGAATGCGGAGCCAGTCATGCAGATGGGTACGGATCGAAGCGTCTGGTTGTTTTCGAAGGTCAGAAAATCGTTGCAAATATCGACACCGATCAACGTGGGCAGTTACTAAAAACTATCGATCTGGATCAGGACGGTATAGACGAATTGCTGCTGGGCGCATTCGGCGGAAATGCTGGAGAATGGGCGCAGGTAGCAGCACTTGCAGATGTTAAAGGCGGAAAGCTGCATATTCTGAATGACTTCGGGCAAACAGCACACGATACCTGCGCAGCTATGATTAAGGGACGCAACGTGACAACGGCGGTGATTTTTTACAGCTCGTCGCCCAAAGGGCAGATGCCCGAATTCAGAATGGATATTTATCGGAGAGGTTGTAACGAGAAAGCGTTCCACTATTTGTCGACCGGAAAGTTCCCAGAGTAATTTGAAAGGTTTGATAGAATTTCATATATGGAACTCGCAATCGATGATTTAAGGCTCACCGACCATAACCAGTGCTCTATTCTTTCCAGTTTTTTCAGAGGGAAACTGTGCGATCAACTGACCGCCAGACCCGGCCGTCGAATTAACGCCAATTCGTTCATCTATGTTATTGGAGATCGCGCAAAGAGCGTTTATTTCCTGCGCAAGGGATTGATCAAGAGCAGCGTCATATCCGAAGAAGGCGAAGAGCTGATCCTGCGAATAAACAAAACCGGCGACATATTTGGTGAGTTCTGCCTGTGCGACAACAAACGTCGCGAGCAGGCCATAGCAATGGAAGACAGCGAAGTGGTCGAAATCGCATTCGATGATCTGATCACGAGCCTTCAGCAAAACCGCGAAGCAATGTACTCGTTCCTCATCAACGTCTGTCAGCGCCTGTCTACCGCTTATGATCAATTGCGGGCTTTCTCTTTCGATAAAACTGTCGAACGATTGGGTCGAACTCTGCTGAAACTAAGTGACGAGCTCGGCGGCGAAGAAACCCCAGAAGGACTAGAGATCGCCCATTACATAAAACAGGAAGAGCTGGCGCAAATGATCGCCGCGCGACGCGAAGTCGTATCCAGCTCGCTAAATCAATTGCGCGCACTTGGACTGATCAACTATTCCAGAAAAGGCCGTTTGACGGTCAAAACCCAGGCTCTGCAAAACTATCTTGGAGCAGCCGTTACCGATTGAATCGCAAGAACTTTCTGCAATGTAATCTTCCTAACTAACAAGCCTCTTTCCCGGTGCTAGTCTTTCATCACTGGCAATAAAGTTTCTTCGTTGAAGAAGGAGGAATCGATGTCTCTTACGTTGATCATCGTGCTTTTCGTTATTGCGGCGCTAGGCGGATTCGGGCTGCTGTCCTTTCATTTAAGAGGCAAGCAATTGCCTGGTGCTCTGGCGGTTATTCACGGTCTGGTAGCGGCCGTTGCGTTGATTCTGCTGATAGTTTTTGCTGTAAATCATTGATTTTTGTGGCGCAATCGCCTGTCCCATTGCGCAGGCTAATCAGGTCACCAATTGATTATGCCCCTCTTAAAACAGGCGGAGCGATCGGAGGTGATTGCGCTACACGAGATTGTCATGCGAAGTCGAACAAAAGCTTTCGGCCACCCGGTTCACGCGATCCTGGTAGCGTTCCCCATAGGTCTTTGGATCGTCTCGTTTGTTTTTGATCTGGTCTACGTCTGGACCAGGGATATTTTCTGGTATCGAATATCGTTCTGGGATTTGATTGCAGGAACGGCCGGTGCCTGTGCCGCAGCCATTCCTGGATTAATCGATTTTTCTCATATACCTGGTTCCCATCCGGCCAGCAAAACCGCGGCTAATCATCTTATGGCCGCGCTTTCGGTAGTAACCTTGTACCTGGTTGACACTGTTCTGCGGATCAATCTGAAAGCCGCATCCGGCCGGTTACTGACCGTCGTTGTTATACTGTCGGCCGCGAATATCTGTTTATTAGGACTGGTCGGGTGGCTGGGTGGCGAGTTAGTCTTCAAACATGGAGTGGGTGTCGAGACTGGCCCCGGGAATGGACTAACGGATCATGATGGTTGACAACGGATTGATCGGACTCATATATTGCGTCAGGGATGAATAGGAGTTCCGTAATGCCCGCTGATGAGCTCAATGATCAACCGCTGATTCGGGATCTGATGTCGCGAGAGTTGGAAACGATTAATACGTATACGAATCTGATGCTACGCTCGCAAAGCGATTCGACACGCGCTTTCTTTAAACACGTGATCGACGAAGAGAAGAAACATATTTCGGAGGCATTGACAATACTGCGGCAGCTTGACCCTGAGCAGGCACTGATACTGGATAAGGGCGGCCACGTTGGATTAATAAAGACTTCCAGGATCGCGGCAAACGTAGCCGCGGAGAAGCCGGAGCCGAAGAAGGAAATATTTCCGCGTGAAAGTTTCACCGTTGGCAGTTTAAAAGGCCATTCACAGATATAAAACCGATTTTCGGGTTGGTTCGTACCAATAAGGCTTATAGTTTTAAATAACTTGCGGTGTAGACAGCCGGTTTGGCCGATTATTTGCTGAAATGGTTTATTGACAGAAGTGATCGGGAAAGGAACGAGTAAGTGGGCACTATTCACGATTTAATCGACAATCCTCATGCAAAATACCCGGTTGAAGATTTGGACGAAGAAGAATCCGAACGCCAGCAGAAAGAGAAGATTGATAAAATCGCTTTTCACATGCGTCGTATTATTGACGCGCTTGGCCTGGATTTAAACGATCCGAATTTGCGCGAAACCGATAAGCGGGTTGCAAAGATGTATCTGGAAATGTTCGCGGGATTGCAGGAGGACAGCGAGCCTCGCGTTACAACATTTCCCAACGATGAAGGTTACAACGAAATGGTAATGGTCAAAGACATTCCGTTTTATTCGATGTGCTCTCACCATTTCGTGCCGTTCTACGGCCACGCGCACGTTGCCTATATTCCCAATGATCGGATCGTCGGACTGTCAAAGCTTCCGCGAATTGTCGAGTTTTACGCGCGCCGGCCGCAACTGCAGGAAAGATTGACAGAGCAAACAATCAATTTCATTGACAACAAGCTTAAGCCGCAGGGCTGCATGGTTGTGATCGAAGCTCGCCATATGTGCATGGAGATGCGCGGTGTACAGAAACCCGGCGCAATGACAACAACATCGGCGATACGCGGCGTGTTTAACGACAAGAAAGCTCGCGAAGAGTTTTTGGATTTATTAAAGCTCAGAAGATAATAAACAAGGGGGCGATCGCTCGCCCCCCCTCCGTCAGCGTCTATTCACATCCTTCAAGTACCGATCAATGTAACCTGAAATTGAACGTGATCACTGCTTGTACCATCACTGGTTCGCCCGAGAGCAGGGTAGGTCTGAAGCTTGCCTGTCTCGCGGCCTTCTCAGCGGCGGCGCACAGCATCGGCGGACCGCTTACAGCCTTTGCCGTGACTACGTGACCTGTTTTATCCAGCAGCAATTCGACTCGGACTGACCCTTCCAGATGAACCTGTTTGGCAAGTACCGGATAGTCAGGAACGGGGATGTATATTGCTTTCCCAAGCAGAGGACCTTCGCTGACTTTAATGATTTTGTCTTCGTGTTTGTCATTTGTGGGAGTGGGTACTGGCTCGGGTTTAGTAACGGGCGGTTTAGGGGCATCGCCGAAATTTATGTTTGAGGAAGGTGCTCCGATAATACCGTCAGTTGTTCCAGGACCGTTACCACCACCAGGGCCGACGGGCCCACCAGAGAAATTGCCAGCTTCTTCAATACTCGGCGCCTGCTCTACGCGCCTTACGTTAACGTCCGAAGTATTTGAAGCAGGCTCGTATATTGACATTACCTGCCGTGGTTGTTTTGATACTGAATGTTGAGGACTACCGCCTCCTGCGGGTGGCGGCGTCGGGGGAACGGTCATAACTATGGATTCATAAGTATCAGCCAGGGCCGGCCGATAAATCATAATCGATCCGACCAGTGCTCCCAGCATAATCGTGCCGTAAACTAGAAATGTGTACAGAAAATATCTTGGAGTTCGCCTGCGCGTTTTTGTGGTTGATTCGACAAGAAGATTGAACATATGTACCCCTTCCGAAACTCATTCGGTTGCGGACCTTCTTTTAAAGCCGCGTGAACTGTGGCAAGTTTCAAAGCCAGCGCCAGCATGGCTTGCCGAATACTTGGCCAAGTTCCTCCTGAAAGCGCCAGGGGTACTTGGGGAATGTTAAAAGAACTAAGAAGAAACTTTGAAAGCTATCCCTTTACATTGACCCAATACATCATCAGGACAGCCTGAGACTCGACTGGGCGTTCGCCGTCGTGCGCGGGAACGAATCTGGTTCTGCCCACCATATCGATAAGGTAATCGCGAAGCTTGGGATCGTTATCCGGCCGAAGCATCTGCACCCAGGTTACTCTTCCGTCAGGAGCAACACGCGCCAGAAAGATGATCTCGTCACCCCTGCCAGTCTCTTCCAATTCGCTGTTTACATAATCCAGCGTCCTCATGTCAGAAACGCGAGGCAGCGTGAACGGCCCATCGCCGTGAAAATCCACTCCGATCGGGTTCAATTTGTCAAAATCCGCGTGCGAAATATAGACGGGACCTTCTATATCCAGACTGGTCTTCCAGAACGGCCAAGTCGTAAACTGGGATAATATGAAAACAAAGCAGACTACGCTTAACACCAATCCTGAGATATTGGCTAGTGGCCGCGGTTTGAACGGTGTCATCTTGTAACTGAACATCGTTCGGACATTCCACGGCACCGACTCTCTTTGTTCGGTCGCCGCCAGAATCTCCAGTTGCAGGTTCTCCGCCGGTTTCGGAGCAGGCAATCCGCCCAGCAACAGCGAGACTGAGCGCAACTCTTCCAGATGTTCATGACATTTCGCACAAAGCTCAACGTGTTCCGAGACCAGTTGCCGCTGTTCCAGCTTTAACTGACCGTCAAGAAACTCCGAAGCACGTTGTACAAATAGTTCGCAGTTCATAATCTTCACTCGATCTCAGTTTGAATTTCTCAGATCGCGAGCACACTCGGCTGAGATGCTCAAACTGAATCTATTCGCTTTTCCCGATGACTGGCCGGCTCCGGTTCGGTGTCTGTCTCCTGATTGTTCGGAGTGTTGTTGGCCTATCTATCCGACGAACCAGAATCTCTACTCGTACCTATCGGCATCTTCGATTGTCAAACCTACCTAACCAGAGCGGGTCAGGCATCGGAAAAAGCCCGAATCCTGTGTGCGTCTAAAAAACAACAGGATTCAATTTCAAAGAAAATTCTTCAATCGCAGACGCAATTCCTCGCGTCCACGGGCGATGCGCGATTTGACCGTTCCCAGTGAAATCGCCAGGGCCTCGGCAATCTCTTCGTAGCTAAGCCCTTCTATGTCGCGCAGCACCACCGCAACTCTATAATCGTGTTTCAACTGTCCCAGAGCGAGCATTAACTGCTGATCGCGCTGACGCGCGATTGCCTGCTGCTCGGGCGACTGCTGGTTATCGCAGAGCGTGTCCGCGATCTTTACCGAATCGTCGCTCGCGCTCACGTTCTGATCCAGCGATACTGTCCAGTCTTTTTTGCGTCTTCGCCACCATCGCTGATTATTCGAAGCCTGGTTGATGGCGATCCGGTAAATCCAGGTCTTCAATCCTGCTTCCCCACGGAATGTCGACAGATGACGGAATACTTTCAGGAAAGTTTCCTGAGTAATATCGCGAGCCTCTTCGACGTCGCCCACCAGCCGGAGCGCAAGGCTGTAAACCATCTGGTGGTATTCGGCCACGAACTGTTCGTAAGCCCCTCGGTCTCCCGCGCGGAGCTTCTCCACCAAGCCCGTCTCCTGACTTGTTGGCGTATGAACCAGTTCAGCCGCGGCAATCGCCGAAAACCCGGGCTCTTCTATCATCGCTATAACTCCGGTCTTCATTGCCAGTGCCTTTCAACGAGCCTCCCCATCAAAAACGGGCGGTTCACCGGAGACGTGATGACTAACTTCGTCATAATCGTCTGTCCCTATACCGTCAGACGCTACGGTTAGACACCGCTTGCATCCGGAGGTTCCCAAAAAACTGCAGCCGCCACTGGCGACGGCTTCAAAAAACAGTTTAGCCGAAACTGCGGTCTAATTGTCGGTAAAATCGTACAGGAGTGCCAAGTGCAGTCTTTGCAGCATATAGCTGTCCGGCCACACTTGACGCTTTTGTGAACAGACATTCTACCGAAAATCGGCTCCACTACAAGGTTTATCCAAATCCTTGCAACATTTAATATAATCTTGGCAATTAGATGTGGTTACTTCATCGAAGAGATTTATTTCCATAAAGCTGGTACAATTGCCAGCAAAATGATGGGTCTGAGGAGAAAATGGAAAAACCGATTGTCCACGTGATAGTTTGGGGATCAGAAGTCGAGCTTAAGGGACTACCTCAGGAAATTCGCCAGGAAGCTGAGAAAACAGGTGGATTTTGGGTGGGAACTGGCTTACGTCTACCTGCGGAGAAGTACCATAATCTGCGAGAATCCCATCCAGAGCTTCAGTTCGAAGTCTACCCGAAAGACCAGCCCATTCGGGGCTCAATGAACGTATAGCTGTTGCTAACCTCGTCCAGGTTTGTGCTCGCACGTGGGAGTATTAATACACGACTCCTTCATCATCAAACGAGAAACCGGAACATTACCGACAATATGTGATTCGATAATCTCGTCTATATCCTCGGGAGTCACGAATCCGTACCACACTCCTTCTGGATAGACCACTATGTTTGGGCCGTGCTCGCATTGATCCAGACAACCTGCGCGATTGGCTCGGACGGTGGTTTTCAATCCACGTTCAGCGAGCTTTTTCTTGAAGATTTTTTGCATCTCGCCGTTGCCTGTCGGATCGCAGGAGCCGCGAGGATGACCTTCGGGTCGCTGGTTTATGCAAACAAAAATGTGTTTTTCGAATTTCGCCATTATTCCTTCGTGTAAATTACCTTTCCTCCCAATATAACCATCACGGCCCGGACATTCAAAACATCTTTGGGTGGAATTGTCAGCAGATCCTGCGAATGAACCGCGATGTCGGCGAGCTTTCCAACTTCCAACGTACCCTTTTCCTTTTCTTCAAACGAGGCGAATGCAGGCTCGTATGTATAATCGCGGATTGCCTCAGCCATCGTCAGTTTCTCTTCCGGCTCCCAGCCTAAACCAGGAGCTTCGTCTTCGCTCAAACGAGTGATCGCTGCATAAAGATTTCGATAGGTATCCATCACCTCTACCGGATAATCCGTTCCGAACGGAATATGGACGCCATAAGATTTGAACGTATTCCAGGCATAAGCGCCAAGGCTTCGATACGGCCCTATCCGCTGAAACGCCCAGCGTTTGTCGGTGAGAATGTGACATGGCTGTACCGATGCTATGACGCCCAGATCGTGAAATCTGACGAAATCATCGGGATGAACAACCTGTGCGTGTTCAATTCTGTCTCTGCTGTCGCGTTTCCCATTGGCTTTTTGTGCAGCTTCAAATGCGTCTAACGCCATTCGGTTGCCGGCGTCCCCAATCGCGTGAAAGGCTATCTGCCAGCCCTCACGATCGCGCTCTATTGTCATTTGATTTAGCTGATCCTGCGAAAGCCTCGGAATGCCGCTGGTCGTTGGATCGTCACTGTAAGGCGCCAGCATATAGGCAGTGCGCGAGCCAAGGCTGCCATCCATAAATCCCTTTAAGGCGCCAAACCGGAGCATGTTGTCGCCGGGATGTTCCACTCGTTGTTTCTTGAGTTCCTCGACCGGAAGCCGGAAATCCTGCCATTCACAAACCCGCAAGCTGAGCTTGCCATCTTTTTTCAGCTTTTCGAGAACCAGGAACGAATCCCATTCGGAATTATCGTGCAGCGACGTCAATCCATATTGTTTGGCTTCATCCAGAGCCATGAGGATTCCGCGTTCGCGCTGTTCCGGAGTAGGCGGCGGAATAACTTTTTCGACCAATCCTGCCGCAGTCTCTTTCAATATTCCTGTAGCCTCGCCTTGCGAGTCGCGTTCGATCTCGCCGCCCTGAGGATTAGCGGTAGTGTTAACGATTCCCGCGACTTCCAGCGCTTTTGTATTCGCCAGCGACACGTGTCCATCCACGCGGGTAACAAATACGGGGTTATTAGGCGAAACAGAATCCAGGTCGTGACGGCTCGGCCACGCATTTCCCCATAGCGTATGATCCCAGCCTCGACCGACGACCCATGCTCCCGGCTGTTCCTGTTTAATCCGATCCGCAAGTCGCGATCTGACTTCATCAAGAGACTTTGATCCGACCAAATCAACATTGAGTTTGGCTACTCCGCCATTCGCGAAGTGCGAATGTGCATCATTGAATCCGGGCGTTGCAAACTTTCCTTTCAGATCGATTGTCTGCGGCGCCGAATATTTTTCGGTGATATCAGCGGTTGTGCCCAACGCGACTATGCGGTCATCTTTGACGGCGAGAGCTTCAACTATCGTGCCCTTCTCATCCGCCGTGAAAATCTTGCCGTTGGTCAATAGCAGACTGACCTGTTCTTTCGAGGAAGACACAATACATGATTGCGAAAAAAAACAGATTGCCGCGCCAAAGATCAAACCGAGGAGAAGTTTTGTTCGCATGATAAGCCTTCAGAAAACAAGAGATGAAATCACTGGCTCAACATCGAGCGAGTCGAGCCAGCGATTGTCACGATAGGTCAATGCTCAGCCAACTATCACTGAATCTTTTTCAACTCTGCTAAAACAACGTCAGGTGCAGGACGGTCGTGCGGGTCTTTTCCGATGTAGATCCATCGGATGACGCCCTTTTTATCGAGAATAAACGTTGAAGGAACGACGTGTGTCGGGTCCTGATCGTTGTAAATACCGTAACTCTTTACCGCCGCCGCATCTTTGTCCGAAAGGAACATGAACTCAATGTTATGTTGTTTTCGGAAATCCTGTTGTTCTGTTCCTGCTTCGGTGTTGATCGCGACTATCTGCGCGCCAACGCTTTTGAAATCTTTGTATTTCTCACTCAGACCGAGGAGTTGCCCTGTGCAGATTCCTCAATGGAGAGTTCTGAAAAAGACCAGTACGGTCTTCTGAGTCCCAAGCAGATCACCCAGCCGTGTAACCTTGCCTTCACTGTTCATCAGCGAAAAATCCGGCGCGCGGTCGCCTACTTTCAGATCGGTCGCCAGAACGCTGATTACCAGCACCGCCAGAACAAAACCAATTCTGGCAATCGAAGTAATCTTTGTTTTCACTGGTAAATGCCTCTATGTGTTGGATTCAAAAACAAGGACAGAATAATCAATTTAGTTTTTATCTGCAAGAAGTCACTTGGGATTGGTTCTCCGGCTTCAATCCGTCCCTCAGATTTAAATGATTAAATCCTGCAAGTTTGCTGTTTCCGGCCGTCCTGTTAGTACCCGCAGGCTTTAGCTCCCTGAAAGAAGAGGTACAAACGGATGATATCTAAAATTATGAAGTCATTTGTCGCGCTCCTGGCATTCGTAATTGGCATTGGTATTACCACGCATTTCAGCTTGCGATCAGGATCAAAGGCCGCGCTGGGCCGGATTGAAATCGAGGCGCCGCAAAAGCCTGGACCGCAAAAGAGAAAATCGGAACAAACGCTGGAAATGGTTTTTGTTATCGACACTACCGGCTCGATGGGCGGTTTGATCGAAGGCGCAAAACGACGCGTCTGGAGCATAATAAACGAAGTCATGCAGGAAGAATACAGTCCGGAAGTTAGAGTAGGACTAGTCGCCTATCGTGACAGAGGCGACGATTATGTAAGTCGCGTAACTCCCCTCACAACCGATCTGGACAGTGTATATTCCACTCTGATCGATTTCAGAGCGGAGGGTGGAGGCGATTGGCCGGAAGACGTCAAACGCGCATTAATCGATGGAATCGATAAGCCACGCTGGGCGCGATCTTCTGACGGTGTTACAAAGGTCCTGTTTTTGGTTGGCGATGCGCCGCCTCACGATGACTACCTGGACGAGCCTGCTCTCTCTGCAATTATTTCCAATGCGGTCAAGCACAACATTATTGTTAACTCAATTCAGTGCGGATCAGCGCCGGATACGGCGCGAGTATGGCGAGACATAGCGCAGAACGGGCGTGGTCAGTATTTTGCTATCCCGCAAAACGGCGGGGTCGAGCAGGTTTCGACTCCTTACGACGACAGATTGGCCGAGCTGAGCAGAAAACTAGGGGGAACTTATATCGCCTATGGAATGAAGCGCGAGGATAACGAAGTAAAACAAAAAGCGCATGAGACAACCGAAGGATATCTGGCGGGAAATCTTTCAGTCGCAACCAACGCGGACAGAGCCGTAAACAAGGCAATCAACAGAAATGCTTATGATGGAGATTTACTTCAGGACATCGAAAACGGTGTCAAAAAGATTGACGACGTGAAAACAGAAGAACTGCCGGATGACCTCAGATCAATGAAACCTCCGGAGCGAAAGGCCGAGATCGAACGACGATTGGAAGAACGGAAAAAAATTCGTTCGGAGATTCTCGATCTAACAAAACAGCGACAGAAATATCTGGAGGAACACTCGGGCGGCAAGAATGTCAAATCGAATTCATTCGATAGTGCTGTGGTTAAAGCGTTGCTACAGGAGATGTCCGCCAAAACAAGGAAATAATCGCAGAGCGAGGCAGCGGTGGCGCAGACATTCAGTCTGCGCTTTTTGTGATCGGAAATACGGGTGCCACGAGCCGGCGGTTCAGCGGCCTGCGCAGACTGAATGTCTGCGCCACCGCTCATTGAATCCGTCTGCGGATCATATCCAGCGCTGCCTGCGAGCTGTAATATCGAATGCGCTCGCGATCTCCGGGGAACAGAGCACGGCGGTGCTCGACGTGAACATCATCAGCCAGAGCGATGTAGACCAGGCCGACAGGCTTTTCTTCGCTGCCGCCTCCAGGCCCTGCGATTCCCGTAATGCCGATGCCGATTGTTGTGCCTGCTCGATGTTTAATGCCGACGGCCATTGCTTCGGCGACTTCCGCGCTGACTGCACCATGTTTTTCTATCAGCTGTGGCGCTACGCCGACCAGATCAGCTTTAGCATCGTTCGAATAACTAACCACCCCCGAATGAAAATAGTTCGAGCTTCCCGGAACATCTGTCAGTCGTTTTGCCAGCAATCCTCCGGTACAACTTTCGGCCGTAGCGATCGTGTAATGCTTTACGTTTAGCCACAAGGCAACGATTTCTTCCAGCGATTCGCCATTTGTTGAGAAAACATATTTATCCAGTTTCTCTTCGATCTTGCTGGAAAGTTCATCGAGCAACGCATCAGCTTTTTCATCGCTTTCGGCAGTTGCAGTCAAGTGAATTTCAATTTCACCCAGAGTAAAGAGAATAGTCGTAGTCGGATTCTGATACAGCGTATAAATCGGCGCGATCATATCGTCAAGGGCAGATTCACCCAATCCAGTTGTCTTCAACAACCGCTTGCGAATGCGAATCCCCTGCGAAGCTTCGCTCAGCAGCGGCATCGCATAAGTATCGAACATCGGCTTCATCTCTCGCGGAGGACCAGGAAGAATGAACAGATATTTGCCGTCTTCGCGAATCAACAGTCCGGGTGCTGTTCCGTTGGGATTGGCCAGAACTTCGGCGCCTTGCGGCACAAGAGCCTGCCGTTCATTGTTTGGGGTCATCTTGTAACCACGACTCGCAAAAAACTTCTTTAGTCCTGTCAGTACCGCATCGTTCAGTATTAACGGTCGACCAAGCACGCGAGAGAAAACTTTGCGTGTGATGTCATCTTCAGTGGGTCCTAGACCACCAGTCGCGACGATAATATTAGAGCGCTTCACTGCGTCGCGGATAGTCTCTTCCAGACGCGTTTCGTCATCGCCGACGATTGTTTTGAGCTTGACGTCGATTCCGACTGAATTCAGACGCTCAGTCAGCCACAACGAATTTGTGTCGGTGCGATTTGGGGTGAGCAGTTCCGAGCCAATAGCGATTATTTCTGCGGTTAGATGATTTTTCATAATCCTGGGAGCAGCCCTGGGAGCGCAGGCATCCTTGCCTGCATGTGTCACTAAGCACCACATTAAAAAAAGAACTTGTACGCCGAGAAACTCATGCAGGCACGGATGCCTGCGCTCCCAGGTAAATATCACAGCTTAAGCTTCAAAACTATATGCTCTTTAAGTTTATCCATCGGAGCAAGATTCCCTTTGTCGTCTACCGCTCCCCATTGGCTGTTTGCGTTGTAATAGAAAGTGTCTTTGACGATGTCGCCAAGTGTCGGTTCGGAGAAAGCCGGATTGTTAGCTTCAATGACTTCAAGCCTGTCGAATTTGTTCATATCAGAATTGAGATAGATGCGGATCACGCGATGCGGAATGATCCCGTTCTGAACGCCGATTATGCTCCCTTTGTAAAAGTAGATTCCGTCGATCCCCAGCATTGAAGTTCCCGCAGGAAATTCGAGCAACGTCATCTTCCTTGTGCCCTGATCAATCGCAAAGATGCCGTTCGAATAATCGGACATAAACATGTGCTTGCCATCATCCGAAAAAGTGATGCCTTGTCCGTTCGCTATTTGGTTGTTTTCCAGAAACAGCTCGATCTCGTCTTTATCGTGACGAATCACATAGATCTGTGGAGCGAGACTGTCCGCAGAGTAAACGTCTCCACTTGGACTGATCGTCAAATCGCCGAGCCAGTGTGGTTTCGGCGCGTTTGAAAGTCCGTATTTTTTTATTAGTTTCCCGGTCGTCGTATCGTATTTCAGAATAGCTGATTTGCCATTATCTTCTGGCTTGTAATTCACCATCTGCGGATTTGCTGCGGTCGAAACCCACAACAGATGCCGGTTGGCGTCGACTTTCATTCCCATTACGCTCCACAGATCATCCTGATTTGTGGCGAAATCTTTCACATTGCCTTGTTTGTCGATTTTTACGATTTTTCGTTTGTAAACGCTGCTGACATAGAAAGACTGGTCATTCGGATTGTAAGCCAGACCTTCAGTAATCAGACCTTTTTCCGGAATCGTAAATGCAGGTTCGCTGTTTCCGACGTGCGCTTTGTTTCTCTCCATCTTTGCGATCAGGTCTTTGAACTCGTCGGTATCTTTGATTGAAACGAAATCCTTGTCATCCGCGAGAGGGTAGGTGAACCCCATGTTGATGCCTTCGGACAGTGCTCTCACAGCATTGTTTTTATCACCGGCAAGCGCGTAACCTTTCGCCAGATAATATATGTAGGTTTCGTGCGTAGGTCGGAGAACGAGCGCTACTTTCAGGTTATCGATCATCGTGTTGTAATCTTTTGCCTGATAAGCCTTGACGGCCAGTTGGACATAGGTCTTCGGATCTTTTGATTGGCCTTTGTCTTGCGCATACAAACAACATGCGGCCAGAATAACCGCTAGTACGGGTTTCCGACCGTTAAGTAACTTGGACAAGAGGAGTTTAGCCATTCCGACTCCTTGTTAGATAAGCTGTTCGGGATATTGATCGTGCGGAGCACGATGAAAGGCTCTGAAACGTGGCGTCATGAAAAACACACACGTCCACCATGCATGAGCTGGAACGAATTAAAATCAAAAACCTGCGCTGGTTACAGCAAGATTTATCAGAAAAGTAAGAACACCGGCAAACAGTCCAGCCAGGATATCGTCCGCCATAATCCCCAAACCGCTGTACAAATATTCAAGGTCGCGTATCGGGTAGGGCTTTACGATATCGAATAGCCGAAACAATATAAATCCTACAATAACCAGATAGATAGGCGGCGCGACAGGCAAAAAGGCTAATGTTATGAATTGTCCGGCGACTTCATCGACTGTTACTTGTCCAGGATCGTGGACTCCAAACATCTGCGCGGTTCTTGTCGAAGTCCAGACGCCAATGTAGCAAATCCATATGCTCAGCACCATCATCACGCCGTAATGAATACCAATGGGTAGCCGCAAGATGGCGATCAGCATATACAGGGCTACACCGACAATTGAACCAAACGTCCCAGGGGCAACAGGAGCGAAGCCCGTCCCAAGTCCGGTCGCGATGGCTAGCGAAATGTAATCCAGTGCTCCTTCAGGTTTACGAGCGAAACCGATTTGCGACGACGAGTTCAAATGATTCTCCCGATCAAATCGTAACCTGCTGAATCTGTTATTTCGACATCAACAAACTGACCCGCGACGGGGCTGAACTCTTCCGGCATATCGTTAATCAGAACAACCCCGTCGATCTCCGGCGCCTGGCCTTCGGTGCGGCCTTGCAAAAGAAGCTCGCTTTCACGTGAAGGACCTTCGATCAGAACCTTCATCTCTTTACCGATCATTCTGCGGTTGCGGCGTTTGGCGATCTTTTGCTGTTCGCGCATAAGCTTTGCCTGACGTGCGCGCGCGACTTTCGCGGGCACCTTATCCGAAAGCGGATAGGCCTCGCATTCCTCTTCATCCGAATATGTAAAGACGCCGACGTTGTCGAATTCAACGTCTTTGATAAAACCGAGAAGCTCTTCGAAATCCGCCTCAGTCTCGCCTGGGAAACCGACAATAAACGTAGTGCGGACCGTGACGCCAGGCACTCTTTCACGCATTCGATTAATCAAATTCGTGAGCGCTTTTCGATTGCCGCCACGCTTCATCAGCTTCAGAACATTTGCGCTGGCGTGTTGCAGTGGAATATCGATGTACTTGCAGATGTGTTCCGCCTCTGCCATCGCGTCGAACAACGATTCCCGCACATTATTTGGATAGGCATAGAGGAAGCGAATCCATTCCGGACCTTTGATTCGATCAAGCTCTCTCAGCAGGCTCGCGAGCCCATCTTTTATCCCAAGGTCTTTCCCGTAATCCGTTGTGTCCTGTCCAATCAGCAGCAGCTCTTTTACACCTTGCGAAGCCAATCGATCTGCTTCGGCGAGTATTGAACCCATAGGACGACTGCGGAATTGACCTCGCATCTGCGGGATGACACAGAACGAACATGGATGATCACACCCTTCGGCGATTTTTACATAAGCCGAATACGACGGAGTCGTCAAAACGCGTGGGGTCTTCTCATTATATAAGTAGAGAGCCTGCGCCGGCGGAGTGCTGGATAGAACTGGCAACGACAATTTTCGCGAGCCGTTCGGTTCGACGGCATTGATTATCTGTTCCAGCTCGTTCGTGCCGAGCAATGCATCGATTTCGGGAATTTCCTGTTGAAGGTCCTTGCGGTAACGCTCGACCATACATCCGGTGACTACCAGACGTTGGCAATTTCCGGCAGCTTTGAGCTGCGCCATCTCGAGGATCGTATCGACCGATTCCTGCTTAGCGGAATCGATGAACCCGCAGGTATTAACAACCAGGACATCGGCGGCATCTCTATCCGGGGTAAGCTCGTAGCCACTTGTGGCGAGCAACCCCATCATAACTTCGCTGTCTACGAGGTTTTTAGGGCAACCGAGGCTGACAAAACCGATTTTCTTCTGCGTAACTTCTGAACTCAAACTAATAGCGACGGATAGCCGCTCCCTCCTGCGAATATCAAAACCAGAAAGTATACACGAATCAGCAGGAGCGCGCGAAGGTTTCGGCTGGATTTAACAAAAGCGGCTATTTTGAATGTTTTGTGTGCAAAACCTGAGTCATAAGGGCTGCGCCAATTGCAATGGCTAAAACAGAAAAACCGAGAGCAGGATGATCCTTTGCGAACGAAGCTCCAACGATCAAAGCAGAACTAGCTATAACGGACCAATCGTCAGATGCGTACTTCCGAAGATTCACAAATCCTCCGACAAGACCTGCGATTATACAGCCATCATACCAGCATTTCGAAATTATCTACTGGGGTCCGCGATCAAAATTTGGAATACTGCCTCAGCCTGCTCTCTGGTGAAGATCCCAGCCGCGATTCCTAAATACAGAACGTAAAGCTGTTCGTTGGTAGCTTCGAGGATCAGATCGTTAACGAGGACAAATGTTTCTGCGGCGTAGGCAGCAACCCTTTTGTTGCCGTCCTGAAACGCGTGATTTTTTGCTAATGATATGCATAAGTTGCGGCGCACACAGCGATATCCGCATTCTCATAAAGATATCGATTACGCGGAGCCGCTACAGCCGATTCCAACAGGGGCATGCTGATAATGCCGCCCTCGCGACCATGGTCTTGAATGGCTCTGGCATGCATTTCCAGAATGTCTTCGATTTTGAGGAAGATCAATGATTACTCGGCCAGCTTTTCCAGAAGGTCGCGGCGTTCTTGCTGAATTTTGTCAATGGCTTTCAGCACCTTCTCTTTTCGTTCGGACTCGGAAACTTCATGTTCCGGCGCGGGAGTATTGTCCCCGTCTTGACCTTCGCGTTTAAGAGCTTTGTTCAAATCATCAAGTGCTTTCAGCATACTTTAAACCTGATTACCGTATCCAGTTTAAACCAAAGAGAGTCAATTATAATGTTAGACCGGGCTTGGTTTTGATGTTTTCGTGATCGTTCAAAAATGGAATCTTAGTCGCTTCTTTCTCCAGCTACAGGGCTTTTCCATTGGCATTCTAAGGGACCGGCGCGATACTTCCCTGGAGCCCGATTACTCAGACAAAGTAATACCGTTTCTCCGATAAAATAAATGAATAAATGGTTGAGGCGCGAGACGATGCTGCGGTTTAAAATCTTCTCGAATGCGATTTAGAGTTGCGCGACGGCAGCGTGCTTGATACTATCAGCGCCGCAGACGAGCACCGACGCCCAAGGGTGACAATGAATAAACGAGAGCAGCTGGAAGAGCTGTACCTGAACCTTGCATGTCTCGAGAATCTGCACGAAGAAATTGAGAGCCTTGCACAGATTCGCACCCACCTTGCAGAACGTGTCAATGCTATAAACATTCAGCTTAATCACTGCAGAGAACGACGACAACGCATGACGACCGAGCTCGAACATTTTAACGATACCGACTCAGCCTCCATCGATTTCTTTAATCGGGATGGGCAAATTTGCCAGGTATTTAATGAAGTATCAGAGAGTCGGCAAGACGTTGGTCAAATAGAGAAAACGATGAAAGTAATGGCGTTCGAAGTTTCAAGCCTGGAGGATTCAATAAAAGAGATTGAAGTTGAAATCGATTCGCTGAATCGGCCGGGCTCGATTCGAACCAATCCATTTCGCGGGCATTGAAACCGACGGCTTTAGGTTAAGCTTTCTAACTGCCACGCAGGATTGCTGTCCTGCGTTATGTCCGCTTTCGCCTTCCATGACCTGTCTGTTTGGATTAACATTCTATTCTTTGAGTTGATGAAAGGATAACAAGACAGGGAACACTGCCTCAGTAATAAACAACAAGTCGATGGACCAACGTTCCCGCTTGTGAAAATAAGATGAGTTTCGTTAGGACTGACGGTCGAGTCTCAACTGCGATCCGCCCTGTAAGGATCATTCCCGGTTTTACGCGCCACGCCGAAGGATCGGTGCTGGTCGAATTTGGCGATACACGTGTTATCTGTACTGCCAGCGTTGAGGATCGCGCCCCGATTTTCCTGAAAGGAACAGGAAAAGGTTGGGTTACCGCTGAATATTCCATGCTGCCGCGTGCTACTGAGCAGCGCACCCCGAGAGAAAGCGCTCGCGGAAAAGTCTCTGGCCGAACACAGGAGATACAGCGACTGATTGGCAGATCGCTGCGCGCCGTGGTGGACCCGCGGAAGATCGGCGACCGAACGATCACCGTCGACTGTGATGTGATACAGGCTGACGGCGGTACGCGGACGGCTTCCATTACCGGAGGCTTTGTCGCTCTGGTTCTGGCTTTGAGACGCCTGGTACACGCCAAATACATTGATGTGCTGCCAATATCTGATTACGTCGCCGCGATCAGCATTGGAATTGTCGATGGACAGATTCTTATGGATTTGAAATACGATGAGGATTCGCGCGCCGAAGTCGACATGAATATAGTTAGAACCGGCAGTGGACAGTTTATCGAGATTCAGGGAACGGCCGAAGGCGCTCCGTTTTCGCACGAGCAGATGAACGAGATGATAACGCTAGCTTGCCGTGGCATAGATCAATTGGTTGCGGCACAAAAAGAGATTCTTGGTCAGCTAAAATAAGGTTTTTCTAAACCTCTGCGCATCAAATATGGTCTGGAGTAGTCGAATGCGTTCCGTTTATTCTTTAGTTATTTCGATTCTTCTCGCGGTGACTCTTTCGTCACTGTCGCTTGCTCAGGAACAAAAAG
>DASRDY010000054.1:0-8628 GCA_035652355.1 Blastocatellia bacterium
GATTGCGCTTACTTGCAGATCAGGAATTGTGCCAAGAGCGTCGTTAATAAGACGAGCTGTTGTTGTGGTCTTGCCGCTGCCTGGTTCACCGAGAATCAGCACGAGAGGAGATTTGATGTTTGATTGGGCCGATTTATCCCAAAGGTTTAGACCAGTAAGTCGGCCGCTAACCGTCGAAAGAAGAGTATGAGGACGGGCCGATCCGCTCCACGCGGTTTCCAGCGGCACGAGTGCGGAGAGCGACTTTGTAACCTCCATTATTTCGCGTCCTGTCGGTTTGCTGTCAGCTTCACCGACAATGGTGTTCGGATAGAGGCAATGAAGAGCGCTCGATTCTTCGCGGGCAGCTTGCGCGCCGTCTATAGATTGAATAGCGGTTATGATTTGTTCACACCTGTCATTCAGCAGTTTGAGCGAATCCTTAAGCTCGATTCTGGTCCTTGCCCTTTCTCCATAAACAAGTACATAGAATCTTGTCTGAACGAGTGTCTCGCCACTGCCGGCGATGTGCTCCTGAACTCTGTCGAGATCACGCAGCGAAGCATTCGCCTCGTGGTCCTTCCGTGGACGACCGCTAGAATCGACCATTGTCCGTTCGACTTGTCGGCTGCGGGTTCTCAGTTGTTTTTTGGCTGCGGACTTGTCCAGGTAGATGAAATCAGTAACCACGGTGTGCCTGAACGTAAGACCCGGATGAGCGGTCAGAGCGCGAAGAGAATCAGCAAAGGTATTTGGATCCGGCGGAACAAACAGTGAAACCAGCGAGACTGGATAGGAGCCGTGCATCGCATACCAGCCTCTATCTTCAATCGTCTCGCCGCAAAGATAAGCTCGAAGGTCAACGCCATCGATAGCCGTCAATCGTGGTACAGAGGGAGCTTCGAGGTTATGGCCACGATAGACTACATCCCAGAGTTGTTTTCTGCTTAGTTGCTGAAGCGCCAACGGGCACTGCATTTCAGTTACCCTGAAAATTCGCTCTGCCTCTTGATAGCATTCCTCTTCATCGGCAAGCAACCTGCGAACAATCCCATCGTCACGAGATTGGCTCAATATTGAAGGTAAATCGATTATTGATCTGCCAATTCCTTGGGCTTGTACTTGATCTTTCATAGTCCCGATCAATGCGCTAATTCCTTTGCCTGCGCCATCGAGAGCGTGCTTTATGGGTACTCTGATCGAGAGTATTGCTTGTTCGCGGCGGAAGCGTTCAGCATCAGCAAGCGCCTTGTAGAAATCGACGCCAAGATCGTGCAGACGCGAGGCAGCTAAATAAGTCCGCCCAAACGAACGGGTGCGGAGATGTTCCGCTATAACGCGACCAGGATCGGGAGCAATTGCATAACGGAACTGCATGACCGTTCCTGCCGGTTTTTCAATGCAGAAGATTCTGGCAAGGTCGTCACAGCGCCGTTCGGAGACCCTATCGTTGGCAAGCATTGTCTCTTCTAAAGGCACAGTATAAAAACGGGTGTACGAGCCATCTGTATGCCTCAGAACATCTTTGTAGATTCCAACAATTGATGAATCCCGTTTGCTTCCTCTGGGATTCACAGATCGGCGGGATTTCGACGAATCACTCGATCTTTCTCGATAATCCTTTAGGTGTCTCCGGGCATCGATTCCTATTGGAATCAATCGTGAACCGAACCTAAGGCCCAGACCTGTGACGAAGGCAGCACCAAGACCACCGAATATCATTCCCGGTTCCATAAGACCTTCCTATTTCTTTAGCCAGCTTCTTTGTGATTGTTCTGTCCAATCAGACGGCAACACTCTTCGCCTGATCGAGCCTTTAAAGAGCGAGCGAACAGTATGTTGAAACCAATATGGTTTACGTCCAATCCTGATAAAGAAGAAAAATGCGTAGCTCGTCAGAGCAAACAGCAACCCGGTCCATAGAAACAGAGGCATTCGCCAGAGTTTCAGATTCAAAAAGAACGGAATCAAATATCCTACCAATGTTGACAACAGAATGAACTTCCAGTCCGTTGATACAACGCCGAAGCGAACTACTGGCGTATAGATGCGTGCTCTGATTGGACGTGCTCGCATATTTACCATCCTGGCAGATTGAGTGGGTCACCATTAACTATGGCATTGATAAACGCGATGAGACCGCCAAATCCAAGAGCAGCACCGCCCCAGGCAAGCGAACCGCCCCAATCGCCTTGACCTCTGATTCCTCGAAGTATTCCTTTGGCGATTCCGAAAAGTCCTACCGCGATCATTGCCCACACGAGGATATTGACGAGCGTCTTTACCCAATTGATTGGCTGTTGAGGATTACCTTGCAAAATAGACTGGGCCGCGACCGGATGGGCAGACAATCCAATCATTACGGCAAAACCCAAAGCACAAATTACAATCGGACGAGTTGCTGCTATAAGCAGGGCCAATTGCAAAGTCCGTTCGCATTTGTCAGTTGTTGAGAGACAACTATTCTTTTTCATAATCCTAATATTCTCCTGATAGCGAGATTTTGTTCAGACTGCCTTTAGCCAAACAACAGGCGTGCCACGAATGGCCTGAAGGCATGACCATTGCTCCTTTTGCACTGCAAACAGTGGCCGGAGGAATTGAAATGAAATCGCTATTTCTTGCAGTGATCCTGACCTTGTGCTTTGGTGTAAAAGTCTTTTCTCAGGAGCAGAATGTAATTGAGCGGTCGATAGTGTATGAGCCGTATATTACTGAAGCAGCGGCAAAATATGACATCGACCGAAATCTTATATGGACCGTCGCTTATCTCGAATCTCGATTTCGGCCTGAAGCAGTTTCACCGAAAGGAGCGATTGGTCTGATGCAGCTCCTTCCAAGAACGGCAGAACGGTATGGTGTTACCGAACTGCGTGATCCGCAACAGTCAATAGATGCGGGTACTCGGTATCTCCGCGACCTGCTTCACCAATTCGATGGAAGAATTGATCTAGTTCTTGCTGCATATAATGCAGGAGAAACAGCGGTTATTGCTTTTCGCGATGGACGCAGCGTGACTTTAACAAATGAGAAAGTCATAAATCTGGCCGGAAGAAAAACGTCAGGCGTGCCACCTTATGCTGAGACAATCAGCTATGTTGTTAATGGAATTGCGATTCTGAATCGCCTCTCTCAATCCGATTCCAGCAAAGCAAATACAAATACAGACAACGAGAGCGAAGAGCAGCTCTCCGATTTGAAGGACTTGAAAGAGAGAAGTGTTTCAATATTCGGCCCAGCGCGCACTGGTAAACCAACTCCCAACCTTCGAACTCGCTCGATTGTTTTTTAAGCCGCAGCACTCTTCGTTAATGCCTCTTCTGTCGATTCACGCAGTTTTTCTATTGCCAACCCACTATAGATTTCCTTTTAGTAGCAGCGACAATCTGCTGTCAATCAAGGTGGATTTTTCATCAGGATCTGTCAAAAGTGACAGTTTACCCTCAGAAATTGTTGAAAGTTGGTTGTAAATCCATGTCAAAGTGACAGTTTCATCCTGTAAGTTGTTGATTATTCGTTGAACACCAATCGTCAGCTATGAGCCGTTTCAGCCTTTTATTGGCGCTTTGAAGGTAATTCAGGGTGCGACTCGTCAACTGGCCGGAGGTTTATTGCGTTATGGCCGCTAATATACTTGGCACAACTCTTGTCTTTACCTGCCGCGACACAATTGATTCAGCCGCAAGGATAACCAATGAACCAGCAACAAAGCCTGAATGATTATCTAGAACAGTTTGTCTCGGAACATACGCTCGAAGACGGAGACGAGCTGTTGTTGAAAGTAAGCCGCGAGGATGTTGAGATACTTGGCATCTTCTTTTTGCGCGGTATGTGCGGCTGGATCAGAAGTATTAACAGATCGAATGTGACCGAGACGAATTCTCGGGAAGAACTTCATTTGGTGAGGAGCCGGGAATGAACGCTTATCTTAATTCGCCGAAAGAAACTGAAACTTGCGATGTTTCGGCATCAGTCGAAGAGGTTGTGGCACTTCAACCGTATCGTGATGTGAACGATGTGCGGCTGTTGCTCAAGATGGCCTCATCACAGATTCTTATTGTTATGCTGCTGCTGGCAAGCATCGCCGACAATGTCTGGATGTATTATCGCCGACCAGATCGTATCGTTGTAGACAGAACGTCATCAGGCGACTACGTCATATTGTCGAATGATCGACGAATAACCAGCCCCATTTCGTTCGGGCAGGATCAGCCAGGTGATGGAGATAAGCGAGCGCTGGCAAACAGATGGTGCGAAGCTCGCTATTCTGTTGACCCTCTGACTCGACCGAAAGACATCGAAGCGCTATTCAAGATGATGGAGCCTAAAGCCGCAAAAGGTCTGAGCGACTTGATGAAGCAAAATGGCGAGCTTGAACGGGAGCGAGACGAGAACTGGCAGGCAATCTGGAAACCTCAGTCCGTCACAGTTGATAGAGACGATCCGTATCGCGTAGATGTCATCGGGGTCCAAGAGATTACGAGGCGTACTGGCGGTGCTACCCAAACACAGAGTCGACAGCTTATCTTCAAATTGAAATTGATTACTGACAAGGAAAAAGGCCGCGATGAGCGTAACCAGAATACCGGTTTCCTTGTCTTTGACTTGCTCGATTACAAAGAGATGCCAATTCCAGGCGTTTCTTCAGGCTCAGCATTGCTCAGTCAGACTGCGGCAACGAATCCCTAATTAATTCACCTAACCAGCTTATTCAGGAGACCAGTTATGCGTAATTGCTCAATCGTTGGACTACTTTTGTCTTTAACCAGCTTATCGATTACGGCACAAACGCCAAAGCCGCGGCCTATCGCTAAGCCGAAGGCTACCAAAATTAAAACGGGCCAAAATTCGAATTACCAAGAGCCAGAGTCTAAGTCAAAACCAGATTTCCTCGGCGGCGAAGTTACTGTTTCGTTCGATACAAATCCCAATCTGGTCAAGCTTGGACTCGTAGAAAACGGGGTTCTGGTCATCGAGTTTCCTGAAAGCGACTCGTTCTTTCGCTGGCACGGCGGAAACTCGAATATGGTTTATATCGACGACTCTCCAACCAAACGAACGGATCATTTCATCGTATTGCGACCAGCGCCGCCTTCAAAGGAGAATCCAAAAGGATTTGATTCACCTGTTGCGATCTCGATTCAGATGTCCAGTGGGTTGGTTGTACCTTTCCTTATCTATCCGACGAGCGATACCGCGAAAAGTGCTTACCGCTGCATTCTGCGATATGACCGAGATAAGGTAATCGCCTCTCGCCATGCTGTAGGACTCGCAACCAACCTGCGTGATGCAGACGAGTCAAAACCAGTCGACAACAAAGTAGTGGCCCAGGCTGTTGAAGAGAAAATAACTACTGAAGCAGCGAAGGCTCCCGAAAACCCGAAGCAAAATCTCGTCCCGATTTCTCTGGAAATAGACTCCCGCGCAAAGAAAGGATCCGCCAATGGTTCTGCTGCCGACGATCTACTTAAAAGAGCACTGGCAAATTCGATCAAGGATCCAAAGCGATTCAAGAACTGGACGCCTCCGGTTCACGGACTGTCGCTTTCAAGTCAGCAGCCTGTTCAACTCGACGAACATTTTCGTCTGGTGGTTGTCGCAGCCAGGAATGTCACTGCCGATCCCATACGAATCCTGTCTGACCATCCGGAAATCTCCGTTGAGACACTCGATGATAAGAAAAAGCCGCTGCAAGTTGAGGAACTGAAGAAAGTTCGTTCGGAGACCACATCTCTCAATAACACGATTCCTGCCGGAACAACAGTTTATTACGCGCTGCTATTTGAATCTCCGATCCTGGGAGCAAAACAGCATCTGAAAGTTTCTATCGGCCAAATCAACGCGGCAGACGAACCGGCAGCAACAGATTTAACCCGCAATTCTCGTTAGGAGGTAATTATGAGTTCAAAGAATGGAAACACCGCCGCAACAGCCACTGAGACAATGGAAACGAGTCCTTACATTAGTAAGCGGATGCCCCAAACTGTGTCAGCGGATGAAGTCGACAAAGACGATTTGTCAGAGGAAGAGGAGAAGCTTCCTGCCACAGATCCACAGATTGAACGAGCTGCAAAGCGCAGCCATCAGCAGAAGTTGTTTGTCGCTGTAGCCGTCTTGTTGCTGGTCCTGTTTATCTTCTTTGTGATCGTTTATGCGAATCACAAAACTCGAATCAACTATGAGGTTCGTGAGAAGCAGCCAGCCAGGCAGCAGAAAGAAGGAGCGGTTGCTAATAACTCCGATCTGACGTTGCAGGCAATAAAGCAGGCTCACGATGTGATTGCGGCATCGGGAACTTCTAATTCTCAGGAAAATCCTGTAAATCCGGCGGCCACAAATCCTGTGCAGCAGAGCGCACAATCATCGACCAAGCCTTCCTTTGGGCAAACAGTAAAACCACCTGAACCGAGTATATACGTTCCAGCCTTCACAAGTACCAAGGAAGAACCAAAACAGCCCACGACCACTGCTCAGGGCAGCACCCGCGCCAGCGATTCGATGTCGGCTTTGTCTGCAACAGTTCGCCGCGAAAGCTCTATCTATGTAATTGAAGCTGATAAATCGAAGAATAGGCTTGGGAGCACAAGCAATATGGAAGCGCTGCAAATCAGTTTAAAGAAATCTTCTCCGTCGATTGTATTACCGAGCTTTGGCAGCGTGTTGCCAATGCGGACTCTGGGAGCGATCTACACTCTTCGGACAGGTTCTCTCGTCCGGATGGAACTCACTCGCGATATTAATGGCGATGGCTGGAGTCTCAAACGCGGAACGACCTTTGTCGGTACCACCCGAGGCAGTGAATCAGATCGCGCTTACATCAGCGCCATCGGCTTTATTGACTCGGCTTCCGGTCGGTTTGTGAAGATAACCGGAGAGGTTGTCGGAACAGATGGCGCGGAAGGTCTGAAAGGTAAGCATCATCAAATCTCTTCAGGATGGAAACAAGCGCTCGGTAAACTAGCTTCATCTGCAATCAGTCTTGGTGGCGCTTTGGCAACTGGAAGAGGCAGCACCGTATTTGTCGCTGATGGCTCCGGCGTTAGCGCGATTAATCCTATTACCGCAGAACTGAATGGTGTGATTGGTGCACAGGATGGTCAGCAACAATCCGGTTTCGTCGAGGTTGTTGCGGATACTTCCGGGTATATCCTGGTGACCGATTTGCCTGCCGAGACCAAAGGTGTCGAGGCCATTCCTGATATCAAATCTGACGAAGTTATTGCTCAATCAAATCCTGACGTGGTTCAGGTCTCAACAGGTCTCAGCATAAAAGAACTTGCCGACCTTTTGACCACAGGCTCACCGGAAAAAATTAAAGCGGCCCTCCCGCGAATGACTCCCGATATGAAGCGCGTCGCTTTGGCGGTAATTGGGGAGGACAAGTAAATGGAAATCTGTGACCACAATCGTCCAAGTGTGAATCCAAGACCGCTGGTTAGGACACAAGGCAAGCTGGCTCTCGCTGACTTGCTGGCAAACACTGGTTACGTTCCTCAGCCTCAGGTTCTAAACGTCGTTGCCCTGGGATTGCGCCGTTGCAAGCCGGTGCTTCTTGGCGGGCATCGCGGAGGCGGTAAGACTGCTACAGCAGAGGCGCTGGCGCAGGCCTGCAATCTCACGATGTTCTATGTGCCAGGCATCGAGGGACAGGAAACCCACGAAGTTTACGGAGGATGGGATCGTGAAGCGCAGCTCGACGCATTTAAGTCTGGTCTTTCTTCAGGTCAGTCTCGTGAGGAAGCGGAGCAAGCTAAATGGTCCGAAGAGTGTTTCAATCGAGGCGAGATCCTTGAGGCCTATGCTTACGCGAAGGCAGCGGCTGAGAACAATGAAGCACCACCTGTGCTGGTTATAGATGAAGTCGAAAAGCTCAGTCTGAAACTTCAGAACACCTTGCTTCAACCTCTAGCCCGTGGCTGGGCGAATGTGCCGAAGCTTCGCGGCATCATTGGAGTCCGAGAGCGCGAGCATAGCCCAATTGTCATTCTGACTTCCAACAATCTTCGAGCGCTATCTGATCCGCTTAAATCGCGATGTGAGGTTGCTTGGGTTGAATTGCCGACTCCTCTGGAAGAGATTCTCATTCTGCGTTCGCGCGTTCCGGCTGCGTCCCCAGTATTGCTTGCGGGCGTTGTGAAGATACTTTACCTGATCCGATCGGATATGCCGGAAGTTAGGGATAAACCTGCCCTGAGAGAATCAATCGACCTGCTTGAAGCATTTGTTGAAGACGGCGTGGATCAAATTACGGAAGATGTGCTGCTTGAATATCTCTCCTGTTTGGGAAAGGACCAGAAAGAACTCATAAATCTTGCAGCCGGAATCGGAAGATTGGAAGACGCCGCGAATACTCCGAACATTGAAGTCGAAGAGCTGCTCGAAACAGCTTTCAACAGAGATATAACTGAGGAGGCAGCATGAACAGATCAAGGATTCATCTGTCACCCACTGTGGTCGTGAGTGGCGTCGCTTTATTAGTAGCGCTGGTATCTGTTGTAAGCAGCTTAACGAGGCGCATTGGATTGGTCGAACCGCATGTTTGGATTAAAACCACAGCGACTGAGAAAGAGTCTGTTCAGACGTTATCTCGCGCACGAGCATTGGAAAACACAATGAGTGGCGAGGTTTCTCATATGGCAATTCGACTGA
>DASRDY010000055.1:0-29324 GCA_035652355.1 Blastocatellia bacterium
TGGAGCATTGCGGCCCATCGGGACAAACGATGCGACATTCAATGATCCCGCAATCGCCGATGTCTTGAAGACAAACCGCCACTCTCTTTTCGCCAGAAAATAGATCAAAAACAACGCCGGAGTTAATTTGAAGCTTATCGCAGTTGCCAGCACAATCGCGGCCGGCCAAATCCGGTTTTTCTCAAAAAGATAGAGCGCCAGCAATACGACGGCAACAACCAGCAAGTTGATCTGACCCATCCGCAGATTATCCAGACCAAATCGCGCGATGGCGACAAACGAAAGTGCAATCAAAGCGAAATTGATTTTATGCTTAGTATCTGTGAAGACGAGCCGTTCAGATATCAGCAATGACGCGGCCAATGCCAAGATGCCGATTGCATACCAGACTCCTGCCGCTGCCTGAACCGACAATAATCCAAGCGGCGAAAACAACTGCGCGAACAGCGGTGGATAAAGGTACGGCGTTGCGGGAGAAATTTGCTCTGCATAAGGATTCCCTCCCGTATGCAGCACCGACTGCCAGGCCATATAGAATACGTTGTAATCGATGTGGTATGTATGCGCATCCGTTCCGGCAAGCTGGACGGCGCGATAACCAAACCAAACAGCAGAGAAAGCGATCCCTGTAATGATAATGACTGAGTAACCAGGTTTAGCCCGCTGTTTGCCAATGGTCATGGGTGGCATTCTATGCGGAGTTGATGACGCTCGCAACGAACGCCCAGTGATTTAGTAATTTCTATACGTCTAGTCATTAGATGAGGTCTCGTTCATCGATCCTGACGAATCCATTTTGGCTTTTTTACGGCGCCTTCTGGTTCGCCTGACGACAATGACTAGCGGAACGGGTGCGATCAGCAGTGCAAAAGACAGGTTCCAGGGATAAAGAATAAAATATCGAACCACCTGAATCGGGCCCGACGCAACGCTGGCAATGAACAAGTCGCTTGAATCTCGAGATGCCTCTGCCCAGGAGCAGGTGCCGCACCAGGAAACAAATTTGTACTTTACAATGGATAGATATCGCCAATCGCGCGCACCCTGCGCGTCACCCAACTCCAGCCTGATCTTTGAGATTAAAATGGCGGCCTCGTGCCTGTAATTCTGGTTTGTTTGCATCAACGATCCGCCAGGATCTTCATCGTTGACATTGCTGTTGATCAATTCCTTTAAAACTACTTCCGCTCGCGCCGGATAACCAGTCTGTTCCAGAAGCAAGCCATAGTTGTATTTGTAAACACCCCAATTGAGATCTGAAGGAAATCTTGCGCACAGTTCTTTATACAACTCTCTGGCTAACATTTTGCTGCCAGATTCAGCTTCGCTTTGCGCCACCTCTGATAAGAAGTATCCTTGATTTGTGACATGAACTCCGTTCGCCTCGCCGGTAATCCTGGCAGCAGCATCGCACACCTGTGACGCTATATCACGGTCCGCACCGGCCTCATATCCTTCGGTGATCGATTCCAGAAGTTTGTGTTTCTTATCTGCGGTGTCGGCTTTCGGCCAGAGTTGCCAGCAAAACTCGAGGAACGCCTCGTGTCCACCCCAATGAGGTACATACGAAAGTTCGCCTCTTGTAATCTCAATATTGGTTTCAAAATCCTGAGGAGAATCTCTTAACGCTCTGAGGTCAATGACGAGCTTTTCGATACTTATATTTTCGTAACTTCTTGTCCTATTGTAGTCAATTACTGTGTTCAATGCGTCTTGATAACGATGTTCATTTAGGAAAGCCATTGTCAGAAAATAAATGCGCTCAGATTCGGGAGAAACTTCTGTCTTGGTGGACAATTTAGCCTGCAACTCGGCTATCACGTTTTCATCGGTATTGCCGTAACCAAGAGCGGTCACTAACATTTTCTCCCGATTGTCTCTCCAAAAATCGGTTTTCAGCCAATTCGCGTGTGACGCATATCTTTTGGCCACATTATCAGGTGCTTGCGGAAGTTTCGAATCAAGATCGGCGAATACTGATTCTTGAGGTTCATTCGCCAACAGTCTTCTAGTCGCCTCCTGCCAAATGGGCATTGCTGCAAGATGAGCCGATCGAAGAGTCTCTATGAAAGCATTTGCGCTACTCATATCCCTTTCAGAGGGGTTCAGCAACGATTTCAACCTGCCCTGTTCATACTCAGATAATCTCGGAGAGCCGGGATCCCTCGATGTTGTAGTTGTCACGGTTGCGACAGTCAGAGGCGCGAGTTGCCAAAACAGCAGAATACCTATAATCCAGGCTGTTCTGTTCAGCGCTTTAGATTTGAATTTAAGCTTCATATTGCCAAATGACTTTCTTTATTTGATCGAATTATAATAGATAGACGCTTGAGCCGGCCAAATCTTGTAAGAATTTCAACAGAATTATTCATCCACCCGGAAAAAAGAGCGTGGATAAATCCCAGGTGTTGCACAACACATTCGGTTGACTTCCACTATTAGCGTCCATTAGCATTCGTTCAAAGGAGACGAAGTGAACGACGAATTAAAGGCGTTAGTTGAAGAATTGGGTGCAGCGATCAACGCTTCGCTTGCGGACGCGCCACGCATCAACGAAGTCATCGAAAAAATACGCGAGACCGGCAACGACATTTTCTTGATTCTTGAGGCGACAATCTGTCTGGAGAACAAAGCGGGCGAGAAAATCTTTGAAGAGGCTATCTCCAGCAATAAAAATAAAGATCTTGATATCAGTTCAGAAGATCGAATGTTTCTGAAAAGTCTGAAGATAAAATTCGACGATTCTGATTCGGAATAGTTTTGACGCAATCCTGGGAGCGCAGGCATCTTGCCTGCTTGTCTTCTGAAATTTCAACTTATGAATCAACGGGAGCGCTAGCGAGTAAGGCAGTCAAGATGCCTGCGCTCCCATGTTAGAACTCTTACAATGTTTCATAGCGCTTTGCCCATAATGATCGCCGTCCTGTGTATTCTGGCCATAGCGTACAGATATTACAGCGCGTTCCTCGCGGCAAAAGTTGCGGTGCTGGATGACCGTTACACCACGCCCGCGCATACAATGACTGACGGTCACAACTATGTTCCCACCAGCAAGTGGGTTCTGTTCGGGCATCATTTCGCAGCGATATCCGGAGCTGGGCCGCTGGTCGGGCCGGTGCTTGCGGCGCAATTCGGTTTCCTGCCGGGACTGTTGTGGCTGGTTATTGGGGTGACGCTGGGCGGAGCGGTCCACGACTTTATTACGCTTGCCGCATCGGTCAGGCGAAAGGGTAAGTCTCTGGCAGAGATCGCCCGAACCGAAGTCAGTCCGCTAACCGGTCTGATCACCGCAATCGCCATCCTCTTTATTGTTGTAATCGCGCTGGCGGGATTGGGTTTCGTTGTTGTAAAGGCCCTCGCCGAAAGTCCGTGGGGAACTTTCACGGTCGGCTTCACAATCCCGTTAGGTCTTGCGATGGGATTGTACATGTTCAAATTCCGCAAGGGAAAAACCGCGGAAGCAACGGTCCTGGGCGTCATCGGCCTTTTCATAGCCGTAATTCTGGGTGGCAAAATCGCCGAATCATCCCTGGCAAGCTCATTCACTTTCTCAGAAGCGACGGTAACGTACATGATGGCCGGTTATGGATTCATTGCTTCGGTGTTGCCTGTGTGGTTACTGTTATGCCCGCGCGATTATCTCAGCTCATTTTTAAAACTCGGAACGGTAGCTTTCCTCATCATAGGAGTGATTATCGTAGCTCCACATCTGCAGATGCCGGCGACGACTCCGTTCATCTCAGGCGGCGGACCGATTATCCCGGGCAAGGTTTATCCGTTCGTATTCATCACAATTGCATGTGGAGCGATTTCAGGTTTCCATTCATTGATCAGCTCTGGCACAACGCCGAAGATGCTTAATCGCGAGAGCGATGCACGAATGATCGGTTATGGTGGAATGCTGATGGAAGGCGTGGTCGGCGTGGTCGCGTTGATTGCCGCGACTTCCCTGTTTCCCGGCGATTACTTCTCGATCAATATGGATCAGAAAACGCCGCAGGCACAGTCCACCTACATGCGTTTTGTCGACACAAATAGCACTGAGACATTCAACCTGCACGAACAAAAACTGGATGAGTTAACGACTGAGACGGGCGAGAAGAATCTTCGCGGGCGAACGGGGGGCGCGGTGACGCTCGCGATTGGAATTGCCCAGATATTCTCAGGCTTGCCGGGGCTGCGCGGACTGATGAAGTACTGGTATCACTTCGCGATAATGTTCGAGGCCTTATTTATACTTACGACGATTGATGCCGGGACACGTGTCGCTCGGTTTATGCTGGGGGAATTCCTGGGAAGATTTTATAAGCCAATAGAAAGCCCTAATTGGATTCCGGGCGCTGTAGTTACGACAGCATTGGTCGTTTTCGGATGGGCCTATTTCATTCGAACGGGATCGATATCGACAATCTGGCCGATGTTTGGGATCGCCAATCAATTGCTGGCAGCGATAGCGCTTGCTGTCGGCACGACAATCATTATCAATGCGGGAAGAGTCAAATATGCGTGGGCTACGGCGGTACCGATGGCGTTTGTAGGTACAACAACTCTGGTTGCAGGCTGGGAAAGCGTAACAGACATATTCTGGCCGATGGCTCGTGGAGCAGACGCCAGCAAACATTTTCAGGGCTATCTGAACGTGACATTGACTGTACTTATGATGATCTTCGTTTTAATCATCCTGACTGATTGTCTGTTGAAGTGGAAACGTGTCCTGTTTTCTCCGCCAAAAGTAATGCCTCTCGCGCAGGCTGAAGGATAATTGTGGCGTGGACTTTAGTCCGCGCAAATTCCCTCACATTCAAGGCTAACGAAGCCAACCCAGTTCAGATCGAAAGTCATTTATTGTATCGATTATTTTTAACCTTGATAGATTTGATGACTTGCGCGGACTAAAGTCCACGCCACGATTACGTGAGTGATTTGATTTCTGTCAGGCCGCGACGCTTTCGCAATGACGCCGATGACCAGGGCCAATCTTCGGCCCGCGCGACTAACCCCGCCTTTACCGGGTTGTTTTCGATATAGGCGATAATTCGATAGAATTCATTTTCATCTCGCGACCAATGATCAAAAGACTCGTCTTGCCAAAAATGTTTCCCTCGTCTCTTTAATAGGCGGTTTGATTCAAGCGACGTGTAGCCTTTTAGTCGTTGCGTAATGTTTGAGATGCTCTCGAAAACAGGCTCACCGCTTTCCGACGAGCCGCTTGCTTTTGGTTTGATTAAAATATGGACATGATTCGCCATTAAAACGTATGACCACAACTCATAATACGAGGCATATCGTGTCAGCAATGCGTCTTCAACCAGCTTTGCGATATCGTGGTCTTTTAGCCACATCGGACCGTACTCAGCTCGATCCAGAAGAGCGTCGATTTCGGCAAAAATTCTCTTGTATCGCCGTTCCTTTTCCGGCCGGACCATAGGATCGCACTTTGTCAGTTCAAGTTTGAGTAAGCGGTGTTGCTCAACCAGCCGTCGAATCGAAGCTTGCGGCAGAGATCCGAAAAGTCGCCAAGTCAAAAATACTGATGCACCGGGTGGATGCCAGTGCGGCAGATCTCGTTTATAGAATGTCTTTGACATAACGAAAAATTACGTGCAGATTATCTCCCGAATAGGCAGTTCTATACTTTGCGCGGACTAAAGTCCACGCCACGATTGTGATATTATTCGGACGTATCAATACTGAACGGAAAAAATTTGAATAAAATCATTTTATCCACTTTTCTGGCGCTGGCCGCTTTAGCTAACGTCGTTATTTTCGGTCAGGCGCAACACAAAACGAAATCAAATATAAGCGGGAATGGTCCCATTGTTTCAGGCGCATTCAGTCAACCCTTAGCCGTTTCCTGGTTTTACCCTGTCGACACAACTCACTTCAATCAGGTTGCGGATAATGATCGAGTTTATGTTCCCTCAGCCGACGGAACCGTGATCTGTCTTTCTGCAACGAAAGGCGATCTGCTTTGGAAAAGCGCTCCCGTGGCCGATTTCACCGCTGATCCTTTACTAGTCAATGGCGAGCTTTTCATTGCCGCTAAAAAAGGCACGAGCCCAACAGATGCGAATGCAGGAATTCTTCGAGCCATCGATACAAAGACTGGCGTTACGCTAAGATCAACGGATTTCCCGCGACCACTGACTTCGATGATCATCCAGGCTGGCATAATCTACGCTGGTTCTGAAGACTCCAAAGTTTATGCGCTCCGAGTCGACAACGGCTCGACCGTTTGGTCGTTTCAAACAGGCGCTTCGGTACACGGACGGCCGCTTCTTCGCGATGGGAAAATATTCATCGGGTCTGATGACAAGAACTTTTATGCAGTGGATGCAGCCAGCGGAAAAGAGATCTGGAAAATCCAAACCTTAGGAAAGGTCACCGGACTGGCAACCGCCGACAGCAAACGTGTCTACTTCGGCTCTAGTGATGGATTCGTCTATGGTGCGGACATCGCTAAAGGAAAAATTGACTGGCGTGTCCGTACCGGTGCGACTGTAGATGCGGCTCCAATTAATTTTGATCGACGCGTGATCGTGGGATCTTACGACAATTTTCTGTATGCACTGCGAGAGCACAGTGGCGACATTATATGGAAACAGCGGATGGGAAATCGGATTGTGTCCTCTCCCTTAGTGGACAACGGAACCGCGCTGGTCGCACCATTGCGCAGCACTAAACTATCAGTTCTGGATCTAAGAGACGGAACTCTTTTGAATGAAACAAAGCTGCCGGAGGATGCCGGGGAGATTGTTTCAGCACCCTCTCACCAAGGTCAGCGAATTTACATTTCGACCGACCTTGGTCTTTTGGCCTTAAGCTCAAACGCGAAAATCGGGGATTGAAGGGGTCCTCTGTTGTTCTTACGCGATGTGCTCGTTTTCGAAAACCATCGGATTGAAACAGATGCTTTCGGTTTCAGTTTTGTCGCTCTCTAAACCCCACAACAAGGCTTCCACCAGTTGCGAATTCAGATGTCCATAGCAGGCCTGCGACAGAACTATCGATGCCTGTCTCGGGCTCTGCGCGCGTCGGTAAAAACGATCCGATGTCAGCGCATCATAATAGTCGGCAACCGCCACTATTTGCGCGCCAAGGGGAATTTGATCGCCTTTCAATCTGTCAGGATAACCGGTGCCATCCAGTCTCTCGTGATGATGGCGAATAATGGGGAGAAGGGGAGACAATGCTGAGAACGATGCGCACAACCGCTCGCCATCAGTGGGGTGCTGCTTCATCTGTTCTGTTTCGCTGGCGCTGAGCTCGCCTGGCTTTGCGTAGATCTGCCAGGGAACCAGTACCTTTCCTATGTCGTGAAGGAGTCCTGCCCGTCTGACCAGATCAATCTCTTCTGCTGATTGTCCGATCTCGCGGGCGATTATTGCCGCAAGAAAACCTACTCGCGAACCATGCGTAGCCAGTTCCATGCTGTAACGTGACATCACCGACATCAGGTGAGCAAGCGACACATCCGCGCCCTGATGCAGAACGTAGGTTTGACCATCAATATGCGCGGAGTCGTGATGACCGAATTTCGCAGTCGTCACGCTCGGCAATGAATTGGTAAAAAAAGGCTGTTCGGACAGTTCGCCAAAATACATCAATCGTGCTCCAAGCCTAAAAGGGACTCAAATGGGGGAAATACCGATCACCCTAACGGCTTTGAAAGCTTCCGTGCTTTCTTCTCAACAGGCTGTTTGCTATAGGGCCAAGCAAACGAAACTTTGTGGTCCTTCCGGTTTCTTACCTTGACTCTTCTGGGGAGAGGCGGCTTTTCGGTTTCCTTTTCAATCAACTTTCAATGGTGGTATTGTGCCGGAAAATCAGCGGATCGAAAATCAGGAGAAACACCGATTTTGACTGCATCAAAACCCGATAGTGCGAAAGGCACCCAGCGATATCCCTAGGGAACATCTATAACTACTAGGGTATTCCGTAGATTAGACGATTTGCATGCGCCGTCAAAACCATACAGTAACAACGAAAAAACATACGGATAACAGCCCGGAAAACCTATGTAATTCAAGATTATCAGAGGGTTAGCTGTCGAAATGCCCTGGCACACTACTTGATAATTTTGATGGACTTTTATGTGGGGGGTATCCTCTGTCTTGTAATGTGGAGCATTTCAGAGCTACACCTGCCTCCGTTTATTTCGAATTTTGGTTCTTATAGATATGAAAAAAGCTTCTTTACTCCTTGCGGAAGATAACGCAGATATGCGGTCCCTGTTAAAGTGGCTTTTGGAGAGCGAAGGCTTTACAGTAATAGCTGCCGAAGACGGCAGAACCGCATTTCAGGCACTGGATAATTTACACCCCGACGTGATTCTTACCGATCTTATGATGCCTGGCATGGATGGTGTTGAACTTATCAAAAGAGTTCGAAACACTTCTGAGTTCGCCAAAACGCCGATAGTGGCGATGACCGCTTATGGTCCAGGCTACATGTCGCTGGCAAGTGTTGCAGGGGCAGACGCATCAATCCGGAAACCAGAAGATCTGGACGTTCTGGTGCACACGATTAACGAGGTATTGACTAAGGCCGCCGCCGGCGGTGCTACAAGTCACTAGACAATTAAAGTCTTACTTATTACCCGTGCGACTTTTGTCTATTGAAGAGGCATGATCTGCCAGTTCCTTTGCCTTTGGCAGATCCTTGATCGCTTCCTGTACCTGATTATCTTCGGACAATGTAACCTGATAGGCAGCAGCCATTCCGTAGGCTGCGGTTACAAACTCCGCGCGAATGCGATTCTTGATGAAGTCCAGGTTTCTGGTAATTACTTCTTCTGACAGTTTGTATTCTTCGTGTTGTTTGGCGTAAACGCGAAACGCGTTCATCACATCATCGGTTACAACGTAATCGGTATCTTTGAGAACATGGTTATGATCCAGGGTGTCGATCTTGAACGCTTCAAGCCCCGGAGCTTTGATCTGACCCGCGGTTACTTCCCGGGTGAATCCAAAGATCGGATCGAGAAGTCGAACTTCAGTTACGGTAAGGGCCTTCGGCTTTATCACATCATCCGGAGTTATTCCCCTGCCGCCGTACACCGTCCTACCGGAATCTGTCTTGTGCTTGTCTCCTGTCTCGGTCGGCAGAGCCGCTTCACCACCGCGACGTGATGCATAATAATCCCAATACGACATTCCGTCGTACTGCCGCTGAATCAAACGACCTGACGGCGTGAAATACCGTCCTACCGTTAATATCAAACCGCCTCCGCGCAAGGCGGGATCGCTGCTGGGTAACTGGATCAACCCTTTTCCGAATGTGCGCTCGCCTACCAGCAATCCTCTGTCGTGGTCCTGAATTGCTCCGGCAACGATCTCTGTTGCGGAAGCGCTGTTCCCATCAACCATCAACACCAGCGGAAATTTCTCGGGGTTTCGATTCCGAGCTGTAATTTCGCGTGATATTCCTTCCACGCGTCCGCGCTGCGAATAGATTCCCGAGCCGTAATCCAGGAAATGACTGGCAACGCGCTCGGCTTCTATTGTCAGTCCGCCACGATTTCCTCGCAAGTCGAGAACCAGTTGTTTTAAGCCCTGCTCTTTCAACTTTTCAAGCGCCGCATCCATCTCTGCGCCCGTTGTCGTGTTGAATCCATCTGTTATTGCGATATAGCCGATCCCGGGCGAAATCATGAACGCATACGGGATGGAAGGCTGCGGAACTGCATCGCGCGTGATGTGGAAGGTCAGAGGCTCGGCAACTCCCAGTCGCTTAACTTTAATGTCGACTGTAGTCCCGCGCGGACCGCGAACATAGCGGAAAACCTGTCCATACTGAATATCGTCGATCGACTTGCCGCTGACTTCGATAATCTCGTCGCCGTACTTTAGTCCGGCCAGTCCGGCTGGTGTTCCTTCTCCGGTAGAGGCAACATACGTTCGATTGTTTTTGAAATCCAATCGAATACCAACGCCGAAATATTCGCTCTGCTGTTCGGTCCTGAACTGTTCGTAGGCCTCTTTGTTGTAGTACGAAGAATGGGGATCAAGCGTGTGCAGCATCGTTTCGATCGCGCTGTCGATCATCGTCTGGGCGGTAACCGGAGCGGCATATTTTTCTTCGACGACCGACAGAGCCTCGGTCAAATCCTGATCGACCTTGTCAATCGAAGTCGGAGGAGGCACAGCAGCATTTCTGCTGTGAACGGGGGTGACTAGAAGTCCCCAGTTCAACAACCCCAAAATGAACAACACCATTACTGGCTTTCGCACTTACATCCTCCGCCACCGCGTAAATTGCCCACACTCACCAAAAAGCACTTTCAGACCCGCACCGGCGACATCAATTCGCCGCGTGGCCGATCCGCAAGGTTAAAAATACCAGCAAGTCATCCGGCTTGAATAATTTGGCCAGGAAAACTTCGTGAGCTGCCCTTGGACTCTTAAACTCTCGGATTATACCAGAGTTTCAAACAATGTGATGTAAAAGTTATCGGCAATTCGGTCATCGTGGCGTGGACTCTAGTCCGCGCAAATTATAAAGCGGCCAAGCTTAACGGAACCGGAGACATCTTCGCGCCAGTTCCCTCTAACCCTGGTAGATTGACTTGCGCGGACTAAAGTCCACGCCACGATTTCTACCTAGGCGGCGGAGAGAGATGGCGCCGTCGAATTAGCCAGGTTACGTAACTCTCGTCCGGGAAATTCGCCGATCAGCAAAAGAACGCTGTGGGGACCTTGAAGCGCCGCCACCGCCTGGCCACGCTCGATGCATTCGTGCAGCGATATATTGGCAATGGTTTCGGTCGGCGTGTCTTTCAGCACTGGATTGTCGACCCGTTTGAAGAATACCGAGAGGTATTTTCCATCCTTTGTATAGATCAGATGCAGAAAGGTGGTCTTATCGAGCGAGCAAAGCCGCCGCTCGATAAGCGTGTAGTTCTGCTGCTGCATCGATTCCATAACTTTTTCCACGCCTTCGTAACGAGCCATTATGCGCTTCATGCGATTTTCATCAGGCTGTACGATATCGGCCGGAGCCGGACGCCCATGATCCAGGTAATCGTCAACAAGGTCGGCGTATAGCGCGTCGCTCGGACCCACAGCAGGATGGTAATGGCGATAAGCAGCCAATCCAAAAATAACCAGAGCAACAGTGACGATTGCCGCGCTGGCAAATTTCCACGACACCAACCCCAAAAATGATTTCCGCGTGGGCAGCGCATTTCTCACCCGAATTCGGAGATCAGCGCTGTTGATTGGAGCGGTTAATACCGCTGTTCGTAACGATTGATCGATAGTTTTCTGGGCAGTAACAAGCTCTGAACAATTTCCGCACTTCTGGAGGTGACTTCTAATATCTATAACATCGTGCTCGCCCAACTCACCGTCAATATACTCTCCCATTTTGGAGATAACCCAATTGCAATCCATAAATTATTTAGACGTAATGTTTATACTACTTACGCCTTAAATGTCTCCTGTAGATTCTTTTTACGCGCAGTACAGCATCCAAACCCTCTCAATTCCTTCGCGGCATCGCCACGGACTTTGGTAACAGTAGTGTCCGAAGAGCCTGGCGTCCGCGATGCAATCTCGACATTACGGTTCCGAGGGGCACATCCAGAATCTCAGCCGCTTCCTTGTAGGAAAACTCTTCTACAACGACCATCATCATTACAGCTCGGTAGTCGGTGGGAAGCTTGTCAAGAGCATCCATAACTTCCCAGGTCGAAATAGACGGTGGGGGCGCACAAGCCAAAACCTGATCGAGACCGGAATCTTCGATTGACACGCTTTCGCCCGGCTGCCGATCTCCGTAACGCTGATTGATGACGTTGAACATTATTCGGAACAGCCAGGCTCTGGCGTTTGTCCCCGGCTCAAATCTGTGAAAATACTTCCAGGCCCGGAGATAGGTCTCCTGAACAACGTCCTCTGCCTCTTCGTGATTACGGGTCAATCGTAAAGCCGAACGTAACAACACGTCCATGTGCGTATCAATCAGCGCCTCAAATTCGGCTCCTGGTCGTGACTCGAACAGCTTCACTTCTCCCCCGCGGACAGGGCTATCGCCCATCGAGAGTCTGCAGTGCATCTCTACAAATTAAAAAATGTTCTCCGTTATTCCCCAACTAACGATTGTCTTTACAATAATTAGGACGTCGGAGAGAAACGGATACAATATATCGAAATACGGCTAAACATTATAAATTGTTGCACCAATTTTGTGTATACCGATTTGCGTGATTGATATTCCGGCGTCCTGATTATTTAATCTCACCAAAGATCACTAATCGGGACCTGAACTAACAAATCCTTTTCAAAATTGCGGACATGGGATTATATTAGGTCGTCTTCCGTGTCCCTAAACGCTCTTGGATCGTGGTCGATTACTCCCCAGGTTTAATAGCATTAAAACTACTCCCGCTGTGAGTGGAGGCCCCGTTGTCAACCAGATTTGCCCTGAAATTCTGGCATAGTCTCCTTCTCGACGATAAAAAAGCCACGTTGTCGCTGCGCAACCTGGCGTCCAGGACACTGACGGCTTGCTGCAACGCATTGCCTTACAGTTTGCGGTTCCGGGCAGCAATGATGCTCTCATACTGGCTGAAACCGTTCTTTCACAACGGAGGGAATTTCCTGTTTCTTTGGCGCACTAACTCGATGAGCGCTCGTGAATTCGCGCTGCGACGAATACTCGATTTTATGAACTGGCGCGCAATTACGTTTGCGCCCAAACTGCAAGTTAACGGGTTCGAAACAGTAAAGTCAGCCCTTGATCGCGGTCGAGGTGTACTAGTGATCACCTCTCATATGCCATTGAATTATTTGGTCATAAGATCTGTCTATGACCGAGGCGAGGATCCGGTGATTGTTAGCCGTGAACGAGAACTTCGGGTAAGAGGGACAAACAAGTTCTGTCGAATCATATATCCTTCTTCAACGTACATGCTTTCCGTTCGACGGGAGTTGAGCCACGCCGGTTTGGTTATGTCAATGATCGATCAGGGCGAATGGGGACAACGGAGTGAAATCGTTTTCGATACGGCCAATGGCCAGATGCGGATTTCGGATAACCTGATAAAGTTTGCGGTAAATCTCGGATCGGAAGTTTTGTTTACCTCCTCTAAACTGGAAGGCAATAAGGTTGTCATAACCTTTGTTTCACCTTCGGTTGGCTCCCGCGGAAACGCACAGGCAATAACCGAAGAGTTTATTAGATTCCTTCAAGCTCATATAGCCGGTTACGCCACGAAGTCAAAGTTTGGCCAATTGGTGTCACAGGTGTCACAATAAGATTAAGTCCTTTGTTTACCGCGAGTAGCCCTGTGACACCTGGTGTGACACACGATTACAACACAAGAAATTCGGCCGTTTGATGTCACCACTTTTCCCAGGATCCGGCAAATCCGGCGTTTCCGAAGGTTCAATAGAATACGGGCAATTCACCTGCGGTTCCTTTTCTTCTAGCTTCCAAAATCATACAATGGGATGTTAACGCGTCAGGCGTTGACGGGAAGATTGGAGCATGTTGATCGGTCCCGGACAATATTCTTACCGCGAACGTGATCTAATACTGCATAAAACCGGATCTTCAGGTTTTAAATCCATCATCATTAGTCTGAGTGTAAACACAAAACTACTATCAAGGGAGGACAAATGAGTCGCACTGTTGTGCACGACGGCGATCGTCTGGCCGACTTCACCAGAGACAAACGGATACTGGTTCTTTCAGGAATGGCCGTAGTCATTGGCGTAATGAGCGCTTGCGTCGCCTGGTGTCTCGTTTGGCTTATTGGCGCTATTACCAACTTTGCTTATTTTCAAAGGTTTTCCAGCACTTTTGCTTCACCCGCCGATCATCACTTAGGTTACTGGTCTATTGCAGTTCCAATCATCGGTGGGCTTATTATCGGTTTCGCCGCGAAATATGGATCTGACAAGATTCGAGGCCATGGAATTCCCGAAGCCCTCGAAGCCATCCTAATCGGGCGCAGCCGCATGGACGTCAAAGTCGCCATCCTGAAACCGATAACCTCTGCTATATCGATTGGAACAGGAGGACCGTTCGGTGCTGAAGGTCCTATCATAATGACGGGAGGCGCATTCGGCTCGCTGTTCGCGCAGCTGTTTCACCTGTCTCCGGCGGAGCGAAAAACATTACTGGTCGCAGGCGCTGCAGGCGGAATGGCGGCAATCTTCTCTGCTCCGGTCGCGGCAGTGTTGCTTGCGGTCGAGCTGCTCCTGTTTGAATGGAAACCGAGGTCGTTCATACCGGTCGCTATCTCGTCCGCTGTATCTGCTGCGCTTCGTATTCCTTTACTGGGAATGGGACCAATTTTTCCCGTTACGCTCCACGCGCCGATGGGCGGCCGCGAGATGGCTACCTCCTTCGCCATAGGTTTGATCGCCGGTCTGGCATCAGCGATTGTAACGTTGCTGGTATACGGTTTCGAAGATGCGTTTGGAAAGCTCCCTGTTCACTGGATGTGGTGGCCCGCAATCGGCGGAGTGTTTGTCGGAATCGGCGGTTTGATCAATCCGCACGCTCTTGGTGTTGGATATGATTCGATCGGCGCATTGTTGAACGGCAAAATTCTCGGCGCGGCGCTTATAAGCCTTTTGATCGTTAAGGCGTTGATGTGGTCCATGGCGCTGGGATCAGGCACGTCGGGAGGCGTGGTCGCTCCGCTATTAATGATGGGAGCGGCGCTTGGCGCGGTTGAAGCTCACTGGATCCCCTACGGCGATTACGGTCTGTGGGCCACCGTCAGCATGGCGGCAATGATGGGCGGAACGATGGGCTGTCCGTTAACCGCAATAGTGTTTACCCTGGAGCTGACTCACGATCTGAACGTGGTTCCGGGATTATTGCTTGGTTGCATTGCCGCCCACGGCGTTACCGTAATGTTGATGAGGCGCTCGATATTGACTGAGAAAGTTGCTCGGCGCGGCTATCATATCACGCGCGAATATAGCGTTGATCCTCTGGCTCTTCTGCGAGTCGGTGAGGTTATGGATCCGCGAGCGCCCCTAATCCCGGCGTCGATGAAGCTTACCGAACTATCTGACCGAATTGCGCGCAACGATCCGGAGATCAGCCGTCGCCAGGGCACATTGCTTGTTGATGACAATGGGCAACTGGTCGGCATAGTAACTCGTGGAGACGTGTTGAGGGCCCTGGATAATAAAACCGACGGCAATGGGCACAAGACGGTACTGGACGCAGGCTCGCGAAACCTGATCGTCGCTTATCCCGACGAGCTGCTGGAAGAAGCCGTGTCAAAGATGTTATCCCACGATGTGGGTCGATTGCCCGTCGTCAGCAGAGACGATCCCAAACGTCCAATCGGGTACCTGGGACGGGCAGCAGTGATGGCGGCAAGGCTCAGACGGCTGGAAGAGGAACAGGCGCGCGAGCCCGGATGGATCGCGCGGTTCACTTAAAGAATTCGTTCGTAGTCCCGGCTTTAGCCGAAATCTTTCTCTTCATCTTCCGCCTGAAGGCGGGACTACGAACAGAAACTAGGGGAACAGCTTTTTTTCTATGTAAGTCTTCGCTGCATCGGAAAGTAGATCGCGGTGCATCCGCATATAGTCGCCAAAGAAAGCGGCGCCGGCACCGCCATCTACAATATGCGTTTCCAGCAGATCGATGGCCTTTGGTTCTTCCCAGAGGCCTTCCGCAAAAATGATTCGATGTCCTTCGAAGGGTTCATGGAGAAGGCGCATAAAGTACTGCATCGTAACCTCACCTTCGCGCGGCATGTGAGCGCTGATAATAACAACGTGCATCGCGTTCCATTCGCTTGCGCTCATCTGGTTATGCCAGCCAGTTACCGCGGAATGCAGAGCGTTAAGTTCCGCCTGAGCGGCCTCGTCCACGTTAGCCAGTAATAGTGGGCTCATTCGTCTGGTGAACTCAGTCAGTTGGTTGTCTGTAACCTGACGGTTCTTAAGCGCGGCATCAAAGAATGAAAGGGACTCGTTGATTATCTTCTGTTGTCGTTGAAGCTGGACGTCGGTGAATCCTCTTTCATACGTGTCAGCACGAGCGCCTTCGATCAATTCGCGATAGCGCTGCAGTTCCGTAACCCTTTCGTCCGTAATCCGATCTGTTACCGATTGGCTGAAGATCAGAAACACCGCGAATGGAATGTGTGCGACCGCCTTAAGCGAATGATAAATCGGCGGCAGCAGTTGCGACTCCGTTCGTTGGCCGTTTCGCAGCAGGACGACGTTATTACCTTCGACAATGATTAATGGTCCTGCCTTGGCGAGAGCGGCCGTTTTCGCTTTGCTGTATTCGATCCTGAAAGCATCATTAAGCCTTACAAATGGATCAGTCGCCACGGCAGTTTCTTTTTTTGTCTGAGATTGAGCTGTCGCGACAATCGGTGTTATCGCCAAAGCAAGGGACAAGAGTCTTCCTAAAATCTTCTTCATAAAATCGTTCGTTGAAAACGTTGAATTGAAATCGATCCGCTAATGAGAATCGATCGACAAAAAAGACCTTACGTCATCCTGATGTTCGCTATATCGACCCGGATCAGTGTGTATCTGCACTTTAGAACGCGGGATTTCGCTCTCAATCACGCGCAAAACTTCTTCCGTAATTTCGTGAGCGTCTTTCAAGCTCTTGTCGTGCTCGACCTCCAGGTGGAGATCGATGAATTTAATGGACCCTGACCGGCGAGTCCGCAAATCGTGAAATCCGAGAACACCGAACGGCTCGTAACGCCCGATGATTCCGGCAATCTGCTCGTCAATTGAGGAAGGCAGACGTTTGTCCATCAAAATATCAATTGAATCTTTGGCGAGCCATATTGCGGACCAGATAATGTAAATCGCTATAGCAATCGAGATCACGGGATCGGCAATCGTCAAATGGAATAGAGAACTAATCAGAAGCGAAAGCAAAGCGCTCAACGTAGTATAAATGTCAGTCTTGTAATGCTGAGCATCCGATTTGATTGCCAGCGAGTCCGTTTGAACCGCAACTTTAGTGAGCCTGACGACCAGGGCGATGCTTACAACAACGGCCACAAGCATTCCTAATATCCCCAGCCATTCAGATCTGATCTGAACCGGGGTCAAGATGCGGATTACCGCTTCCCGAATCAGGAAAACGCCCGAAGCCGCGATAACGATGGATTGGAAGAGGGCGGCTAATGACTCAGCCTTGCCGTGCCCATACGCGTGGTGTTCATCCGCGGGTCTGGCGGCAGCTCTTATCGCCAGCAGGTTAACTATCGACGCGACAATATCCATCGCGGAATCCAGCAGAGATGCCCAGACGCTGATTGACCCGGTCAGGATACCGATAATAGTCTTTATGATAATGAGGAAGCCGGCGACAGCGATCGAGAGGCGGGCCGAAGAATCTTTGGCTTTTTTCTCAGCTTCTGAAATGGGAACTGGTCGTTTTTCCGCCAAACTTTTCCTCTTTTCTACAAATGCAGCCAACTGCCCTCTTCAGTGCCATTATAAGCCATCTAAAGATTTCGCTGTAGTTTAGCGCCAAAGACGCCGACACAAATAGTAGCTCTAGTCTACTGTGTTACCGCAGAGGAATAGCCGGAAACCCTTCTATTTCTCTGCGGTTTTTTTTTGTTATTAGCTACTTTTTTAAGACCAGGTATATTTGCGGGCTTCGGTGTTCTTGATCTTGACTTCTTTGGTGACGATATCGGCGGTCCAAAGGGCTTCCTTCATAATATCGCGCTCTTTATAACTGAACCGCACCGTGTATATCTGTGACGAGCCGCTGACCAGCTCCGCGCTCCAGCCATAGTCCACAACGGGTGTTCCGGATGCTCGCATCATTCCCAAAGCCTGTGATGTAAAGTCAATGACCTTGTGAGTTTTATCGGGGCCAGGCGATTCCTGAACGAGCTTTATGGCTTCGCCTCGCTTGTCCCTGTTCAGATTCGGATCTGTTCGCGGACTGCAGAGCGTGAATAAAAGTGGAAACAGACAAGCTATTGCAACACACCTCAACATATTTTGCCTCGCGGAATCATTCGGCCCAAAAATGAACGGACAGTGTAGGGGCATTTTCAGGCAATCGCTACCATTGATTTCAATCATTTTTAGTCAATCTTAATTGTGACACTTGTTCCATTTTTGACCGGATCCCTTATATGAAATAATTGCACAAATACAAAAAAGCGTAGATTTTCTTTTTGTTGCGATTAACGGGTAGGGTTATAATGTTTATTTGCCTGTTTAAAATTGTTTTCAAACAGATATATGATAATCTGCCGCGGAAGTGCATTGGTTAGCGGTGATTACGAATTGCCTAATGAATCGGAATCTGGAACTGAGCACGGGAAAATCGGTCCAAGTGCGGGAAATGTTTTCCAACATTGCTCCGCGCTATGACTTTTTAAACCACGTGCTCTCCGGAAATATTGACAGGTTGTGGAGGCGTTTTACCGTCAGAAAGCTCAGAGACGTTCTGGAGTCACCGGGAGCAGTAGCGCTTGACATAGCCTGTGGAACAGGCGATCTGTCACTGGAATTGGGTCGATACGTACGCACAATAGGCTGCGATTTTTGCCATCCGATGTTGACCCACGGGTTAGAGAAAACTCGCGCAAGCAATCGTCCTGTGTGGCTTTCTGAAGGAGACGCATTGAACCTGCCGTTTGCAGATGATCGCTTTAACGCAGTGACGATAGCGTTCGGATTAAGAAATCTGGACAGCGTCGTTGGTGGGTTGAAGGAGATTTTTCGGGTTCTGAAACCGGATGGAAGAGCCGCAATATTGGAATTTTCCCAACCGGTTTTGCCGGTTTTCAGACAAATGTTCGGGTTCTATTTCACTAAAATCCTCCCCAGGATCGGCAAGGCGATATCTGGCAACGATTTTGCCTATCAATATTTGCCCGATTCGGTTAGAAGCTTTCCCGATCAACGAACTCTGGCGTCGATGATGCAGCAGGCTGGTTTTGACAAGGTGCGATATTTCAACCTTTCGGGCGGAATCGCGGCATTACACATCGGAGAAAAAACGGCATGACATCGAGGCGGGCCGTATTTAGATAGAACGGAATGGAATAGCAGGATGAATCCAGGAATTGAGTTTTTCGCCACAAGGTTCGGCATTACTACTTCGGATTTGGAAGATCTGCTGGGTGTTGCACTTTCACGAGGGGGCGATTACGCCGATCTCTATTTTGAATACCTGATTGTAAACAGCGTCAGCCTGGAAGAGCAGATTGTAAAATCAGCCAATAAGTCAATTTCACAGGGCGTCGGCGTTCGTGTAGTCGTAGGCGAGAAAACCGGATTTGCCTATACCGACGAAATAACAATCGAAAGTATTAAACAGGCTGCGCTGACCGCAGCCTATATCGCGGGTGGTTCTCCCACAAACGGAATACACGTCAAACCACAAACCAACATGCACAACCTCTACCCGGTCGAAACGCCTATGACCGAGGTCATGCTGGAACAGAAAATCGCGCTTTTGCGCGAAGCCGACGCCGCCGCGCGCACGTACGATAAACGCATCCGGGAAGTGCAGACCGGGCTCGCCGACGAATATAAGGTCATTATGATCGCGTCTTCCGATGGAGTGCTGGCCGGGGATGTACAGCCACTGACGCGATTCGGCATCACCTGCATTGCCGATGATGACGGCAATCTGCAGATAGGTCGATCAGGCGGTGGCGGTAGGGTTGGAATAGATTTCTATAACAATAACCTGACGCCTGAATATTTCGCCCGCAAAGCTGCTCATCAGGCTCTGATGCAGCTGGAAGCTATCGATGCTCCGGCCGGAGTTATGGAAGTAGTGCTGGGACCAGGCTGGCCCGGTGTGATGCTTCACGAAGCGGTCGGTCACGGTCTCGAGGCAGATTTCAATCGCAAGAAAACTTCGGCCTTTTCAGGTCTGATCGGTCAACGCGTCGCCTCTGAAGTTTGTACCGTTATTGATGACGGTACAATTCCGGATCGACGCGGCTCGCTGAATATCGACGACGAGGGCACACCGACTCAGCGAACGGTCCTGATCGAAAAAGGAATTTTGAAGGGCTATATAAACGATAAGCTTTCGGCACGACTGCTGAATGTGCCACCGACTGGCAATGGCAGGCGCGAAAGCTATCAGCATGTTCCAATGCCGCGAATGACCAACACCTTTATGGTCGCCGGTGATCAGACCAAAGATGAAATTATTCGCAGTGTAAAACGCGGTTTGTACGCCGTCCAATTCGGCGGCGGGCAAGTTGATATAACAAACGGAAAGTTCGTATTTTCCGCCAGCGAGGCTTATTTAATCGAGGACGGTAAAGTCACGGCTCCTGTCCGGGGAGCGACGTTAATTGGGAACGGGCCTGATGCGCTGACAAAAGTCACTGCGGTAGCCGCGGATCTCGAGCTCGACGAGGGCGTCGGAGTCTGCGGCAAAGATGGCCAGAGCGTTCCTGTCGGCGTCGGCTTACCGACCGTAAAGATTTCAGAAATGACAGTAGGCGGAACTAGAGGATAAACCAGAGCTCAGGACCTCAGCGTGAGGGAATTAAAAGGAGGTCAAGCCGTCCAGACGGCAGTGTGGACAATTGGCCCTCGCCCGCGCGCACACCTGACGATTCTTTTCCTATGCAAGTTACAAAAGAGTTCGCTAATCGGCTCGTTCAGCAAACTATCGACAAAGGCGCAACCGCCTGCGAAGTGATCATAAGCGACGCGACTGAATTCTCTGTCCAGGTCCGTCTTGACGAGGTTGAGACTTTGAAGGAATCAACCAGTCGCGGAATAGGGCTTAGAGTCTTATATGAAGGACGACAGGCCTCGGTTTCCACCTCAGATTTTGATGAAAAGGCGCTCAGCAATCTAATCGACGAAGCGATCGGTCTTGCGAAAGTGACTTCCGTGGACGATACCGCGGGACTGCCGCCCGTTGCGGAATTGGCGCACGAGTTTCCCGATCTCAAGCTATATGATCCACAAATCGCAGAATTACCTACGGATCTGAAGATCAATCTGGCCAAGCAAGCCGAAAAAGCTGCACTGTCTTTTGATCCACGAATTACCAACAGCGAAGGCGGAAATTTCGATTCTTCGACGGGAAAGATGGTGCTTGCTAACTCGCTTGGGTTTGCCGGCGAATATAGCAGGTCGCGCTGTGCACTTTCGACAGTTCCTGTCGCGGTTGATGCGGGGCAGATGCAGCGAGATTCGTGGGGCGATTCCAAACGCTTCTTTTCCGCGCTGGAAAATCCCGAATCAATCGGAAAACGCGCGGCTGAGCGCACGTTGAAGAGATTGGGAGCGCGAAAGGTCAAAACTCAGGACGCGCCGGTTGTGTTCGATCAGATGACGGCCCGCGATCTGCTCGGGTATATATTCTCGGCAACATCCGGCGATGCGGTTTTTCGCAAAGCATCTTTTCTTGTCGGAAAATTGGAAGAAAAAGTCGCCTCCGATGCCCTGACCGTAATCGATGACGGCACGATTGAGAGCGGGCTCGGCTCGCGACCATTCGACGGCGAAGGCTTGCCGATACGGCGAACGGTCGTGATTGAAAAAGGAGTGCTTCGCAGCTATCTGCTGAACACTTATACGGCAAAGAAGCTGGGGCTGAAATCGACCGGAAACGCTTCGCGCGGTTTAACCGGCGCGCCGCATGTTGGGCACAACAACTTTTTCATAGAGCCCGGAACGTTTACCACGGAGCAAATAATCGGCTCTGTAAAGAATGGATTGTACCTGACCGATGTTTTCGGGTTCGGCGTGAACACGGTTAATGGAGATTTTTCTCTCGGTGCGGCCGGAACCTGGATTGAGAATGGCCAGTTGACCTTTCCGGTCGAAGAGATCACTGTCGCAAGCAACCTGAAAGACATGCTGATGGACATAGAGATGGTCGGAAACGATCTGGACTTCCGAGGGACTTCGGCGGCCCCGACTCTCAAAGTTTCCCGCATGATTATTAGCGGCGAATAGCAAATCTGCTATAAGATATATCTGGCGCTGATTCACTTTAACAGAAACAGGCAACGCGTGTGATGAACACATTCAAAGAGATTAGTGTGAACGATCGGAGAAGAGTAAGAACTCTTCTCTTGGTTTTATTAGTTGCAGTATTGTCGTTAATGGCCGGATCTTGTCGCCCAAAGCAGGTACCGACCCGGCTTGAAAACGCACTGAGACCAGGAAATAAAGAATACGATGATTATGTCGGCAAGGGACAGTTGCAGGCCGTAGTCGATCACAAACTGCGCTCGGAAACGGCATTGAAGACGACGCAGTTAAGCCTAACCGGCACGATAGCCAATAGCGGCAATCGGACGGTGACCGGAATCGAATTGCACGGTTATACGGTTGATATGGAAGGCAAACCGATGGTCGATTCAAAAGGCAAACCGATAAATCAACAGGTGTATGTCTGGATGCCGACGCAAAACCGGCCCGGGCCGATGCGAGCAGGAACATCGCTTCCCTTTCAACTGATCGTCACAACACTTCCTACAAAGGTCGTAGATGACCAGATCGGGGATGTCCGAATCGAAATCAGCGGAGTGACCTTCGCCAAGTAGAAGACAGTCGAGCTGGAGAATTGATTTGAGCACTCACGCGAAGGTACCGCCGGGCCAATATGCAATCGAATATATCGAGGCTTTGAAGCTATTCAACAAAGGGCTGTACTTTGAATCGCACGAAGAGCTGGAACAACTGTGGGTGAAGCTGCCGAAGGGAGCGGATAAGACTTTTTATCAGGCTATCATTCACATCGCAGCGGCTTTTCTGCATCGTTCGCGCGAAAGGGCAAAACCTGCTCTCTCGCAATATCGCCGAGCTTGCGAAAAACTACGAAGTCTGAATCAGGATGAGTATAGAGGCGTACTGATTCCCAGCCTTCTGTCATATCTCGATCCATATTTTCTTCCACTGGAAGATAAACTTGAGATCGATTCTTCTCTTCCTGCTCCGCGCCTATCTTTACTTGATTTCGAGATAAACTGAATGCTTACGGCATTGCAGGTTCGAAATGCGAGAATTTCATGGTGAACGTTCCGCGGCCCTGCGTAGCAGATCGTACTGTCGTGGAATAGCCGAACATCTTGGACAAAGGAACTATCGCGGTGATAACTTGCGAGGTTCCTTGCTCCTCTATCTTTTGAATTGACCCGCGCCTTGCATTCAGATCGCCGATGACGGCTCCCAGATAATCATTTGGCGTAATTATTTCTGCCTCCATCACTGGCTCTAGCAACACCGGTCCTGCCTCATGCGCAGCGTGACGAAATGCTTCGTGAGCGGCCACCGTGAACGCCAGATCAGTCGAATCACTTTGATGAAGCCACATCTTTTCCAGCGTCACTCGCAAATCAACCATTGGATAAGCTCGCAAGACACCCCCCTCGGCCGCATTGCGAACTCCGTCTTCTACCGATTCAATAAACGCCTTGGGAATCGTGATATCCTGCACGTTATTTTTGAATTCAAATCCCTGGCCGCGCGAGAGCGGTTCCAAACGAAGCTTCAACCGCGCCCACTGGTGAACCTGCCCGATCTGCCGGTCGTGAGTGTGATCGTATTCCGCTGTCTTTGTGATCGTTTCTCTGTATGCAACTTGCGGCTTGCCGATGTTTGCTTCGACGTGATGCTCCGTCTTCAGGCGGTCAACCAGAATCTCCAGATGAAGCTCTCCCATACCGGACAATATGTTCTGTCCTGTATCTTCATCGCGAGTCAAACGCGCCGAAGGGTCTTCCGCAGCGATCTTGCGCAGTGCGAGCGCCAGCGCTTCCTGATCCGCATTGCGTTTTGGTTCGATGGCAATAGAAATGACGGGATCAGGAAACTGCATTATCTCTAGTTGGATTGGCTTTGATTCGTCACAAAGGGTATGACCGGTCAGCGTATTCCGTAATCCGATGATCGCCGCGATATCTCCGACCGAAATTTCATCGACGTTCTGACGTTTGTCGGCTTGAACATGAACCAACCGAGCCACGCGCTCTTTCTGTTTCGTGTTGCTGTTGTAGACGAAACTGCCCGCTGATAACCGGCCAGAATAAACGCGAATGAACGTCATCTGCCCATACGAATCGTTGATTAGTTTGAATGCCAACGCACAAAATGGATCCCCAATCGTTGCGCGCCTGATCGTCTTTCCATCAATCCCAACTACCGGCGGCATATCAAGCGGCGACGGCAAGTAATCGATGACTGCATCCATTACCGGCTGAACGCCGCGATATTTAAATGCAGATCCGCACATGACCAGCGTGAATTTTCGCTCGATACAGGCCCGCCTCAGCGCTGCTTTAATTTGAGCGACATTAACGTCATTGCCTTCCAGGAATTTCACCGCAATGTCATCATCAATATCGGCGAGCGCCTCTATCATTCGACTGCGAGCCTGTTCTGCTCTTGTTCGCTCTGAAGCCGGGATCGGCTCCCATCTGTAATCGACCCCGAAATCGGATTCATCGTTGACGAAATATTCCATTCGAACCAGATCGATGATCCCGGTAAAATCTTCGGCAGCGCCGACCGGAATCTGAATCGGTACGCAATGACCATTCAGCCGTTCGTCTATTGTCGCGACCGCGTGTTCAAAATCTGCGCCTGCGCGGTCCATCTTATTAATAAATGCCAGGCGAGGAACCTTGAATTTCTCGGCCTGTCTCCAGACTGTTTCCGATTGCGGCTGAACGCCTGCGACGCCATCAAACATAGCAACAGCGCCGTCCAGGACCTTTAACGAACGCTCTACTTCTATGGTGAAATCGACGTGACCAGGAGTATCTATAAGATTGACTGTGTGACCTTTCCATCGATAAGTTACCGCCGCGGATGTGATTGTGATCCCGCGCTCGCGTTCTTGTGTCAGGTAATCGGTAATCGTGTTTCCGGAATCGACATCGCCTGCTTTATGTACCGAACCTGAATAGAAAAGTATTCGTTCCGTGAGAGTTGTTTTCCCGGCGTCGATGTGCGCCAGAATTCCTATGTTGCGAATATGAGCCGGATCCTTTGCCATAATTGTCCAATCAACAATCCTTCGCTCTTATTCCGATTGGGAACATCTTTCCCGGATTTAAGATGCCGTTTGGATCAAGGGCGCGCTTAACCTTTTCCATCGTGCTGATAGTCTCAGGTGAAAAGGCAAGCGGCATATATTCCGCCTTGGTGTAGCCAATACCGTGCTCACCGCTGATCGTCCCGCCAAGATCGACGGCGGCCTTCATAATCTCTTTTACAGCATTGTGCGCGCGTTCGACTTGGTCGGGATCGTTCTGATCCAGCATCACATTGACGTGGATATTGCCGTCGCCTGCATGACCAAACGATGGAATCAGCAATCCATAGCGATTCTCTATGACTGCGAGTTGATCGAAAAGCTCAGGAATGCGCGATCGAGGAACTACAATATCTTCGTTGATCTTCTTGTTGCCGTATTTCATCAGCGATCGCGATATTGCCCGACGTACTTCCCACAACTCTTCAGCTTCATTGTCATTCTTTGCGGCGATCAGGTCGTATCCGCCGTGCGCAAGGCAGAGATGCTCGACAACACCTGCCTGACGCTCGACCTCTGGTACGCTGCCGTCGACTTCGATAATGAGCATTGCCTTGGCATCGCGAGGCAATCCGAAATTGCGGGCGTCTTCAACCGCATTGATGCTCAACTGATCTATCAATTCCAGCGCAGATGGTGTCATACGTTTCCCGGCAAACGACGTCACACATTCGGCGGCATTTCGCACAGTAGGAAAACAAGCTCTCAGCGTTCGTTTCGCCGCTGGTTTCGGAATCAGGCGCAGCCATATCCTGGTCATAATGCCAAGCAAGCCTTCTGATCCAATCATCAAGCTGTGAAGATCAAGTCCCGCAACATTTTTCGGAGTTGGACCACCGGACATGATGATTTCACCGGTTGGAGTCACAAACTCGATTCCAAGAACGTACTGCTTTGTAGTGCCGTATTTGACACAGCGTGGTCCGCCTGCATTTTCGGCGACATTTCCGCCGATGGTGCATTCCTTCATGCTGGCCGGATCGGGTGGATAGAATAGGCCTTTCACATCTGCTGCATCCATCAAAGTTTTAGTTATTACGCAGGGCTCGACGATTGCGTACATATTGGCGTCGTCGATTGTCAGAATCTGATTCATTCGGCTCAGATTAAGGACGATGCCGCCGTGAAGCGGAACACATCCGCCCGTATAGCCGACGCCACCTCCACGTGGAGTAACGGGAATGAGCCTTTGATTAGCGAGCCTCATTATCGCGGCGATCTCAACAGCGGTCCGCGGGAAAACAACGATGTCAGGTCTATGGGGTTGCTTGAGCGCATCGGCCGAGTTCGCGATCAGGTCTTCTTCGTGTGTGGACACGAACTCCCGGCCGACCATCCCTTCTAAGTCTTTTATGACAACTAAATCGATCATTTAATATGTAGGGGCAGGGCTCGTCCCTGCCCGGATCGTGCGAAGCACGATGAATTCGGTGGTTATTCTAACGTTTAATTGCCTTTCGGCAATCCGGGCAGGGACCAGCCCTGCCCCTACATTATTTTCCGCCGTGCTCCATATAATCCAATAGCACGCCGGACATCAGTTTGACGCCGATCACCAGAGCATCTTCATCCAAATCGAATTCCGGAGTATGAATCATCGCAGTAATGCCTTTTTTCTGATTCGCCACGCCGAGGAAATAGAAGAATCCCGGAACAACCCTTTCGTAATACGAGAAATCTTCTGCCCCCATCTGTGGCTTTGGATTCAAGACGTTGTCATTCCCCATTATCCGTTTCATAGTCGGAAGAGTCTGTTCGACCAGTTTTGGATCGTTATAAGTCAGCGCCGCCAGCTCTTTAATCTTGAATGTGTACGTAGCTCCGTATTCTTCAGTCACGCCGGACAACGTCTGCTCAATCATCTTGTGGACCTGCTTGCGCACATCTTCGTTGAGCGTTCGAAGCGTCCCCTCCATTACGACTTCGTCGGCAATGATGTTGAACCGATTGCCACCGTGAATGCTGCCGATTGTCAGAACCATCGGCTCCTGCGTGTCGATGCGACGGCTGCGAATCTTTTGCAGAGCGCTCACAGCCTCTGCGGCGATTACAACTGTGTCAACTCCCTGATGCGGGTAAGCGCCGTGAACCTTCTTTCCCTTCAGAGTAATGACGAATCGATCAGCCGTGGCCATCGCCGGGCCAGAGTTGTATCCAATTGTGCCGACTTCGAGCGTGGGCATAACGTGCAGTCCGAATATGGCATTCGGCTTTGGATTCTCAAGCGCTCCCTCCTTCACCATCAACGGAGCGCCGCCTTCTTCGTCTTCTGGCGGACCTTCTTCGGCTGGCTGAAAGATGAATTTGATCGTACCGGGAATCTGGTCGCGCATTTTCATTAGGAGTTCGGCCACTCCCAACTCAATCGTTGTATGCGCATCGTGACCGCAAGCGTGCATCACACCCGGGTTCTGCGATTTGAAGTCGAAATCGTGCATCTCCTGAATAGGTAAGGCATCGATGTCGGCGCGCACTGCGACAACCGGACCTGGTTTCCCGCCCTTAAGCAACGCCACGACACCGTTGCGAGCCACATTCGTTCTGATGTCAGTCAACCCGATTTCTCGCAATCGATCTGCAACAAACTTTCCGGTATTCACTTCCCTGTTCGAAAGCTCCGGGTGCGCGTGCAGGTAACGACGTGTCTGAACCAATTTGTCTCGCATCGCAGTGGCCGCCTGCGCAATCTGGTCGTCGCGCGACACAGGGGTATTCCCTTTTGTGTTCGGTATCGTAGAAATGGTTGACAGGAAAATCATAAGAATGCCCAAGCCTGCTTTCATTTTGTTATAACCCTTCAATTTGCTAGGATGACACCTACAATAAATCGATCAACACATTCTACACTTATGGCGCAAAAAATCATTCTCGATTGTGATCCCGGGCACGATGATGCCCTGGCGATACTGCTGGCGTGCGCGTCGCCCGAACTAGAGGTATTGGGGATAACCACGGTAGCCGGAAACGTTCCACTGGATAAAACCAGCTATAACGCTTTGCGTGTTTGCGAAGTTGCCGGTCTGCATCACATTCCGGTATTTGCCGGAATGCCCAGACCCCTGGTACGCAAACTTTATACAGCCGAACATGTTCACGGCAAATCAGGATTGGAAGGCCCCAAATTTCCAGAACCGACGCGCCCGCTCGATTCGCGTCATGCGGTCGATTTCATTATCGATCAGGTGATGCGTAGCGAGGAGCCGATCACTCTAGTGCCGACGGGACCGCTGACAAACATCGCTTCGGTGCTGATACGCGAGCCAAAAGTAGTCGACAAAGTTAAAGAGATCGTCCTGATGGGCGGCGCAATTTACGAAGGCAATGTGACGCCATCGGCTGAATTCAACATCTATGTCGATCCGCACGCTGCCAAGGTCGTATTCGATTCCGGAATTCCCGTCACTATGATTGGGCTGGACACAACGCACCAGGCACTGGCTACTCCTGAACGAGTCGCAAAGATCAAAGCGATCGGAACACCACTGGCAGATATCGTTGTCGGTTTGATCGAATTCTTTCAGGGACATCACCGTTTGAAATACGGAATGGCTGGTCCGCCTCTGCATGATCCGTGCGCAGTTGCGGCGGTAATCGATAGATCTTTGTTGACAATTAAACCGATGGCGGTGGAGATTGAAATCACAAGCGAGCTGACGATGGGACGAACCGTCTGCGATATATGGGGCACTACCAAACGCGAGTTGAAAGCGCAGGTTGCCACGGCAATCGATGCTGACAGGTTTTTTAATCTGTTAACAGAACGTCTATCACTTTATCCTCTGAAATAGTTGGATGAAACCAAAGGAGAGCAATCCACAGTTGATCCGCGGCGTCGGGCTCTGGAATGGCGTGGCGCTGAACATGAACGCCATGATCGGCGTCGGACCGTTCATCACAATCCCGCTGATAGTCAAAGCAATGGGCGGCCCCCAGGCGATGCTTGGGTGGATCATCGCTGCTTTCCTGGTAATGTGCGATGGATTGGTATGGGCGGAGCTTGGCGCAATGATGCCTAAAGCCGGTGGTCCGTATCGTTACCTGCAGGAGATGTACGGACCGAAGTGGGGACGACTAACGTCATTCCTGTATGTCTGGCAGTTGACCTTCAGCGCTCCTCTATCCATGGCATCAGGCTGTGTTGGTTTAGCCGGTTATGCATCGTTTTTGTGGCCTTCGCTCGGCCGGCAATTTTATACGCACACATTTCATGCTGGCTCGTTTGGACTGAGCGTAACAGTCGCCTCATATACCTTCTTCGCGATGGGCGCAGTCGCCGTAGCCGTCATCCTGCTTTACCGGCAAATCGGATTGATCGGAAA
>DASRDY010000056.1:0-1608 GCA_035652355.1 Blastocatellia bacterium
TTTCCTGGTTGAATCAGCTTGATGATGTTATCTTTGGACACGGCATATCGCTCCTTCGGTGGAGAAGTGGAGGCGTCAAGCACCCCCACGATATGCCGCCTTTCCGATTCCCGCCGTCACCAACTTTCAGCGATAGCTCTCTTCGCTGCGAGCACCGCGACAAAAGGTGAGACCTCTAAAATTTCTTTAACGACGTCAACAGGCGCAGTCAGAATAAGCGCTATCTTTGCTATGTCGTACCGATTGGTGGACCAGGAACTGTGATTGCCTTCGGAGAGCCAACCTTTCACAGCCGCGTTGAACTTTGCGATTTGCGCGTTATCGACGGCTTTCATTCGCTGGTCGAGTTGGTCTAGCCCTGTAATCCCTGCTGCCTTTAATGCGGGCAAGAATTTTTCGGAACTGAAGCTTTCCTGCTGTTCGGTCTGGTTGAGGGTTGGCGCAGGATCTAGTTTAGCAACAAGCTTGGCAATCGAGCCTTGCGGCGCGGATCGGTTCGTCAGAAGCGCATCGATCGACTCGCGGTCCATTTCCAATGACAGGTCCCCACGAGAGATCGCATTCGCATAGTAGGATTTGATATTTGATACCTGCTCATAGACGTAAGAGAGGTCATCGTCAGCAGCGTCTAAGAGCGCGCTAATTCTAAACAGGCGTCTTCGCAATTTCTTCGGCGCCTCCGAGCGCCGCTTATACCTTAGCTTCCAATCAATGGTGGACCACGTATGCTGCAGGAGGGTCTTCACTTGCACTTCAAATTTAAGTCCCGCGAACCTTTTGAATTCGGGCAAGTTGAGCCGGTCTTGGCTATAAGCTAGGATCAAATGAATCGATTGATAGCCAAAGCGATCTGGATCGATTTCATCCTCTTTGTCTATGCTGCTGAGCTTATCAACCACAAACGCTTCCTGGAGCAGCTCCGAAATTCGTTTGCAGTCTTCCTTCAAAAAGGTAATTATTCGTATTCCAGATAGATCGGTAATATCTTGAAGCGAATTGTACTTTCCAACCTTGTCGCCGCGTTCAGCTTTGCCCCTTAAACTCTCTATAGATTTAGTTCGCTTCTCCATAGAAGCGAATTCTATGCCTTTATCTTCAATCAGCTTCCTGAGGAGATCGTGCGCATTTTCCGTAAAGGCTTCATACACCGGCCGTTGGCTGGCGTACTCGGTTTCGATTTTTGAGTCTTCTGTCGACACGATTGTCACCCTTGGAATTGCGCCATCATACTTGCTGGCAGGTGTATGACCGATGGGCGACCGGCGAGACGTACGCGCGCGCAACGTCCGTGGACGACGATGCGCGCCCAACAAGCGCGTTGCAGAACACACTACGACATCGGAAATTTCTCAATTTAGCTTCCCCCAACCAGGAGCATCCAAGCGCAACCCATGCGCGAGCGCAAGTGACCGCAAGCAATAGCTGGGTGGAGAGTCGCGGCTAAGAGTGGGAATTACGGTGACAGCCCTGGACTGCACCCCTGAAGTGAGACACGATAATTTCAGTGACAGGCATTTCGAGGATGACCTGTGGCAGGACGAGGACCGAACCGTCAGTTTCCGACGGCGTACAAGATAAAGGCGATCAAGCGAGTTGAGAGAGGCGAAG
>DASRDY010000057.1:0-1252 GCA_035652355.1 Blastocatellia bacterium
GACCCGCAGGACGCGGTTATTCCTTCAATGCCCCAGAGTGCAATGAGACAGGTGAAGGTTGATTACTGCTTTCCGATACGAAAAATAGCGACTCTGCTTGTGCAATTGACTAGCAGAAGTATCTGGTAGCAATGGGGTGAATTGTCGATTATTGGCGTCAGAGAGAGCAGACGGTGATCTAGAATCGGCGATGTGATCAGACTACATTGCTGGCTGTTCACATGAAGGCCGATCAGTTCAGTGACTTCCATCCTTGGGGTAGACATCATCGAGAGTCGAGCGCGGCCACATGCATTTGTTTTATGAAGGTACAAGATGTGTCTTCCGTGGATCGAAGTGTGCCAGGTAGCTGGTCGGCAACGATTGTGCTGAACCGATCGTAACGCGAGGCACCGAACACAGGCTAATAATGGTTAAACTTGCGCAGAGGCACATAAAGTATCATAGCGTGTCGGCAGCTAGTCTCGACCTCTATTGACCGTAAAGTTTCCTGGTTTGCCGTGTAGCCAGTGAGGCGAGTTTCTGGTTTTGGAGGAGGTTTGGCGAAACTAAACGACCATTGTGTGTTGATGATATACTCTACGATATGGACTCGTTAGGCCAGAAAGTCTTGAATATGTTCGTGTCCTTGAACAAGCAGACCCTCGATTTGCACGAACTATTCGAGGCCGGCGGCAATGACCCTGAGGCTCGCACTGCCGTCTTGGATATGGTCGAACGTCTGGTTAAAGATGGCTTGCTGGAAGAACGCGGCAACGATTTTTATGCTTTGACCGCAGAAGGTAGTTTATGTATCCGAAGCTACGACAAAGAATAGGTCAGCCGACTCTCTGGCGTGCTCTTTCCTGATCAACAACCTCGCGCTTGATACTGATGCTCGAAGGCGCTTTAGCGCTACGACAAAGTTCTAACATAAGATTAAGCCTAACCCACCTGTTGAAATCATTTGCTTCTGGCTCAATCCTGCGCTAACCAGAATCACGTGCTATTGATAGAGTTGAACGTACCTTTATATCCTGGGGTGAGAATTTACAAACAAGCTTTAGTCGCTGGAGGAAACGGAAATTATTTCTTTGAAAGCCACGCACCCGTTACAGTAATGCCTCTTTGGAGAGCAATAGAATTCGCAGCTTCGATTGTTCGGGCATAGCGTCCTTCCCGTTCGCAACGCTCAAGAAAATCCCGGTTAAAACTGCAGCCAGGTCCGAGAATTCGGAAAGTACGATCGCTAGTTTCAAACTCCCAGGGCTTT
>DASRDY010000058.1:0-1308 GCA_035652355.1 Blastocatellia bacterium
GACCCGCAGGACGCGGTTATTCCTTCAATGCCCCAGAGTGCAATGAGACAGGTGAAGGTTGATTACTGCTTTCCGATACGAAAAATAGCGACTCTGCTTGTGCAATTGACTAGCAGAAGTATCTGGTAGCAATGGGGTGAAATTGTCGATTATTGGTGTCAGTAAAGGCAGACGGCTAGACCTAGACTAAGGTCTGCGATGCGATCAGACTACAATTGCTGGCTGTTCACATGAAGGACGATCAGTTCAGCGACTTCCATCTTTTGGATAGACATCATCGGGAGTCGAGCGCGGCCACATGCATTTGTTTATGAAGGTAGAAGACGTGTCTTCCGTGGATCGAAGTGCGCCAGGTAGCTGGTCGGCAACGATTGTGCTGAATCGATCGTAACGCAACGAACATAGGAATAATGGTTAAACTTGCTCAGAGGCACGTAAAGTATCATAGGCATGTCGGCAGCAAGTCTCGACGTCGATTGACCGTACATCTTCCTGGTTTGCCGTATAGCCGGTGAGACGAGTGCTTGGTTTTGGGAGGTTTCGAAAAACTAAACGACCCTTGTGTGTTGATGATATACTCTACGATATGGACTCGTTAGGCCAGAAAGTTTTGAATATGTTCGTGTCCTTGAACAAGCAGACCCTCGATTTGCACGAACTATTCGAGGCCGGCGGCAATGATCCTGAGGCTCGCGCTGCCGTCTTGGATACGGTCGAACGTCTGGTTAAAGATGGCTTGCTGGAAGAACGCGGCAACGATTTTTATGCTTTGACCGCGGAAGGTGGTTTACGTATCCGAAGCTACTACAAAGAATTAGGTCACCGACCCTCTGGCGTGCTCTTTCCTGATCAACAACGTCGCGCTTGATCCTGATGTTCGAAGGCGCTTTAGCGCTACGACAAAGTTCTAACATAAGATTGAACCTAATCCACCTGTTGAAATCATTTGCTTCTGGCTCAATCCTGCGCTTAAACAGTATCACTTGATAGAGTTGAACGTACCCTTATATCATGGGGCGAGAATTTACAAACAAGCCGCACTCAACCATTCGCATCCACCAATGATTCAAGCGGTATCGAGTTAATGATCAAGACAGCTTTAGTCGCCGGGGGAAACGGAACTATTTCTTTGAAAGCCACGCACCTGTTACAGTAATGCCTCTTTGAAGAGCAATAGAATTCGCAGCTTCGATTGTTCGGGCATAGCGTCCTTCCCGTTCGCAACGCTCAAGAAAATCCCGGTTAAAACTGCAGCCAGGTCCGAGAATTCGGAAAGTACGATCGCTAGTTTCAAACTCCCAGGGCTTT
>DASRDY010000059.1:0-6277 GCA_035652355.1 Blastocatellia bacterium
GCGCGACCCCGGGTCGAATGCATCTCTTCCCTGGTTACGCGATAGCTGGGACACATCGTCCCTACGCTCTCGCGTCGACATTCACCTACGCCGACGCATCGCAATGTGGCGCGAGAAAAGCTGCCTTCATCATCGCCAGGAAATTTAAAGTGCGTTTTCCATTCTGGCGGATTGTAGTTGGCTCCCAGACGCAGGTTTTCATCGGCTCGATATGGATTGACGACTTTGCCGGGATTCATCTTCCACTGTGGATCCCAGATCGATTTAAATTCCCGAAAAGCCTCGATTATTTTATCGCCGAACATTATTGGAAGTAGCTCGCCGCGCGATTGACCGTCGCCGTGTTCGCCCGAAAGTGAGCCACCAAGACTGACAACCAGATGGGCCGCATCGTGGATAAACGAACGATATTTCTCGATCCCTTCTTTAGTGACCAGATCGAAATCAATTCGAGTATGTACGCAGCCCTGTCCAAAGTGACCATAAAGGGAGCATCCGTATCCATAAGTATTGAATAGTTGACGCAGTTTTCTTAGATATTCGCCAAGTTTTTCCGGTGGCACCGCCGAATCTTCCCAACCCTCCCAGGTGTCTTTTGCTCCCGGTACCCGCGCCGTTGCGCCAAGACCTGAACGACGCACAAGCCAAATCTGTTTCTCGGCCGCAGGATCATCATAGAGTTTCATGCTCGGCGAATTAGATTTCTTCTTTAGCTCTTCCATCAGACCGCGCGCCTGTGCGTCCGAGTCTTTCTTGTTTTCGCCGCCAAATTCGACCAGCAACCATCCTCCACCGCCCGGCAGCATCTTCAGATCGGTCGGATGCATGCCTTTCTTCTGCATGTCCTGAACCAAACGGTCGTCCATTCCTTCAAGACCGATCGGCTTGTGGGACAACACTTCCATTATGTGATCGCCGGCCGAATAAACATCCGGGTAACCAAGCACCAGCAACGACCGAGCCGGCGGACTGTAAACCAGTCGGACAGTAGCCTGCAGAACCATAACGCAAGTGCATTCGCTGCCGACAAGGGCCTTTGCCACATTGAATCCATTTTCCGGCAGTAGTTGCGGCAGGTTGTATCCGGATACCCGACGCGGAATATTTGGAAACTTCTTGCGGATTTCTTCGGCATATTTGTCTCGCAGATTCTTTAAACCGGCATAGATTTCGCCGCGTCGACCGCCTTCGCTAATTATCTTTTCCAATTCCGAATCGCTGGTCGGGCCGACCGTCATACGCAAGCCGTCATAAGTGAGGATCTCTAACTCCTCGACATTCTCTTCTGTTTTGCCTGCCATTACGGAATGGACACCACAAGAGTTATTGCCGATCATTCCACCCAGAGTGCAATGATTGTGAGTCGAAGGATCAGGTCCAAACGTCAGATGATGTTTTTCCGCCGCGTTTCGCAAATCATCCAGCACCAGACCAGGTTGCACGATCGCTCGTTTAGCAGCAGGATCAAGGTCGACGATGTTGTGCATGTATTTCGACATGTCCATGACTACCGCCACATTGCAGCATTGACCGGCCAGGCTTGTGCCGCCTCCGCGCGCAAGTACCGGGGCGCCGTACTTTCGAGCCGTCGCAACAGTCTCGATCACATCGTCGATGTCTTTCGGGATCACTACGCCAATAGGAACCTGCCGGTAGTTGGAGGCATCGGTTGCATAAAGAGCTCGACTGCCGTTATCGAAGCGCACCTCACCTTGAATCCGCGCGCGCAACTCTTCCGCCAGCGCGTTTGCATCGACGTTTGATGTGTTTACCTTCCTGGTGCTGGCGGTCTCTGCCTGAAGCAAAGCTTGTTTCTCGTTCGCCAGGAAGTCACTATGCATAACAGTGTCTGCATGAAAACTGCCTTCTGTATTGGCCGGCCGCTCCATTTCTCAACATCCTTTCTGCTGGACGATAATCGAGTCCTCAGCAAGTCAAAGTGCATATTTCGCAGCATCATTTCGTTTGAATTCCAATCCAATACCTTTGCGAGATAAATCTGGCACAAGACGCCCATTCACAGGCGTAAGCGTGCCATCAAAAAACAGGTGTTCTATTCGAACGTGATCGTGGAAATACTCCAGGTGACGCACCGGTTTCAGCGCACAACCAGGATGCGCGTGCAGCGACGGTCCGCAATGCGCAGACAACTGCATTGACCGCGCTTCGCACAAAGCAGCAGCGCTTATGAATCCCGTGATTCCCGCGCAGCGGGTCGCATCGGCCTGCAAGACATCGACCGCTTCCGCCTCAAGCATTCTGCGGAAATAGGTTTGGTCGTAACCGTATTCACCCGCTGCTATCTCCATGCAAGCTGGAGCGCGATTGCGTATAAGATTTAAGCCTTCAAGGTCGTCAGATGAGACAGGTTCTTCAAACCACTTTACGTTCAATTCGGCGAATTGATCGGCAAAAGCAAGAGCCTGTTTTCGACTGTATGCCCCATTGGCATCGACAAACAGTTCCGTCGAATCGCCGATTGCCTGCCGCGCGGCTCGAACCCGATTTAGGTCGTCGTCGGGATGTGTGCCGATTTTCATTTTGACTCTGGGAATTCCCTGCTCGGCCCAACCGCCCAGTTGCTTTTGCAATTGTTCTGTGGTGTACGAGGTGAATCCGCCGCTGCCGTAAACAGGAACTCCGTCTCTGACCGAACCGAGCAATGTGACGAGCGGAAGACCGAGCAGGCGTGCTTTCAAGTCCCACAGAGCAGAGTCGACAGCAGAGATCGCCATTGAAACGATGCCCGGTCTGCCAAGATTGCGGATCGACCGAACCATAGCAGCCCAGGCACCTGAGATTGCAAATACATCCATTCCGACAACAATGCTGGCAAGGCGATCTTTAATCAGGAGTGCGGTCGCTACATCGGCGTAGGTGTAACCGAGCCCGCGAACACCACCGGCGGTTGGCTCAACTATAACTATGGTTGTGCTATCCCATTCTATTGTTCCGTCGGCTTCTGGAAGATCAGTTGGTACTTTGTAAGCGCTAACGTCAATTTTTTCGACACGAGGACCTGTAGATTCAGTCATCACACGCAATTCATTCGAAGAGCAACAACATCAGAGGAGAGAAACGAGGCAGGGAGATAATTAAGTACCAATATAGACCTGATCAGGGTGATTTGCATAAGAAAATGATTGAACTTTTTCGCGATGTGGTGCAGACGCACTCTATTGATCAGTTGTCAGAAACCGGCCGGATAGATATAAAATAGGTATAAAGAAGATATGCCCAAGCTGTGCTTAATATCTGACACGCATAATCAGCTGGATATGGTCGATCTGCCTCCTGCCGACATATTGATCCATGCTGGCGATGCGACGGGAAATGGTACAGTCAGAGAAATCGCCGCGTTTAATCAGCAGCTTGGAGAAATCAAGAATCGTTATCGCCACATTGTCTTCATTGCGGGAAATCACGACTTTTTGTTTGAACGGGATCCCGCCCTTGCGCGGTCAATGATGACCAATTGCATCTACCTGATGGACAGTGAGGTCACCATTGAAGGTTTGAGGATTTACGGCTCACCCTGGCAACCCCGTTTTTTTGATTGGGCATTCAACCTGAACCGAGGTCCACAACTGGCAGCAAAGTGGGCGTTGATTCCGGCAGGCTTGGACGTGCTGGTAACCCACGGACCGCCGATGGGAATTCTGGACATAACTATGACTGGTGAACACGTCGGCTGTGAAGAACTAATGAAACGAATTGAGAATATTAAGCCGCGGTGGCATGTCTTTGGTCATATACACCACAGCCACGGAATGGCTCGCGACGAGCATACGACCTACATTAATGCATCAACCTGCGATGAAAGATATCGGCCGGTCAACCCGCCGATACTAATAGAAGTCCCATAAAGAATTTCACCACAGAGACACGGAGGCACAGAGAGTAAAATGCTTTAACTCTGTGTCTCTGTGCCTCTGTGGTGAAATGATTATTACTGTGATGCCTTAACCGTGTGATGAATGCCGTGACCGATTGGGTAGAGTCCGGGTAAACTCACCGGCAGATTGCCTTTGAATTCGATCTCGCCGAATATCGCGCGAACCGTCGCACTCTCAGCCTCAGGCATATACTCGTAAGCCAGAATGTAGCTCGGCAATTCCGGAAGGGCTTCGATCAGGAATGGACTGCCGAACAATGCGAAGACAAACGGCTTGTTAGTTTTGATCAGCGCTTTCAGCATGTTCGTTTGCGCTTCGTTCAAACTGACAGAGCCCCTATACGCGGCAACGCGAACATAGCCGGCGACGACGATCGCGTCGGAAACGTTGGCGATCTTTTTGATCAGATCGAACTCGCCTGATGTCGTGCGATCCGTCACTTGAACGTCAATTGTTTTTGCATGGCGCTTCATTAATTCCTGTCGGAACGTGCCGCCGGGCAATCCACGTCCCCACCCGTCAACACCATCAATCAGGTTAATGAAAAGCACTTGCTTCGACTCATCTACTTTCAGTGGCAACACTTCTTTGTCATCGCGAACCAGCGTTATCGCGTTTTCCATGATCTTTCTGGAAAGATCGCGACCCGCAGTTGAACCCAGGAGCTCGTCCAGCTTATTCACGTCGACATAGCGATTCTTGTTCAAACCAAGCGCCGCCTTTGCGCTCAGTAACCTGCGTACCGATTCATCAATTCGAGATTCCGGAATCTGGCCGCTCTGAACTGCCTGCTTAATGGCATTGAATGATTTTTCTGTGCTTATGGGATGCAGGATCACATCTGCTCCCGCTTTAACGGCGCGAAGGGTTGCGTCTTCCGGTGTGTAGTGCGCAGCGACTCCCTGCATAGTCATTGCATCGGTGAAGATGATTCCCTTGAATTTCATTTCGTCGCGCAGGATGCCAGTAAGAATCTTTGGCGAAAGAGTGGAGGGCAAGCCCTTTTCATCTTCTATCTTTGGCAGATAAATATGTGCTGACATTACCGCGCCTACGCCCTCGTCGATTGCTGCTCGAAACGACGGGAATTCGACTTTGTCGAGCCTCGCCCTGTCGACATTTACGACTGGCAATTCCATATGTGAATCCGTGCTGGTGTCGCCGTGACCGGGGAAATGCTTGGCGGTTGCGATGCCGCCGTTTTCCTGCTCGCCACGAATGTAGGCGCGAGCGAGTCTGGATACCGCTGCAGGGTCTTCGCCAAACGAACGGACGTTGATGATCGGATTAGCCGGGTTGTTATTTACATCAACGACAGGATAGAAGTTGACGTGAATGCCGAGCGCCCGCTGCTCAATTGCAGTTATCTTTCCGCATTGATAAGCGAGGTCTTCGCTACCCGTTGCGCCTATTGCCATCGCCCTTGGCAGTAAAGTCGTTCCCGGAAACTGATATCCGACTCCGCCTTCAAGATCGGCTGTTATCAACAGCGGGATCTTTGCCAGAGATTGCATGCGGTTCAACTCCAGAGCAGCGCCGGCAGGATCGCCACCGAAGGCGTGATAGCCACCTACGTGGAAGACTTCGATGTCGCGGCGAACGCGTTTGAGCTCGTCGCTGTCCACATTACGGAACGTGCCGTTGGTCGAAGGTATCAGCATCTGGCCGACTTTTTCGTCCAGCGTCATGCTCTTCAATGTTTCTTCAACCCACTCGTCGTCTTTCAATGGCAAAGGTTTCTGTTTCTGGCTGCTCAATGGAAGAACCGATCCCATCATCAAACAAATCAATGCGAAAGATATTATCAGTTTCATCTTGTTCCCTTCTCACTTATTGGCCACGCTTGCCACTTCGTCTGGCGTAAGCCATCCCATCCGGTTCGCGACCGGCAGACAATTCGCCTGAAACTTTCCAGGCTTTCAAATCAATTATCGCAACTTTATTCGAACCTGTATCGGCAACGTAAGCTGTGTTTCCATCAGGCGCAAGCAATATCCCGACAGGAGCTTCACCGACTGGTAGTCGTCTGGTCACTTCCCAGGTTTTTGTGTCGAGCTCAGCGATTTCATTAGCCTTCATATTGCTGACGTAGGCGTGTTTGCCATCGGTCGCAACTTTTACTCGGATAGGGTAATTACCGACTTCGATTTTCTTGATTACTTCATCTGCCGAAGTATCTATCACGGAAACCGAACCTGCTTCACGATTAGACACAAGAACGTAGCGAAAATCCGGCGTGATAGCTATGCCTTCCGATCCGGACGCGCTGTCGACTTGTTTGATCAGCTTGCCCGTCTTTATGTCAACGACCGCCACCTTGCCGGTCTGTATGCTGGTTGAATAAGACTTCCCTTTCGGCTCGCACAGAACAATCATATGCG
>DASRDY010000060.1:0-3807 GCA_035652355.1 Blastocatellia bacterium
TCGGTCCTGCGCGTGAGTGGAGAGGTCTATCCTCTGATGTGGCTGAGCAAGCTGCTGAACTCCAAACATGTGAATGACTCTCCTGTTTCCCGGCCTCCGGTATTGATCGTTAATATCGAAGGCAGGAAGGTTGCTCTGGTAGTTGATGAGTTGTTCGGAGGTCGCGAGGTTGTTATTAAAAATCTTGCCAACCACCTGCGGAGCGTGCTTGGAGTAATGGGCGCAACACTGATGGGCGATGGCAGCGTCGTACTGATTCTGAACCTTGCTGATTTCGTGCGCGATTCAGCGAGACCTTCAGCACAGCACAAGTCGGGAGTCATTGCACCGACAGCGGCCAAGCGCGAGACCCTGACCATAATGATCGTCGACGATTCACCGAGCGTTCGTCGTGTCTCGACGAATCTGGTGAAGAATGCAGGCTGGCAGCCGGTTCAGGCAAAGGACGGGTTGGAAGCGCTGGAGATTCTGCATCATTCGGATGTCGTGCCGGACCTGATGCTGCTGGATATCGAGATGCCGCGAATGGACGGTTACGAACTGCTTTCAACATTGCGAGCGCAGCCTGCGTATCGCAATTTACCGGTGGTTGTTGTTACATCGCGCGCCAGCGAAAAGCACAGGCAAAAGGCTTTTGCCGTTGGCGCAACAGAATATTTGGTCAAGCCGTATCAGGACGAAATGCTACTGAGCCTGATTCGACGGCTGGTGAGGGAGTCGCGACGGGCGCTTGCGTAGGTCGCGTAAAGAATAATAATGGCATTTGGTTCAACAAACAAACATCGACTGATACGCTGCGTCGTGGGCAGCGAGACCTATTGCCTGAAACTGGACCTGATCAGAAGTATCGAGCGAGTGGATCGTCTGCAACGCAATTTCGGCTCTGGCGATCTGGTGGGTTGGGTGCCGGGCAATGACAGCAAAACACCAGTCTTCAGTTTAGCCAGTCGCCTGAATATGACGAAGCCGATGCTTCAACTGGAGGATCGGATAATCGTCGTCAGCATTGAAGACGAAAGCTGGGGATTGCTGGTTGACCAGGTATCCGATGTGCTCGAAGTCCATAACGAGGATATTTATCCACTGCATTCCGTTTTCGCTGGAGCGGCCAATTATTTTGAAAGCATAGCGTGGATGGCCGACCAGTTCCGCCTCTGTCTGGCGGTAGATCGTTTGTGTCTTGAAGGATCGCGCAAGCCGATTCCTCCGCCGGTACTTCCCGCGCTTCCCCGCATAAGCGGCGCTTCAAACATAGCGGCGCCGAAAGGCAAAGGCCAGATTCTGATGTTTACTCCGGCAAAAAGCGCGGTGCCGAACTGGGTACTGGCGGTCAGCCTGACTCAGGTGATGGAAGTGCTGGAGCCATTGTCGATTACCAGGGTTCAGGGAGCGCCGGATTACGTTCTTGGATTCGTCAACTGGCGACACAATCCGGTTCCTGTTATCGACCTCAACGCCAGACTCGGACTTGGCGCACCTGCGGCAAAAACGGAGTCGTTAAGCAAAACGGACTGCAGATTATTGATCGCCCGAGCGGCCAGCACGCCACAGCTTTGCGGCTTTTTGATTCAGCCTAACTCCAAAACACAAAGTCTGCCAATACCGCACGAGCCGCTTTCTGAAGACTTGCCGATAGCTCGCATGTGGACCAAAGGAATTTTCGAGTTGGAAAACGAGACCCTCGTTGTTCCCGATCTTGATCGCTTGATTGCCTGATTTGGGAGCATATGCTCCAAAGCTATGACTTAACTCAATATCAGCCGGTCTTCAGAACTGCAACCGCAATCCGACTTGTATCCACCTTGCGTCAGACTCTCGTTGCGTCGGTACCGTTTCCTGGGTAACAACACCGAAACTGCTTGCGCTGGTCAAACTCAGAACCGGATTTGAAAACGTCGGATGATTGAACACGTTGAAGAAGTCGAATGACAATCGGGCCTGCACTCGCTCGGTAATTTTTGTTGTTTTGCCCACAGACACATCGAGGTTCCAGATTCCAAAGCCGCGCAACGGATTTGCTCGACCGGAACGTTGATCCTGGCTGATCAGAATCCTTCTAAAGTCATTAAAGACGCTTGCAGGATCGCTGAAAATATTTACCCCCGATCCGCCCGCAGCAGGATTACCGTTTGTGCCAATATTGTTGGATCCAGCGACACCATTGTTAACACCCGTGGAGATTTGGTTCGGATCAACAATAGGAATTGCGGCGCTAAAGGTGGTCAGCATTGAGCCTCCACCCAGCGCTGGTACTCCTTCCGAAACGGTCAGTGGCAGACCGCTTGACGCTCGAAAAACGCCCAACATTTCCCATCCATCAAGAATGCTGTTTAGACGGCTATTAAAGCCGAGACGATGTCCGCGACCGGTCGGCAACTCATACATAAACACGGCATTCACAACATGTGTGCGATCAAAATCCGATGGGCCATAATCAAAATCCGGAAAGAACGCGCTGGGTATAACGCTCATCGTGTTTTGCACGCCACCGATTTCATCCAGGGATTTCGAAAACGTGTAGTTAAAATCAAACGTCAAACCTTTCGAGAGACGTTTTCGCAGAGTCGCAACAAAAGCGTGATAATTAGATTTGCCGATACTTGTGCGCATGAACGAAACCATCGTTTCCAGATTATCGAATGGAGTCAGCCCCTGATTGCGACGCGCCAGATCGATGGTCTGGAAAACGCTTGAAACATTTCCGTTGATGAAATTGGCTTCATTCCCCGTGACGACTTTGCTTGTTCCACCTGGCATAAGGTCTTGAAACCAAGGCTGATTGGGGATATTTGCGGTGGGAACACCTGATCGCAACGCCTGAGCTACGGTATCGAATGCTTGCGCAAAAGTTTGGCCTGATTTCGGATCTAGTTGGAAAATTGGCGCTGAGTTAAGGTTTACGCTAGCGGGCAGATTTCTAGCCAATCGCCCAACGTAAGCAAGCTCCATTATCATCCCGCCCGGTAATTCACGTTGAAGCGTTACGTCGATATTGTAGCTTTTTCCGACTTTGAAATTCGGATCGATCTGGAATGAAACCATTTCTCCGAATGGCTGACTCGGCACAACCGGTATGCCGACCGTCGGCACAGCCGGTATCGGTATCAGCCCGTCGATTCCGACCCGAAAGTCGGCAACCGGCGACGCCCCAGACGGGTTGCAAGCGGCTCCTCCCGAACCCGTCGAGTTACAAGCGGGCGCTCTAATACTAATAGTCTGCCCGAAACCGACGCCGAGGGTTGGAGTTATTACTGATGCTGTCGAATTAATGCGGTCATAAACGATGCCGAATCCGGCTCGCAATACAGACGCGCGATCACCGAATACTGTCTTTAAGATTCCTTTATTAAATGCTGGATTCCATGCCGCAGCCAGACGTGGCGCAAAGTTATTCCAGTCGGTATTGAAAACGCCGTCGCGGCCAGAGGAGTTGATCGGTTCAAATGCTATTTGAGGGTTGTAGATATCTCCTTTAAGCGCGGCCTGACGACGAGCGTTGATATAACTGTCATAAGTAATCGGCGACCCGGTCGTATTATCGATCATAAGCGTTTGACGACCTTCTCGTTCGTGCGGTGGCGTTTGCCAGCCGTAAGAGAGTCCAAGCGACAGCGTCAGGGATCGCTTCGTTTGCCATCGATCCTCGAAATAAAATTCAGGAGTATGATACGTCGCGTTTGCGGTAAGAGAAGAGCCCAGCGGCAGTGAGTTCAGGTTGCTGTCCCGCACGGCCAGAACGCCGATGGTGTCCACCATCCCTGTGGTTCCGGCAAACAGCGTGTCCCACTGCGACACGTCGCTTGGCTG
>DASRDY010000061.1:0-22623 GCA_035652355.1 Blastocatellia bacterium
CGTTAAATATTCCTGCGGGTGCTCCGGCCTCAACAAAAATCTCAGCGAGCTTGAGCGCAGACAGTGAAGTAAGTTGCGCAGGTTTTAATACTATTGCGTTCCCGCAAGCCAGCGCCGGAGCAATCTTCCACGAGGCCAGCAGCAGCGGAAAATTCCAAGGCGTTATTGCGCCGATTACTCCGATTGGCTCACGCAAGGTATAGTTTAATGAATTTCCCGAAAGCGGAATCGTTTCGCCGTGCACTTTTGTTGCCCATCCGGCGTAATACTTGAAAACGTTCGCCACCATCGGAATGTCGACATAGCGCGACTCGAAAATCGGTTTTCCGTTATCGATTGTTTCCAGGTAAGCAATCTCGTCAGCGCGCTGCATGATCAACTCGCCGATTTTCCAAAGCAATTCTCCGCGTTTGGCGGTGGAAAACTTATTCCACTCTTTACCTTCAAATGCTTCGCGCGCGGCCATAACTGCGGCGTCGACGTCCTCTTTGCCCGCCTTTGCAAGCTGGGTTATCACTTCGCCTGTCGCGGGATTCGTCGTATCGAATGTCGCGCCATTTGCGGCGTCTCGCCACTCATTATTGATAAAAAGCTTTCCTGGTTGCACGGTTGGTTTCGCCGGTGATGTCATAGTTTACTTCCCTTTAAAGTCAGCTTTGCGTTTCTCTACATATGCATTGATGCCTTCGCGGGCATCGTCGCTTTGAAACAGTAATTGTTGCAGCTCGCGCTCCATCGCCAAACCTGATTCGAGGGGGACTTCCCAACCCGATTGCACAGCGCGTTTGATGTGTCCCACAGCCTTGGCTGCTTTGTTCGGCGGAGTGAACTGACGAGCGTATTCCAAAACCTGACTGCGGAAATCATTTCCTTCGAAAATGTGATTTACCAAGCCTAGCGTTTGAGCTTCCTCAAAATCGAAGGTTCGGCCGGTAACCATCAATTCAATTGCTTTTGTTTTTCCTAATTGCCGCGACAGTCTCTGCGTTCCTCCTGTGCCAGGCAACACACCAAGGGTTACTTCAGGTAGCCCAATCTTGCCTCCACCTTTACGGGCTACACGGATATCTGCAGCCAAGGCTACCTCCAGTCCACCGCCGACGCAGTGACCGTTGATCGCCGCGATGACGAGTTTCGGAGTTTGCTCTAATCGACAAAGAGTTTCATTCGCATGGAGGCAGAAATAGTATTTAAACTGCGGCGACACTTCGGAGAGCATTTTTATGTTCGCTCCCGCGCAAAAGAATTTTTCGCCGCTTCCCGTCAGCACAATAACGTAAGCGTCATCGTCAAATCGAGCCGCCAGAATGGCATCATCCAGATCCCGCATCATTTCATAGCTGTAGGTGTTTGCCGGTGGGTCGTTCAGTTCGATCACAGCGATCCCGTTTTCGCTGTGATAATTGACCAGTTTGTCAGTAGCCCTAACGCTGCTCATAATGGATCTCCCCACTTTAGTAAATGCCAATGCGGAAATGTACCTTATGACAAACGAAAGCTCGCGGTCAAGTTTTGACTGGTCTGTAGTGAGCGTCTTGCTATCGTTGCCAATCTTTTTATAATGACGGCGACGGAGAATAGTCTAACCAACAGGGAGAATTCAATAATGCCGACAATTACCGCAGAAGGAATCAAGACATTCGAAGGCGAGCAGGGAAAGAAGCTGGTCCTCGCAATTGAAGACAACGGAATCGATATTTTGCACCGCTGTGGAGGAAATGCCCGGTGCACCACTTGTCGCGTAGAGTTGCTGGAAGGTGATCTTGGTCCTATGGGAGAGCTTGAACGAGAGCGATTGGCTAGAGAAGACAGTCTTGCGCCAAACATTCGCCTCTCCTGCCAAACGAGAGTCGAAGGCGATCTGAAAATCAAAGTCATCAATCGCGCCTCGGAACGCGGGCGGGACCCAGGACCGAGGCCCATAGATTAGTCGGTGAGATCAAAACTCAAACAGCTTAACCGCGCCTTGCTTGACGCCGCGGTGACAGGCGGCCTTGCAAAGGTTCGCCTGCTGTTAGAGCAGGGAGCTGATGTAAATGCCGCAGACAGCGAGCATCAGGAGACGCCGTTAATCCTTGCGGTCAAGTCTGCTGATCCTGCCATGGTTCGGTTGTTGTTGAATGCAGGAGCAAATATCGATGCTCGCGATAATCATGGTCGAACCGCCTTATTTTATGCGTGCTTTCCTTCCGAGATTTCCCGCGTATTGTTAGAAACTGGAGCAGACATTCGGACCAGAGATGCAGAGGGCAGCACCGTTTTATTGTATAAGGTTTGGCAATCTCCTTCGGTTTCAGAGTTGGAGGAATTGCTGCGACTCGGAATCGATCTTGATATTTCGAATGAAGCAGGCGAAACAGCCCGGTCTGTAGCTGAGAATTTGGGGCTCGTAAATATTGTGCAGCGGCTCAGGCGCAATTAAAACCCCGCTGACAAGTACATCGGATACTCGACGAGCGTAATCCTGTCTGTTTTCGTTTCATATGCTGGCACTTGACTCTTCTTTCCGTACAGGATTTGGTCAAATATCTAAACTGAATCACCAGAACTCATAAGTTTAAGATCAGAAACTATCCGGCATCGATTTTGCCATGAAATTCCTTTGTCATTGTGTGTAAAGCCATCGTACGGGCTATTTGCCCAGACCTGCGATGGAATTAGTTGACGGTTTCTTTTTTATTTTGGGGAGGCCAAAGGAGGAGCTATGGCAGATTGGAACCGAGATCCTGATCGTGATTTTGACTCGAGATATCAGAGACAACGCAGTGGGCGGGATATTCCCATCAATAACGATTCTGATTACGACGACACCGAACTGAGCGACATCCGCGGTCGCCAATCACGGTTTTTAAATGCTAATCCGGATTACAGAACCGGAAGAAGAGATATAGAAAACCAACGACTTTCACTGCCGCTGGACCGAAGCGCTTTGAATGTCCAGCCTGTTTCGCCAGATCCGTATATTACGGGTGGACGACGTTTCTACCAGAACGAAGACGTAACCTACAGCCCTGACTATCTTGATAGAGGAAGAACTCAAAACATGAGTCCAAGTCAGTACAGACCGGGAACCTATGAACCTACCGGATACGATGAAGAGTACCGAGGTCGCAACAACGAAAGCAACAGGATTTATGAACGCCCCGACCAGGATTATGGTCAGTTGGCGCGCTACGATAGGACGCTTACAAATCAGGTGACATCAGGAACCTATGGCCAGAACTACCGGGACAGAGACAGGGACCGGGACCGAGATAATGATCGTTGGCAGAGCCAGCAGTCTCAACTGAGGGTCCGTGATGTAATGACGCGCGATGTCACCAGTGTTTCGCGCGCCACCTCTATTCGTGAAGCAGCGGAGTTGATGAAAGACGAGGATGTCGGATCACTGCCTGTTGTAGAGAACAATCAGGTAATCGGTATCGTTACTGACCGCGACATCGTCGTTCGCGCTCTGGCAGAAGGACAAGGCTTCGACACCAAAACCGTCGGCGATATTATGAGCTCCGATCTGGTGGTGTGCCATCCGACCGATCGCGCAGTAGATGTTCTGCGGATTATGGGTCAGAAACAAGCTAGACGATTGCCTGTCGTTGACAACAACAATCGTTTACGCGGAATTGTCGCGCTGGCCGACATTGCGGTTGAAACAGAGAGAGATCAGGAACTGGCCAACGCTCTGACGCAAATCTCAAAGCCGAATAACTGGCAAAACCGTTAGAGCGGCGAAACAATCAGTTCTATCTTTACAATTGATAGCGTCTCCGGACTTCCGGTGGCGCTATTGCTTTCTTTGGCGCTCTCATCCAAATTATTCAGTCTGAGTCTTAAATCTTCTTAGATCGAGGCTTTCCTTGCATCATTTAGTCGCAAAGGTCTGGCGTTTTGTCCAGCAAGAGCGGTTGCTCGGTAACAACGAAAAGCTCGTGCTGGCCGTATCCGGCGGCGCCGACTCGACAGCAATGCTGCATATGTTTTACGTGCTCAGTCAGAAGCTCTGGACAGGCGGAGAAATTCTCGTCGGACATCTGGATCATATGCTGCGAGGCGCTGAGTCAGAGGAAGACGCTGAATTCGTCAGACGTTTTTGCGAAAAACTGGAAGTGAAGTCCGTTATTGAATCCATTGATGTTAAAGCCATTGCGGAAACTGCAGGTCTGAACCTGGAATCGGCCGCTCGCCGTGCGCGATACGACTACTTGCGGCGAGTAGCTGTTGAAAATGATGCGACCAGGGTTGCAACTGCTCACACAATGAATGATCAAGCCGAGACTTTGTTGCTAAGACTAATCAGAGGAAGCGGTACTGCCGGATTGGGTTCAATTCCGCCGGTCCGACCTTTGAATCCTGAAAATAACAGAAATCGGACTGATCCGGTATTGCTGATTCGACCGCTGCTCTGTCTCAGCCGAGAAGAAGTCCTGGATTATTGTCGAGAAAACGAGCTTGAATACCGAACCGACTCATCTAACTTTCTGGCTGACTACGCTCGGAACCGGGTAAGACATCGGTTAACTCCTGAATTGGCAAAGCTAAATCCACAGATCGTGTCGGTGCTTTCCAGTACCGCAGACAGACTCAGAATCGATGAAGAGTTTTTGCAAAACGAAGCTGTTGAAAGGATGAAGAACCTTTTACTCCAAAACGGGTCTTTAATCGTGTCAGCTGGATCGTTAACTGAAGCCCCTGTTGCCGTCAGACGCAGAATGATTAGAGAGGCAATCGCGATGGTGCGCGGAGGACTCAACAAAGTAACTATGCGGCATATCGCTGCTGTGGAATCTCTGCTGGAAAATGGCAAGAGCGGAAAAGAGGTCGCAATCCCCGGTTTGCGGATTCATCGGCAATTCGACTCAGTTATATTTGCAAAGATACCGGCGGACCCGGAAAAGTTGAAACCGACTGGCGATTACCTTCACAAACTGGGGGCGGACGGAGAGGTAAGGATCGGGCTAAATAACAGAGAACTAATAATTAATATTGATCGTACCGAGAAGTACGTATGGGAGAATCGCTCAAAATTTACAGCTTTACTCGATGGGAAGCGAACCGAATTACCGCTGGTAATTCGTCCGCGTCGGATAGGGGACCGTTACGTACCGGTCGGGGCAAATAATCCGGTTAAACTGAAGGAATTGATGATTAAGAACCGTATACCCCTGAACGAACGTAACACATATCCAGTATTAGTTACCGATGGCGGTGATCTGGTATGGTCGCCAGGACTGCCTATAGCCAAACAGTTCGCCGCGACCACAGATACAAGCGATTGGTTGGTTATAACGGCACGGTTTGAAGTCGCATAATGGCTCCAACACCAATGAATTAAATGGTGTTTAACGCGACGAAATATTTGAAAATATAGGGTGATTTGGCTACTATTTGATGATTCGCGAACCTGAAGCAGCTTTTAATCATCCAATGCTTTAATAGCTGCCGATTACGCCATTTCTGTGAATTATCCGAATGGCCGACGGGCTAGCGTTATCGGTTTCGGCAGCCAGTGCATAATGGATCGGCTGCTGCGGAGGTATTTGATTTGAATTCTACAATTAGGCAAATTGCTTTCTGGTTACTGATACTGGGAGGAGCCTTTCTGCTCTACACACTTTTCAGCAAGAGCGGCGCAAAATCGCCGGACGAGCTGAAATACAACCAGTTCGTTCAGAGCCTGGAAAATAAAGAGATTAAGACGGCGTCGATTGAAGAGACATCGATAACGGGTGAACTGAAGAATCAGCATCGTTATCACATCGACATAATGACAGGACAGAATCCAAAGGAGATTGCCGATTGGATTCACACGAAAGATCCCGACACAATCATCGATTTCAAACCGTCGGGAAATCACATGTTCCTGTTTACAATCCTGAGCTACTCACCGCTGCTTTTGTTTGTTGGCTTCTGGATTTTCATGATGCGCCAGATGCAATCGGGCGGCAACAAGGCATTGAGCTTTGGCAAGAGCCGCGCAAAACTCCTATCCAATCAACAGAAGCGAGTTACTTTCAAAGATGTCGCGGGCGTTGAAGAAGCCAAGGAAGAGCTGCAGGAAATTATCGAGTTTCTGAAAGAACCGCAGAAATTCCAGAAACTTGGCGGACGCATTCCCAAAGGCGTCCTGATGATGGGACCTCCGGGTACAGGTAAGACTTTGCTGGCCAGGGCAATCGCGGGAGAAGCGAACGTTCCGTTCTTCTCGATCTCCGGTTCGGATTTCGTTGAAATGTTCGTCGGCGTCGGCGCAAGCCGAGTGCGCGACCTGTTTGAACAGGGCAAGAAGAATGCTCCCTGCATCATTTTCATCGATGAAATCGACGCTGTGGGTCGTCATCGTGGCGCTGGTCTCGGCGGTGGTCACGACGAGCGCGAGCAGACTCTCAATCAATTGCTGGTTGAAATGGACGGCTTTGAATCGAACGACGGGGTCATTCTAATTGCTTCAACGAACAGACCGGACGTTCTCGATCCGGCGTTGCTGCGACCTGGTCGTTTCGACCGTAGAGTTGTTGTCAACCGTCCCGACGTTAAAGGTCGCGAAGGCATCCTTGCAGTGCATACCCGCAAGATCCCGCTTGGCGAAGATGTTGACATCAGTGTGATCGCCCGCGGAACGCCAGGATTTACCGGTGCTGATCTGGCAAACCTTGTTAACGAGGCCGCGCTGAATGCCGCCCGTTACAACAAGAAAACAGTTGCGATGGCGGATTTCGAACTCGCCAAGGACAAAGTCCTGATGGGTTCAGAGCGCCGCTCGATCGTTATCAGCAACGAAGAGAAGCGCAACACTGCTTACCACGAAGCCGGTCACGTTCTGGTCGGAATTAAAGTCCCGAACGCCGATCCGGTTCACAAGGTCACAATCATCCCGCGCGGAATGGCGCTGGGCGTGACTCAGCAGTTGCCGGAAAGCGACCGTTATACTCACACTCGCGATTACATTGAAGGTCAGATCGCGATTATGATGGGCGGACGTATCGCGGAAGAAGTTTTCCTCAACCACGTTACAACGGGCGCTTCGAATGACATTGAGCGCGCAACTGAGCTTGCCAGAAAGATGGTCTGCGAGTTCGGTATGTCCAGCCTTGGACCGCTGACTTTCGGCAAGAAGGAAGAGCAGATCTTCCTCGGTCGTGAAATCGCGCAGCATCAGGATTATTCCGAAGATACTGCGATCAAGATCGACCAGGAAGTCAAGCGCATTGTTACTGAACAGTACAATCGCGCTCGCCAGATAATCATTGAGAATCAGGAAGCCCTGGTTCGACTGGCCGAAGGGCTGCTCGAACGCGAGTCTCTCGACGGCATCCAGATTCGCCGCCTGATAGCGGGTCTGCCGCTTGACGATGACACACCACCGTCACCATCAGGCAAGGAAGAGAAGAAGGAAGGCGAACCGCAGGTTTCGAAGCCGATCCTTCCTCCGATCACCGGAAGCAATCCGGCAACGGCTTAGCTTGATCAAAATCTGAATTAGAACGAGGCTGCTGGAAACGGCAGCCTTTTCTGCGACTTACGGCAGGTAAATCCTGCCCACACCTAAATAACTTTCAAGATCAATAATGATTGTCGCAAGGCTGTCCGCCACTTGCTGTCGGTATTCAGCCAAAAGAAGCTTGTTTTGGTCTGAAATCGTGAGCACAGGCAGTGAAGTCGATGTGTTCTCTATTTCGATTGTTGCCTGAAGCGAAGTGGCATCATCTCTGTTGCGATTGTTTGTGATGAACACGAGGCGCTCGCGCTGAACAAAACTCCAGATTTGCTGATCTGTGCTCTCTTCAGAGAGGTTCAAATCACGCAAACGAATAAATTCAAAAGTCAGATATTGATCCCAGCCAGTCTCTTTCAGTCCTGCTTCGAGGAAAATCTTTCTGCCTTCAAGATCATGATCGAGGAGAATCCTGAGGTTCATTTTCACTCTTTGAGATTTCGTTCTTTTCCATCAATCTTTGTCTTAATATTTTGCGACGTTCTGCTGCTGGCATATTCGGTGGGAATGATGAGCGCTTGCGGAAAATCTGCTCATAAACATCCCTGCGTTTGGCTGAGCGGGCCACGATCTCGGTATATTCCTTCTCAATTTCCTCTTTGTTCGCAGCAATGTATTCGACGACCGCAGAGAGTTGTTCGTCTGTAATTAGGAACAGTTGTTTGATCAAATCTCGGCTTTGACCGTCCTTGAGGGAGTCCATTACGGAGAAGACGGTGATTCTGGTGCCCGCTATCGAAGGACCTCTCTCCGTTTCCACAATCAATGGTATCTCTGTCTGGGTACCCATCAGCAACTCCTCCTGATATTCGAATTATAACTCGTATGTGACCAGAACGCATACGTCAGGGTTATCTACGATTTTGCCACCATTTGCTTGATTTATAACGGAAATCGTTCTATAGAATTACATCCGCAAACTCGATAACTATATAAAGAATCCTGTTCAACACGTTGTCTCTTTTGCAACAAAGAAGGGCGGACGTTCATCCAAAAGAGCGTTTACACCCAGTCGTTGCGAATTGGGATTGGAGTTCGCATGAAGAAGCTCGGTTTCTTATCAATTATTGTCTTTTGTCTCTCTTTGCAGGTCACTGCGCAGGTCGTAAACACGTCCGTTTCATCTTCAGCAGCCACGTCAAAAGACGACATTATCAAGAACTATTTCACCGAGCTCGAAGAGTACCGCTTCAAACCCGACAGGCAGTCGTTCATCTTCCAGACACTGGACGGAGAGGTGTTGCTCGAACACAATGCCGACCGGGCCTCTGATCCCGCATCCGTTATAAAGGCGGCGACGACGCTGACGGCCGTCGCAAAGCTTGGGCCGGATTACCGTTTTGTCACGAGATTCTCTACGAACGGCAAGATAGACCCACAAACGAAGATACTGAAAGGCGATTTAATCGTAACTGGAAGCGCTGATCCTTCTTTTTACAGTGAAAACGCGTTTCACGTTGCCGAGTTGCTGAACCAATTGGGTATAACTAAGGTCGAAGGCGATTTGATTGTTAATGAAGACTTTTATCTGAACTTCAATCCCTATCCATTGCCCAGCGGCGAGAACTTTAAGGCGTTTATCAATCCAAAGGCCTGGGACACCGCTATAAAACGCGATTGGGATCATTATCAAAGCCAAATGGCCCAACCGTCGTCTGCACCTTTTGTCGGCGTAGAGATTACCGGCAAAGTCCGACTGGGCTCAGATGCCGGAACGAATCTACTTTTGGCAAGCGAATCGAACACGCTCAGCAACATTCTGAAGGAGCAGAACAAGTACTCGAATAATGTCATGGCCGAGATGGTCGGACATAAGCTGGGTGGCTTGCAGGTGATAGAGCGATATTTAGTTGATGATCTGAAATTGAATCCGGCTAACGTGCACATCGGCAGCGCTTCGGGGCTGTACTACAGCTATCTGACGCCTCGCGATACTGTGAAGATCATCAGAAAACTGAAAGACACGCTGGAAGCTCATCATTTGAAACTGGAAGATGTCTTTCCGATTCAAGGTCGCGACGCCGGAACTTTGAGCGATCGTTTAGCTCAGGAAGCATCCGGAACGCTTGTAGGTAAAACGGGCACACTCACGCAAAGTGGTGTTAGTGCTCTGACAGGAATCATCTACACCAAATCAAAAGGTCCAATCCTCTTTGCAGTCTTCAACCAGGGCGGCAATGTGCATACTTTCCGCAAGACCCAGGATGATTTTATCGCCAGCATTGTGGATTTCTATGGCGGTGCCGCGCCAATAGCATATATGCCGACTTCTAATGGAGTCGCTTCACGCACCAGATAGTCAATAGATAACTCTCTTAAATACTTCGCTCCTGATGTATCATGTTACTAGGAAGTTTGGCTTCAGGGTCGAGCTTCTGAAAGGAGCATTTTCCCTATTAGTACGATTCACGGCAATCTGCATGGATTAAAGCCGAACCAGATCAGGCGACTAGAAAAGCTTTACCAGCGCCGCATTCCGCCTCGCGAGATTATCACTCAGGAGTTCGCACGACAGCTTACTGAGCTTTCCCACGAGCTAAACCGCCAGATCGCCACCTTGATCAATCGAAAAGGTCAGGTTGAGTACGTCATTGTCGGCGATGCCAAGAGCGTTGAACTGCCGGACTTCAAGCGAGTCCGCGCGGGCAGGGAACGTTTTCGCGGGCTTCGCTGTCTCCACACTCATCTGCGCGGCGAACATCTGACTCAGGACGACCTGACTGATCTGGCGTTGCTCCGCCTGGACTTGATGGCAGCAGTTGATGTCGAGAAGGAGACGGGTCTGCCTGGCGTCGTGAGGGCCGCACATCTGGTGCCCGCTCGCTCTGACAACGGCAATGGCGCCCATTCGTTGGAACCAATCGGCACAAATGGCAAAGGCAACGGTGCCTATGCGCATCTGGATCCCGCTGTGCCCAGTCAACTCGATGTCGATTTTCTGTCGTTGATTGAATCGCTCGAAGAGGAATTTGCTCGAACTGCTCAACAGACCAGCCGACAGGACCAACGCGACCGTGCGATTCTGATTTCGGTTACGACAGGCAGCATGTCTGAAGCTGAAGAATCGATGGCGGAGCTTCGAGAACTCGCTGAGTCTAGCGATGTTGTCGTAATGGATTCGATCATTCAGCGACGCCCTCATCTGGATCCAAAATTTTTGATCGGCAAAGGCAAGCTGGATGAGCTGGTAATTCGCTCAATGCAGTTGAGCGCCGATGTCATCATCTTTGACCAGGATCTTTCTCCTGCTCAGGTTCGTTCTATTAACGCCGCGACCGATTTGAAGATCATCGACCGCAGCCAACTGATTCTGGACATCTTTGCCCAGCACGCACAAAGCCGCGAAGGTAAGATCCAGGTCGAGCTGGCGCAGTTGAAATATATGCTGCCAAGGTTGACCGGCGCGGGAACAGAAATGTCTCGCTTGATGGGTGGAATTGGTGGACGCGGACCTGGTGAAACAAAATTAGAAGTAGATCGCCGCCGTGCGCGTGATCGGATTCACCTGCTTGAGCAACAAATCGAGGATTTGCGCAAAAGTCGTCAAAACCGCCGCCAGCAGCGCAGCCGACGAGATGTTCCGATTGTTTCTATCGTCGGTTACACAAACGCAGGTAAGTCGACGCTGCTCAATACTTTGACTGCGAGTGAAGTTCACGCGGAGCAGCGCATGTTTGCGACGCTGGACCCGACCAGCCGTCGTTTGAGGCTGCCGCGCGAGCAGGAAATTGTAATTAATGATACCGTGGGATTTATCCGGGATTTGCCGAAAGATTTAATAGCGGCTTTCCGGGCCACGCTGGAAGAGTTGGAAAGCTCTGATCTGCTGATTCATTTGGTGGATATCAGCAGCCCGCGGTTGGAGAGTCATATTCGCTCGGTCGAGGACATCCTGGCTGAGCTTGGACTAAGCGAGATTCCCCGCTTGACCGTCTTTAACAAACGGGATATGGTAGCCCCTGACGAAGCAGAGAATCTTTGCCGGATTTATGATGCGACTGCCGTTTCGGCTATTGATGCCAGATCGCTCAAACCACTGTTAGAGCGAGTGGGCGAGGCGTTAGAGCGGAGACTGGTCGCAGAAGCACAATGAAGCAACAACGGTCATCGTCTTTGCGATACCTCGTTGCGTGGCAGAAGACAATATTCGACTTTGCGAAGTCGATCTTCTCACGCGTTCCGCCCCGAGTCTATTTCATCAGCGCGTTCATCGGACTTTCCATCCTTTTTGCTCTGTTAACAGCACGTTACGGGTCCACAGACCTGGATTACAAGCTCAACGACATAGTTAAACGAGATATCATCTCGCCTACTGACATAACAATTCGCAACGATCAGCGAACGAAAGAACTGCAGGAAGATGCTGCCGCGAAAGTTAAGAAGATATTTGCGTATGATCCAAAGGTGCAGGAGCGCTCGGATAATGCGCTGGTTGCGGCGTTTAGCAGTCTCCGTCGTAATTACCAGGATGCGCTGGATAAGGAATTCGGAACCACAAAATTATCGCCGCAACAGACCCAATCGTCGAAATACAATGCGTTTCTGGATCGATTCATTGACAGCGAACGTCAGAAGTTCCAATTGAACGGCGGTGAAGCTGCAATCAGGGCTTTGGCGAAACAGCAGTTCAGTGAAGACTTGCAGCAAACGCTGCTGGACCGGCTGAATGCCGTGATGCATTTGTACATCTATCCCGATGACAGAATCGAGGATGTGCAGGGCAACGAGATCCCAATTATTGCCCAGGGAGAGCATAGGCAAGTCAACTCTTCGTCGCTTGCCAGCCTGAGTCAGGCGAGATCGCAACTGGAGCGCAGCATCAACACCCTGGAAGGATTTACCGAGCCTCAACGTCGCGCTATAGCAGCGATGATGATGCCACTGGTGAGTGAGAATCTGAGCTATGATGCCACTGCGACGCAGCAGGCAAGGGACCAGGCTCGCGCTGCAACGCCAGATGTTACAGAAGTAATCAAACGCGACGAGCCGATAGCGACAAAAGGCGAAAAAGTCGACGAGCATCTGCTCTATCGCATCGAGCTCGTACGCCACATGATTGGTCAGCCAAACTATATCCTCAGGGTATTTGGACTGACGCTGTTTCACGCAATACTGTTGTACGGATTGTGGCTGATCTCGCAAAAGACGAAACGGCATAACCTGAGCGCAACGCGGACATTTGCAGTCGCAGTCATAGCTCTGCTGGTGACCGCACTCGTTATCGATGTCGGCACGATTATCAGTGAGAACTACACTGGCCAGCCGTTCTCTAACAGTGTTCCGCAGTATCAGTTTGTTATTCCTTACGCTACAGCAGCATTGTTGATAACGCTGCTTGTCGATCTGAAGCTCGCCTATATCTGCGCCCTGATTGTAGGCATTTATACTGCGCTGCTCTCAAATGGCAGCATAGAGATGTCTCTGTTTGCGATGACCAGCAGCTTTTTTGCGGTCTACAGCGGTGGTCGTTATCGCCAGCGAAACGTGGTTATGCGCGCAGGCGGAATGGTTGCGCTGGGCAATATTCTGCTGGCGAACATAGCGATTTTTATCAGCGGCCAGGTGCCGACGTTCAAGCTCTATTTCTATGACATGGGATTAGCAGCATTGGGCGGTGTGCTTGCAGGAATGATTGTCAGCGGTTTGATACCGGTCAACGAATCTGTCTTCAACATTCTCACGGACGTAAAGCTGCTGGAGTTATCAAACGCCGACCTGCCGTTGTTAAGGCGCATGGCGCTGATGACGCCTGGTTCCCATCAGCATTCATATATGGTCGCCTCGCTGGCTGAAGAAGCTGCCAAGGCAATCGGGGCAAACGCTCTGCTCGTGCGCATCGGTTGTTATTATCACGATATTGGTAAAACCGCCGCGCCGAATATGTTTATAGAGAATCAGTCAGGCGGACCGAACCCTCATGATCACATCGACCCTAAGAAAAGCGCTCGCATCATCGCGAATCACGTCAAACGTGGAATAGAGATGGCCAGGGATGAGCACCTGCCGGAAAAAATTGTTGATTTGATTCCACAGCACCACGGAACTCGCCTGCTGCACTACTTCTATAACAAGGCGAAAGAGAAGGCTGCTCTGACCGGCGACGAGGTTCTTGAAGTCGATTTCCGTTACCCGGGGCCGAAGCCTCAGTCTAAAGAGGCCGCGATATTAATGCTGGCTGATTCATCAGAGGCGGCCATCCGTTCGCTTCAGGATCACAGTGAACCGGTAATGCGGGCGATGATCAAGAAAGTCTTTGACGACATTATTGCCGACGGTCAATTGGATGAATCGAATCTAACGATGAGAGAGATCAGCCGGATTCGCGAGGCATTAATCCGCGCATTCAAGAGTCATTATCACGAGCGCGTTCGATACCCTGGCTTCAATCCTGAGGAAAGCAGTGAGCACCTTTCCGGTGAATTTCGCCCAGGGGATTTGCCTCAGCCTTCACTGAAGGAACACACTATTCCCAGCGCTTCGGATTGAGGGGCGGTCCAGCTTTTTTGGTGTGAACCGCCATTTACGTTCAATCTTACTGTCCCTGAATAACACCACAAGCGATGCGCGCTCCTGAATTTCCCGACGGCTCTGTCATTTCGTCATCTGGCTGCGCATGAATAACCAACGATGTTCCACCTTGACGAAGAAGGGAATTTTGTCCGTCACCCAGGTTTACATTTTTAACAGTCAGTTCGGTTTTAACCTTGCCATCTGCGCCGACTGTAATGTTCGGTATATCGCCCGCGTGCATGCCCTGCGGATTTTTTGAACCGTGCTGTTTATTATCTGGATTGAAATGACCGCCGGCAGTCGCGAATGATGGACCTTCACATTTCCCAACCGAGTGAATATGGATTCCGTGTTGTCCCGGGGTCAGGTTGGATGCATCCAGGCTGATTTTGACACCATCCGGGACTTCAGTAAACGTAGCGGTTCCTACAAGATTTCCCTGAGCGTCCTTTAATTCAGCTTTTGCGGTTTTTTGTTTCGAACAGGCAACGATGCAGAGCAACAGAATAGCTATAGCGAATAACGCGGCAGTTTTCATTGGCGTCTCCTCACATCAAAGTTTCTAATGGAATTTATGAGAGTGCGGGGAAAGCTTACAACAAGTCTCTTTATCCGCAAATCAATTCTATGAGAGTAAAGGGCTAAAAGCAGACGCGTCGGTCATTTGCAGGAAAATTAGACGGCGACACTATCCAAAGATTTAATGCGGTCAACTACCTGCTGGATCAGCCAATCCGGAGTAGACGCTCCGGCAGTCACACCGACCTTTTCGACGCCAGTCAGATCAGATTCATTGATTTCATCCGCAGTTTCGATCAGGAAAGTTTTCGCGCAGAACGTTTTGCCTACCTCGACCAATTTATTGCTGTTCGAGCTTGTCCGGCCACCGACAACATATAACACGTCAACGTGCCTGGAGAGATCGGATACCGATTCCTGTCGCTCATGAGTGGCGTTGCAAATCGTGTTTACGAATTTCACTTCAGGAACTCTGGCCCTTAATAACTCAGCGATTTTCAGGAAAGTCGACTCGTTTACCGTTGTCTGCGCCATTATGCCAGCTCGTTGCATCGGCGGCAGTGTGTTTATATCGGCGATGTATTTGATGACATAGACCGGCCGAGTGCAGTAACCGACAATGCCTTTGACTTCGGGGTGATTCTTGTCGCCCATTATTATCACGTCGTAACCTTCGTTGCAGAATTCGCGCGCGACATGCTGCGAATACTTAACGTAAGGGCAAGTCGTATCGACGATCGGCTGTCCCAATGTTTTAAGCCGAGCAAACGTCTGTGGCGGCGCGCCATGCGTTCGGATTGCTGGAACTCCGCTGGTGACTTCAGCGTCATCGGTGAGGGTTTTGATACCTGCCTGATCCAAACGAGCTACTTCCTGCGGGTTATGAATCAATGCTCCAAGCGTATAGATCTCGCTGTCGTATTTAACGCGAGCATGCTCGACCAGATCGATGGCACGTCTCACGCCAGAGCAAAATCCATGTACATCGGCCAGGATTACTTCCATAATTCACCAAATAACGACTCACAATCCCTTTCGGTCAATTTCCGCTCGGGATTACTGAATAACGTAGCATATCAAGGCAACCTAAAACAAATCATTGTCGACCTGTACTGCTGGTTTGCACGCCTTGATTCGATGCGGCATCTGTTGCAGAGTTGGCCGGGCATCAACCGGCAAATACAGGGAGTAGTTTGATATATTTACTCCGCTCCCGCGCGACATCGCAACAGCTTTCCGAGATGCTAGACACTCTGGGCGTGTATGTGAAGCTCGCGGTGGATACAAAACGTGGTATTCTTGCTGGTGGCGGAGCGCTCCATGCCGATTGCGAAGCAGAGTTGTTATTCGATGGCAGCCAGCATCAGGACGTCTGGGGAGCGGATTGGATACCTCATTCGGAACAAATTCGTTTCGAAGCGTTGATTAATATAAGACCGAGGCAGGGTAACCCATCTATGACCGTTCTGGATCAGGCAATATGCGATCAAATCGCGGAAATTGTGAGGCATCCTCTTAGGAGGGGTGGGTGAATAATCTGACTTCTATTCAGGAACGCTACAAGCGCGATACGCTTGCAGTTCGCCTCGGAGGCCTTGCCGCCAATTTGGCGCGAGTAAAATCTTTTTCGAATGACTCTACTCATTGCGAAGCGGTGAAATATTTATTGGAAGAAAGCAAGTATTTCATTGAATGGACAGCACCAGATGCCGACCTTCCGCTACAGTCAGAATTAGTCGAACTGCAACTCAAATTAGCTCAGTGGGAGCGCGATTGGCAAAGAATTTGGACTAATCCTGAGGAACGTAATGCAATTGCAGTCGAGGCTGGGGATTGGTCGGACAGGATTTTGGGTAAATCAGGGCTACTGAACGTAGAGTCGACAAACCGTGACATGAAAAATCTGAAAACAGTAGAGTCCAGCATGATTCGCGCTGTAGGATACGATCGAAAGATGCGAGTTCTCGAAGTGGTTTTCAACAGCGGTGAGACTTATCGTTATGAAGGCGTTTCACCAGACGTTTATAAAGACTTGATGAACGCTTCATCAAAGGGCAGGTATATGCACGACGAAATTATCGACGTGTATCCTTACACCCTTGTCTCACGACGTTGAAGATTCCGACGCCGCAAGGATTTACTCCGAGCGGCATGTTTGCCAGACGCCGATAGCTCAAGCTAATCGACTGGAGTTGCACGCCAATGACCCGTAGACCACCAAAAGGTTTCCCCGATGTTATCGATTTCAATCCGAAGCAGAGCAAGAGACTAGCCTGGCTGATTACCGCAGGAGTTGTCATTCTACTGGTGTTGCTCTCGGCCGGCAGCCTCGCTCAATTTTATCTCGATCAGTTGTGGTTCGAGCATCTGGGATTTGGCGCTCGCTTCTGGAAAGAGATTAATTTCAGGGCTACCGTCTCATTGGCCGCTGGCTTGATTGCTGCCATTCCATTGTGGCTGACGATCCATCTTCTATATCGCGCAATCGACAAAGCAGAACCTGAAATCGAAGTGCTGGAGCCGGGTGAAAACCCAACTGACTTCGCTCGCAGGTTGCTAACAGCGCAGGCAGGTGTCGTCAGGCTTATACTGAATATCGGCCGCTGGGTTGTAGCCGTGATCGCCGGTCTGGTGGCCGCGTTTTCGGCCGACGCCGACTGGCAAGCAATTATGCTCTGGTGGTATCGCCAGCCGATGGGGAAGACTGATGCGGTTTATGGTCGTGATATCTCTTATTACCTGTTTGCATACCCATTTGAGCAGATCGTTGTCGGCGACGGTCTGACAGTAGCCTTTTTCGCGGCGCTGATTCTGTTTCTGGTCAGTCTCTGGGCCGGACTGCCGCAAATGCTTGGTAAGCCGTCCGGAAAGCACGTCGCCGGGGGAATGGAAAAGCTCCACAATCGCCTTATCAGATTATGGGGTGTCTGGGTCGCCGTTGCGCTGGTCCTGCTGGGCTGGCGGCATCTTTTATCGCGCGTTGGATTGCTATACACCGATCATCCTTCGTCATTCGTAGGCATCGATTATGTCGGTGACCACTGGTGGCGTTACAGCGAATATGGTCTGGCTTTTCTTGCTTTCATAGTTGCATTGGTTGCACTGGTTGTTGCTGCTGCGCCGCGGTCCGGAGGATTGCGAAAGGCCGGGATATCGGCGCTGATCATATACGTCGTGGGAGTAGTGCTGTCATTCGTGATCGGCGGCCTGTACTGGGCAGTCCGCGTCCGACCAAATGAACTGGAGAGTGATCGGCCATACATCGGTCTGAGCATAACCGGCACGCGCCAGGCTTTCGGATTGGATAAATTCCACGAGCAGGAATACAACCCATCCCAGGAAAACCAGACGGCGTTGACGGAGCAGCGCACTGCACTCGGTGATGTCAGGTTGTGGGATTGGCAAGCCTTGTATCAATCGCTTGAACAGGAACAAGCTCTGCGACCTTACTACCAGTTTCGTGATATAGATGTTGACAGGTACAAGATCGGCGATCAGGTGCACAGCGTCATGGTTTCTGCGCGCGAATTGAGCACTGATCAATTACCCGCTAACAGCCACAATTGGACAAACGAACGGTTCATCTACACCCACGGTTATGGCATAACTATGAACAAGGTGAACACGTTCTCGACCGAGGGCGGTCCGCAGCTTCTTCTGAAGGACATGCCGGTAGTATCAACTGCGCCGAATATTAAGATAACGCAGCCGCAGATCTATTTCGGAGAGCTCACGCGGGACCATGTATACGTTCAGTCGACGCAAAAGGAATTTGATTATCCGGTGGGGCAGGACACGACTGCCGAAGCAAACGCCACTACCGTTTATCAGGGTAAAGAAGGAATTCCGGTCTACAGTTACGGAGCGCGCATTGCCGCAGCGATAGCGCTGGGCGATGGTTTTCAATTGCTTCTATCAAACTACCTGACGCCGCAGACCAAATTGTTGTATCGACGACAAATCAGAGATCGCATTCAGACTATAGCTCCTTTTCTAGTCCTTGATGGCGATCCGTATGTGATGATTACCGATAGCGGTCGGATTCAATTTGTATATGATGCGTATACTGCGTCGGACGGTTATCCGGAATCCTCGGCGGTTCTATGGGGAAACCAGGATATCAATTACATCAGAAATTCCGTGAAAGCTGTCATCGATGCGTATGATGGTAATGTTACGCTCTACGTGATGGATGAAGAAGATCCAATCATCAAAGCTTATCGAAGATTTTGGCCGGACATCTTCAAGTCAGGTTCGGAAATGACGCCCGATTTGAAAGCCCACTTGCGTTACCCCGAAGGACTAATGCAGACTCAGGCAAGAATCTACGCTACGTACCACATGACGGATCCACAGACTTTCTATAACAAAGAGGACCTTTGGCAGATAGCGCATCAGATTAGATTCGACCAAAAAAACGGCAATCAGAATTCTGAGATGTCTCCGTATTTTATTCGAGCGGCATTGACTCCCGATGGCACAACCAGTTTCACGTTGATTTTGCCATTCACCCCATCCAGCAAAAATAACCTTATAGCCTGGATGGCTGCAGGCTGCGATCCTGAAAACTACGGTCAGGTTTATGTGTATCGCTTCCCGAAGAATAGATTGACCACTGGACCGTTACAGTTTGACGCACGCATCGATCAGGACTCTCAACTATCGCAGACATTGACATTGTGGAATCAGCAAGGTTCAAAGGTCGTTCGCGGCGACACTCTTGCGCTCCCTGTGGCTGATCAAATGGTCTATATCGAGCCCATCTATCTTCAGGCACAGCAGAGCCCAATGCCTGAGTTGCGGCTGGTTGTTCTTGGTCTTGAGAACGACTTGTATTACGCGCCGACATTTGAAGAAGCGTTTGCGAAATTGGCGGGAGGATCGAACCCTACTAACCAGGCATTGGCATCGGCGCAGCAAGGTACTGTCGGGCAACAGCCTACGCAAGGATCGCAGTCTGCGGCAACCAGTCAGTCGTCCAATGCGACTTCAAGCGCTCAGCCCCAAGATGCCGCTGCGCTAGCGCGTTCGGCAGCAGACCATCTTCGCAATTACGAAAAGGCCACTGCTGAAGGACGGCACGAGGATGCTGGCCGTGAACTGGATGCCCTGAAAAGCGATCTGGAAAAACTGAATCGGTTGAACGGTAAAAAGTAGAAATGCTGAAAGCCGTGATATTCGACTTCGGGCACACAATCATGGATGAGCTAAAAGATCGGGATATTCCTTTCAGCAACATTCCGATTCACCTTATGCCCGGAGTGCGGGAGGTCCTGCCGAAAATATCATTGCCGATGGGAATCTGGGCTAATACCAGAAAAGTAACGGAGCGCGGAGTGCGACTTTGGCTGAAGCGCGCCGATATCAATCAATACTTCACCTGGGTTGTAACATCGGTCGAGGCCGGTTATCGCAAACCGCATCCTGAGTTCTTTTCGTTTGCGCTTGGTAAATGCGGGTTGAAGAAGAACGACGTTCTATTCGTGGGAAATCAGCTTAACACGGATATTCAGGGCGCTGTAGATTATGGAATTCGTAACGTTTGGTTGTCGGGCAAAGCTTTTCGAAGTCTCGATGATACGTACAAAGTAGGGCAAGTCACACCATCATACGCAGTCTCTGGCCTTGAGGCGTTGCCAAAGTTAATTGAGTTTATAGACTGATAATCAGGACAAACGAGCAAGCGTGGAAGCTGGTCCGATAATGCGCAGTCCGTCAGGCTCGAAAATCGTCCAATCCGCAGCATCATATGTAAACACGGACATTATTCCTGACGCTATAGCAGCCGAAGCGTGACGAGCATCGTGAACTCGCCTGGCAGTTAGCTGGTGTGAAGCTGCAAGCCGTAGCATAAGCGATGCTTGTTGTAGGCCATCCGGAAGAATACGGATAAGCGATGGTGAATCAATCAAAGCTCGAACTGCTAATGCTGCCTGTTCGGGAGTGTGTGGTGGCTGCGCTTAGTGCCACGTTAGTGCAACATAGACCTCGCTCAGGATTCCAGTTGTTGTGCAAACCAGAATGCTGCCGTTTCGAGCGTCCTCAACTAACGGACGCGCCTCAGCATGGCGTGGGTCTCCCAATAGCAAAGCCCCAATGAACATTCCAGCATCAAACAGGACGTATTCATTGTCCGTAGATGGCATCTTTCCATCCTTCAGGGACACGTCCGTCGAGCTCAGGCAATGGTTTCAGCAACTTGGCGGGCTGGATTAAAACGGCTTCACCTTCCTCAAGAGTGACGGTGATTGCTTCTTGATTGCGGAGGACTTCATGAAGCAGGTCTTCAATAGAATGGCCTTTAAGTTCTTCTAAAGTTTTTATCTTTTCTAATTGCTGGGACATCTATTAGATACCTGCATCTATTATAAGACAATAATTAGCAAAGCTCTAAGCAAAACGGTATTGTGAACGACATCGACTGTCGTACAGCCCATAGTCCACATCTGTGCAACAACCACAACCTGTAGGAAACTTCTTTTTGACAAGGTGCAAGGGGTTTCGATAAGATTTCATTTCAAGATGACACGTGTACTTGTGCTCAACGCTTCGTACGAACCGATCAACGTTTGTACCGTGCGTCGCGCCGTTATATTACTCTTGAAGGGTGTCGCCCGCGCCGAAGAGCGGACCGAAAAGACTATCCGCTCGGCGACTGTGGAGATCTATGTCCCGTCGGTGATACGCCTGACCGAATACGTGCACATCCCGTTCGAGCGCAAAAGCCTCTCGCGCAAAAACATCCTGCTTCGCGATCACAACACATGCCAGTATTGCGGTCACGTGTTTGCTCCGCTGGAACTGACTCTGGATCACGTTACGCCGCGTTCGCGCGGAGGGGATTCAAGCTGGGACAATCTGGTCGCCTGCTGTCGTCGCTGCAACAATCGCAAGGGAGATCGCACGCCGGAAGAGGCAGGAATGCACCTGCTGAAAAAACCACAGTCTTTCTCGATCCACGTCAATCGTCAGATCATCCGTTATATGGGACGCGCCGACGAGCAGTGGCGCAAATATCTTTTCTATTAATCCAACCGGGTTAGAGAGATAGCAGATTAGAAGGCTATTCGTCGTCCGTTTCGGCGGCTTTCTTGCGTGATTTGCGCGGCTTTGCGGCTTTCTTCGCAGGAGGCTTTTCTTCTTTCTCCTCTTTTTCCTCTTCCTCGGGCTCTCGCGGAGTCTTTGTGTCAAAGCTGGCAACGGCTTCCTGCTCGTGCTCGAAGATCTGAAAGACGTCAGTCATACGCGATAATTCCAGGATTCGCGCCACGCTGTGCGACGGATTAAGGAGTTTCAGCTCTCCATCTTTGGCCTCGGCCGCGCGTGAAGCGCGCAACAAACTGCCAACGCCAAGGCTGCTGATGAATGTAGTGCTGCTGAGATCGACAAGGAACTTTTGCTCGCCCTGTTCGACCAGGTTAGAGACGACCTTGAAAAGTGCGTCGTCTGTGCCTTCGGGTGCCAGTCGACCGGTCACATCGATGATGTTGACCGAACCGACCTTTCGGGTCCAAAACTTTGTAGGTCGTTTCATTTGTTTTATTGGGTTATTACTTGACTATACTTAGCGTCAATCCACAAAAAGAGTGACTTTGATTCTAGCAGTCAAGCCAGATTATGCAAAGCTCTTTAGACATCCTTAATTATTTTCGCCCGTCTTGTTTGATTCCGCCGCAATCAGATCGTTTGCCTGTTCAATCACCTTTCGCTCGCTTTTAAAGGCAGCTACGCTCGCCGCTTCCTGAATGTTCCACCACCGAGCTTCAATGACTTCGTTGTCATGATCATCGAGCGACCCTCCGACAGATTTCATCAGGAAAAAATGAACTGTTTTGTGATAGCGGACTCGTTCATTGCCTCGTTTGCCGAAATACCAGTACTCGATGCTGTCGATAGGCGCAACGAGAATAGGTTCAAGACCTGTCTCCTCGCGGACTTCACGCATCGCGGCATCTTCAGCCGATTCGCCTTTTTCAACCAGTCCTTTCGGCAAAACCCAACGCGTCTCTTTTTCCGCTTGAACCGAAATCAGAACTACAAAGACACCTTTGCCGCGGCGACGAAAAACGACACCGCCCGCCGAAGTCTGACTTTCTGTTATGTAA
>DASRDY010000062.1:0-32467 GCA_035652355.1 Blastocatellia bacterium
GCAGCAACGATCCATAGCTGCGGTTATAGCCTGTAGCCTGAATAAACTCATCGAGGATCTGCCCCTTTCCTTTTTTGCCTGCCTTGCGGTAGCGATCGGCAGTAACTCGCACCAGTGACTGTCGCTCTTTCATCGTCAACCTCATTTGTTCCTCCTGATCCACGCTTGGCATCGGAAGAACTGCTTAAATTTCGTTTAGATTTCTTTCGTGAGTCAACGATGCGATTTCAATTAGATTTTTGATGAGTCAATTCGATCCGTTGGACGAAGATACTCTTGTAGCTTAATATTCGGGCGTCTGGGATTCTCTGGATACTGAAATTATCTGGTCCTTTAAACCTGAGGAACAATACATGAAGGTCTTCTTCTTTCATTTGATGCCGTGGCCCTATTTACCCGATGATTTTGACGAGAAATACGATTCAGCATGGGTCTGGTGTCCGAACTCGTTCTTTGATCCAGTCAAAGGTCACGACCTGTACAACGAATATATCAATTCCCTTGTGATGGCCGAGGAGTACGGATTCGATGGCGTTTGCGTCAACGAGCACCATCAGAACGCTTACGGTTTGATGCCTTCGCCGAATCTCATTGCCGGTATGCTGGCGATGCGCACCAAAAAGATGAAGATCGCCATCATCGGTAACGCTCTGCCGATGTATAACCCTCCGATTCGCGTTGCTGAAGAGTGGGCAATGCTTGACGTTATCTCAGGCGGGCGGATCATCGTCGGAATGGTAATTGGCGGTGGACCTGAATATTTCTCTTATCACGTGAATCCGACTTATGCGCGTGAACGATTCCGCGAGGCTCACGATTTGATCGTGCAATCCTGGACTCGTGAAGGGCCATTCGAATTCCACGGCAAACACTACCAGTTGCGTTACGTTAATCCCTGGCCGACTCCTTTTCAAAAGCCACATCCTCCAATTTGGGTTCCTGGTGCGGGAAGCCTGGAAACACTGGATTTCATTGCACAGCATAGGTACTCGTATATGGGAATCCCATTTTTCCATATCGATGTTTTCCGAAGACAGTTCGCGCTGTTCCGCGAAGCTTGCGAGCGCGCCGGATATACCGCCAGCCCCGATCAATTGGGATGGGCGATCCCGATCTATGTTTCGGAAACGGATGAAAAGGCGAGACAGGAGTTTGAGCCAGCATTCTGGTACTTCAAGAAGAACCTTCTTAAAGGACTCGATTTCATCGTCCCACCCGGTTACACATCAGAAAAGTCGCTGGTGGCGATCCTTAAAAATCGCGGCACGTTTCTCTACGCCCAGAAGACCTGGGAAGATGTTGAAAAGGGCGTCTTTTGTATCATCGGAAGCCCGGAAACTGTCAGAGATAAGATTAACTATTATGGTAAAGAGTTGGGCGCCGGCAATTTGCTGATGGGTTGTCAGGCCGGGACGATGTCTCACGAGCTGACCCGGAAAAGCATGCAGTTATTCTCCGAGCAGGTCTTGCCTCATATCAGACCGGCCGCTGGAACAACTGCGGCCACTTAAAATTTAAACCGACAATTCTGTGATAGCGCTATAGAGAATGTGAGAAATCATGACTGAAGGCAATATTCAAAAACCCAAATGGTCAGTGATGGCAGGATCTGCCGACCGAAAACATTATATTGATGTCAGCGGCAAACGCACCCAGATCCTGACAGGTGGTAGCGGAGAGCCACTGCTCTATCTGCACGGTTCCGGTGGCGAATCGATGATCTGGCTTCCCTTTCACGACGGACTGTCAAAGCATTCCACCGTCATCGCTCCGATGCATCCGGGTTTCGGAGAATCCGAAGGGCTGGATCAAACCGATGGAATGGAAGATCTCATCTTTCATTACCTGGATTTCCTGCAAGCGATGGAGCTTGAGAAAGTCAATCTGGTCGGAACTTCTCTTGGTGGATGGATCGCGTTAGAGTTCGCAATGCGATATCCGGAGAAAGTCAACAAACTTGTCATTGTCGATTCGGCCGGACTCTATGTTGAAGGCGCGCCGATAGCTGACCTGTTCGCATATCTCAACAAACCCGTTAAAGTCCGAGAAATGGTTTTTAACGACCCCGAGTCATTCATAGCGCAAGTCTCTGTTCCCAACATTCCGAGTCCGGAACAGGCAGTGCTTTCATATAGAGCTTTCACTGCTGCCGCTCGTATTGGCTGGGATACGTATTTCACCAACCCGAAAATGCCTGAGCGACTTTGGAGAATCAAAGCGCCGACGCTTATCATTTGGGGAGAAAACGACAAACTGGTCCCGCTGGCGCACGCAAAAGTGTACAACGAAAAGATAAAGAACTCTCGATTGGTTGTGATCCCCAATTGCGGACACTTGCCTAACTTTGAAAGAACCGAACAGTTCGTAGCGGCGATCGCTGAATTCATTAAGGAAGCTTGATGGTCCAGCGGTTTTCCGCCGCGACGGCAAGTCTCGACTATATTCTCAGTGATCAGGAGTTCCGTCTGACCACTGTCGCACGGGAACCAGGAATGTAGTCATGTGCTCCCAGCTATTATTAACCGAGATGATAGGGGACCCTTCCAGATCCGCTCCCCACGCTGCCGGGTCGCCTGGTGAAACGAAAAACATAAGGTGAGGATGCCAGTGCCCGGCGTGATCGTCCAAGTAGCCTTGCTTTGACAGCATGTAGCACATAGCTCCGGGTTCCATTGCTGGCAATTCCTTTTTGTCGATTGCGGCTGTGATGGCGGCCGCCATTTGATCTTTCGAGCGTCCAGCCATAATCAACTCTGTCTTCTTGATCGTGCGTGGAAGATAGGTGCGCACGGCCGCGGCATTAAAACAGATAGGACCGCGGATTTTTGGGTTCCAAAAGTTCGCGTTATCGAGTGGTGCAGTCCAGCCACGCTCGACGACGCATACAAAGTCGTTCTTCCCTTTTACAGCAGTCTCGTAACCGTGCCGCCCGAGAACCATAACCGTGGCATCGCGCGAGATGGACTCCGGCGCCGCGCTCCGAGCCAGAGCGATTTCGGCATCACGATCCATCAGGTACTGCTCGACGGGAGCCATATTCGTATAGTTTGTCTGGGCAGTTTGTGCCTTTGAGTGAAACACCGCGCCGAGCAAAACGGCTATTGCGACACACTTCACCGCAGTTGAGGCGACGTTCTTTAGATGCATGATTTTCTCACCGAACGGAATTAGTCAATGACAGGTGGCGTCCACGTGCATGAGATACCTGAGCCTATCGGCCATTGTCAATATTTTTAATGTTATTGTGTCGATGGTTGTCTAACCTTAGATCCAACTGACAACGCCTGAGTGCCAGTATATCAATTCAACGCGCAGTCGGGACGACAGACTTCCCTATTGATGATCGGTTGGTTGGGCTGTCAGCTGCACCAGTCGCGGACCAACATTCAGCGCCGCATTCAACGCTTGCAGAAATGCAGATTCATCGACTCCCTGCATCATGCAAGCCCGATGAATCGTTGTCGCCCTGGCAACAGTTCTGAGCAGCACTGGATTGCTGATCGCAGTAAAACCAAATCGCGCGAAGATTTCTCGCAATTGCGGCGCTGCCTCTACCACGCTTCCGACTATATCGTCGGGACCGATCTGCGCTAACAGCCTGGTGGTTTTTGCCGACCGACTAATCACCTTCCACATCGCCATGACTTTCCAAAGCTCGTGACCCCAAATTATAAATCCTGCAACTTCAAACGCGCCGCTCAGCCCAATGACTGAATAGGCGGAAGGATACAGTTCCGTAATGATTTGGGTGCTGACGCGAAGCGCGCATCCTGTGTTGATTAGTGCAAAAGGAAGCCAAAGACGCGTCAGTACTCGCGAATCGACTCCGTTCAGTATAGGAACAACTTTGGCGGATACCCCAACGATCATCAAACTGACGAAGCCCACCGTAATGGCGTGCCGGACGGCGCCGGAAAATGCATGCGAAAATTCCTGGTTCATCAGAAAATTGTAAAACGGTCCGAAAAGCAGCAGCCCCAACGAGAAATATAACCAGCCGTAAGCGGCCCTGAAAAATTTAAAGCTTCGGTCAGATTGTTCAGTCTCTGCTTCAGAATCACTTTTACGCTGTCTGCCCCACAGATAGCTCCACCAGGGTCGGGTGAGCGCGACGATCGAGGCGGCCAGAAGAATAACCGACGCATACATAAATCCGACAAAAGTCACCTGACCGGTTTTCATCAAGGCTACGGTGGACATCGCCTCGCCAAAAACCGCAACCGTGAGCGTGATCAGTATCAGCAATGATCGACGCTTTCGGATTTCAGGCAAGCCGAACATGCCAGGAAAGAACCTTTGACTGACGCCAAGAATCATAGTCAACGCAAAACCGTGAACCTGGAAATTCCGAAGCGGTGGCTGCCAGGTTGCAACCTGCATAAGCAGTGCTTCCATTGTCGTCGCCGTGGTCGTCATATAAAGGTGGAAGATATCCAGCACCGATTGAGCGAAAAACCAGCAAAGCGCCACAGCAACATAGTAATCGTAATGCTCAAGCGGTTTTCCGCTGCGACGGTAGGTCTCGACGATATTAATGATGAAAAGTGTTATCGCGCTCAATTCGATCAGCCCGCCGACAACTGCTAGCGAAGTCATCGGTGAATAAGTATGAAAAGTCTCTCCCACCACACGTAAAATGATTCCGGCGAGCATCATGTAAAAAGTCGCCAATGCCATTTTTGGTTTCCACAACGACGTGTGTTTGAAACGCGGAAATGCCTGGTAAGCGAACCCCATAACAAACAGCCCGACCCAGCCAAAGATTTGAGCGTGTCCGTGCGCGTTCACATCAAAGATCGATACGGAAGTGAAGTCCTCTTTCGTTCCGATGACCAGGAGCAGAAACGCGCCCCAAAGACCGCCGGCGCTGAGCATTGTTATTATCGCTGCCTTAAAGAAACGACGATATATCGTGTCGGCCGCAGTTGATCGTTCGGTTGATGGCAGAACTGACGGATTGGCGATTGCGTCTTTCAGCTCAGAGAGCAAAGATTCAAGATCGACGCCGTGGGCTCGCGCAAAGAAGTACACCGATTCAGATGGACCTTCAGGGCCGCCGCAGCCTTTGAGTCCGTAGCGGTCAAAGACAGATCGGGTCTGTGGATACTGGCTGACGATATCACGAATTGTCGATTCCGAGCTCATTTCCATAAAAACATCCCTTTGCTGCCTAGCCTTTGCCTATTTGCCGACGCGGCAGGGTTGCGCAATCGAATTCCGGATAAAGATTTTATGGGTGAAATGGAAATCAAGCTGTGACTTAGATCACAGGCGGGTGTGTTCTTTTATTTCAGTGATCAGGCGTTCCGTCCGACCATTGTCGCACAGGAACCAGGAATGTAGTCATGTGCTCCCAGCTATTATTGACCAAAATGATCGGAGATCCTTCCAGATCCGCTCCCCTGACAATACCTGAGCTCCATTTACCTTGGTTTGCAGCTTTACCCTATCGAGGCCTTTGGTCGGAAAAGGGGCCTTCGAACGGCCATATCTTTGGATATTCGACAACATAGTCTCTTAGTACACCCCGGTCTGAGATCCTCTTTTCCTCCCAATGTCCATGTCGAGCGAGTACTTCAGGAACGCCACCAATCCTCGTTGAGATGTCGCCTTTTCTGGTCCAATCATCCAGAGTGAGAAATGCCAGGCCTTTATCAATAGTCGCAGCGTGGCGGAATTCCGGCCAAAGCGAAAGGTAGGGCTCGCCGATCACCGCTGCCAATCCTAAGGTCAAGGGAATTCCTTTCCACCATGGATCACTGGACGATGATCGTTCCGTATCTCTCGCTAGAGAGTAGGTCGCACCAGATGACACATAGCCATCCAAAATCTTCACGTCGCCATAAAATGGAGTAATTAATTCCGATAATTTGTACCAAATATCTTTGATGGCTGTTTCCCATCCCGGCTGATTTATTGCGCTAGCTTCAATGGCAAGAGAGACTTTATTAGCCCTGAAGCCTCTAGAGGTGGGCCCCCAGTTTTTACCGTAACTAGTTACATTTACATGCAGCACGGGCCGCGTCGGATACCAGACGATAGACCAGTTGTTATCGCAGAGAAATTGCAAGAAGTGATCTCTACCCGTTTTTGCGTAAAGATGTTGGACAGGTTCGTATTCACCGTAACGCCTGGGCATTGATTCTGGCAATCTGGTTTCCAGAAACTTAACGAAAATCTCCGGCCCATTTTTTTCAAGTAAAGGTCCGTCAGTAAACAGCCAGTTCATCTCAAGGATTGAAAATCGCTGCTCTCGCCTCCGAGACTCGTATCGTTTAACGCCTGAAGGGGTTGTAATGGAACCTTCTTGCGGATCGAAAATAACGCCGTGCGCTGCTTTAGCGACGCTCTTCGCAACTCGATTAATCGATCTTCTCGCCAGCCACGAAAAATTGATTGGAGAAAGATTTATTTCCGTCAAGTATCGAATACCGGGCAACAGAAGATTGATGTCCTCAGGTATATCTTCGGGTTGTACTTCATCCGAGGGACCAAGGATTATTGTCCACTTCTTGCAGTCCAATTCACAGGACTTTCCGTCGATCCGCCATTTATGTAGATCAGGCAGACTATTGGGCAATATAGCTGGGTTTACAGACCAAACTTGAATGTCATAACTCATTTAGGTTTTATTTGGCGTATTTGCCCACGCATTTGAAGGATTTGATGTTTTTTGACTCAGGCTTATTTCGGATCTTTGTCCAATATTCTTCCCTTACATCATCGTCAATTTCGACGGTAGTTGAATAAAGCGCATCGGTTCCATCCTTCTTGCAACCTGAAATCCAATATTCCTCCCGTGTTTCGACATCAAAATAGTTAGCTTTGAAGCCGGTTCCATTTAATGAACCAAACTCTCTGCCTTGATAATAAATAGATTTGCCAGTCTTCGAATATGTAACGCGCCCGATCCTGGCCGCACCGACAATACTGTCGCCTTTATATTCGATATACATTATTCGCGTTTTGTGTCCCATACGACTATTGCACCTCCGTTATATCAACCTTCGCCACCTTACCTGGTTCGAAGGTTTCGTTGTTGATGCGATAGGCGCGCATTATATCCGACAGGGTTATCACTCCCAGAAGCTTCTTCGGGTCTTCGCGGCTCACCACGGGCAACATGTGTACGTCCCGTTCGCCCAAGCGTCGCAGTGCTCGATCTAAGGTCTGATCCGGGTGCACGTGCGCTATGTTCTCGGTTGTGCCGATGGAATCCAGCTTCGCACTCAATTGCTGTTTGCGAACAGCGTTTTCCAAATCGGTCACTGATACGATGCCGACCAGCTTTCCGTATGAATCGGTCAATGGATAACTGCCGATGTCACCCCAATGAACTTTGCGCTTTAAATCCAGTGTCCCAACATGCGCAAGAGTCTTGTCGTGATTGTTGCTGAGCATCTCTGCCGCCGCACGGAGCGTCCATCCGGCGTAGAGCGACACCACCTTTTTCGTCATCGCGTCCGCTACCGTCAAACTGCGAGCCGTCGGCGATTCGGTGTCGGGCAGATGAATACCGTCCTGTTCAGTCAGGGCTTCATAGATTGAATGCTTGTACAGCAGTCTCGCCAATGAATAACTGGTGATATTCGCAATCATCAACGGCAGGATGATGTCGTATTGCCGAGTCATTTCAAAAATGATCAGGATCGATGTGATCGGCGCTCGGATAAACCCGGCCGTCAGGGCGCCCATTCCTACCAGCGCGTAAGCTCCCGGGTTTGATGTGTGCACCGGAAAATAATGATGCGCTATCTGACCGATCGATCCTCCGACCATTGACCCGATGTAAAGCGAAGGACCAAAGACTCCACCCGAAGCTCCCGTTCCGTAAGAATTGATCGTAGTCAGCAGCTTTGCGAATGCCAGGAATGCCAGAACCGTCAGAGTCAGATTGTTGGTCAAAGCCTCGCGAACCGTGAAATAACCGACGCCCAGGATTCGCGGCGTAATAAAAAACCCGAAGAGACCGATCACCAGGCCGCCAAGAGCAGTCTTCAAGTACGGCGGCACATAAATTTCACGCCGCATCATGTTGCGGAATTCGAGCAGTCCTTTTGAAAACAAAACTGAGACAAGCGCAGAGACTACGCCGAGAACGGCGTAGATCGGCAGTTCGCGAGCGCTGACCATCGTGTAACGAGGAGTCGCAAAGATCGGGTTGTTCTGCAGCATCGAATGCTCGACGACGTCGGCTGTAACTGCGGCCAGGATGATCGACCCGAGCGTCCGTACGTTGAGATCGCCGATGATCTCTTCCATCGTGAAGGTCACGGCCGCAATCGGCGTGTTGAATGCGGCTGCCAAGCCCGCTGCTGCTCCGAGCGGAACAAGGTCTTTAGCTTTGTCTTTCGATAATCGCAACGCTCGGCCGACAAACGATGCAATGCCGGCGCAGATTTGAATTGTAGGACCTTCGCGACCGACAGAGCTGCCGGTGCCGATGCAGAGCGCTCCGGCAAAGATCTTGCCCAGAATATTCTTAAAAGGAATTCGCCCCTTGTGAACCAAAAGGGCGACTCTGACCTGTGGGACTCCGCTGCCGCGCGCGGCCGGTGAAAATTTCATCACCAGACCGGCGAGCATACCGCCAATCATTGGGATAATAATGATATAGGCGCGGGGACGAGTGAGGCTGTCGGCATCCGTTACGCCATAGCAAAGTTTGACCAATCCTCTTGTCAGCAGGTGAAAGCCGACGGCGGTCAGACCGCACATGCCGCCGATGACTATCGACAGGAAAAAGAAGATTCTGTTTTCAGAAAGACCCAGTCGTCGATAGAAACGGATGATTTTAATCTGCGTTCGTAAAAGTTTTCGGCTCAGCATCTATGGGTCAATCTTTTGTCGAGTCAGCGTGCCTGACTTCGCTTTATTGAGATATGGCCATAGTAAACCCGGTGGGGATTGCTCGTAAAGGCAGAAGAGCAAGGAAAATCGACGCACACTCATCAAAAACTCTTTTCACATCTTCATCTTACTGTTTCAAGTCCGGCCCGTGATAGACTCTTGGAACCAAGTTAAGTTATGATGCCGTTTATTCAACAAATTCTGAGCTCATGCACACGGTGTTTTAGATAATGGCTTTACAGTTCGCGCGCGATATCACGCTTGATAAATCTTTGCCTAACAATGTGGACGCAGAGCGTTCGATTCTTGGGGCAATCCTTCTCGACAACGCCGTTTGCAATCAGGCTGTTGAATTCATTAATCGAGATGACTTCTACCTGGATTCGCACCGCCGCATCTTTGACAAGATGATCCAGCTTTCGGAAAAAGGCAGCGCTATCGATTATCTAACAGTCGCGGAGGCCTTGCAGCGATCAGGAGAATTGGAACAGGTTGGCGGCATCAGTTTCCTGAGCGCCTTGACCGACGGAGTGCCGCGAACGGCAAACATCGAGCATTACGCTCGAATCGTTAAAGGCAAATCGGTTCTTCGCCGCCTGATAAACGAAGCCAATAAAATTATCGCCACATGTTTCGAAGCCGAAGAAGATCCGCAGATCATTCTGGACAACGCCGAGAAGGCTATCTTCGCGTTAGCTGAGGATCGGATTCGCGAAGGTTTCACTCACCTGAAACCGGTACTGCACCAGCAGCTCGAAGCTGTCGAAAAAATGGCCGGTCGCGAAAACATGCTGACCGGCGTTCCGACTGGGTTTACTGAGTTCGACAAGCTGACCAACGGTCTGCAAAAGACGGATCTGATCATCATCGCCGCGCGTCCATCGACCGGAAAGACTTCGCTGGTTTTGAATATGGTCCAAAATGCGGCTTTGAAATATGGGGCGGTCGCCGGCGTCTTCTCGCTGGAAATGTCGAAACAGCAACTGGTTCAGCGTATGCTCTGCTCTGAATCACAGGTCGATGCTCAGCGATTTCGAAACGGTTTTCTGAATAAGGAAGAGTGGGGTCGACTGGCCGAAGGTCTGGCGCATCTGGCCGAAGGAAAGATATTTATCGACGACACACCCGGAATCTCGATTCTGGAAATGCGCGCGAAGGCTCGTCGGTTAAAGGCTGAGCACGGATTGGATATGCTAGTCGTCGATTATCTTCAATTGATGAGCGGTCGCGGTCGGACCGAAAGTCGCCAGCAGGAAGTCTCGCAAATTTCGCGTGATCTTAAAGCGCTGGCGAAAGAGTTGGATGTGCCAGTCATAGCTCTTTCGCAATTGTCTCGCGCGCCGGAAACCAGAACCAATCACGAGCCTCAACTATCCGATTTGCGCGAATCAGGGAGCATCGAGCAGGACGCCGACATCGTTGCATTCATCTTCCGCGAAGAGATGTACAACGAAACCGAAGAGAACAAAGGGATCGCTCAGCTGCTGGTACGCAAAAATCGTAACGGTCCAACTAACGATATCAAGATGGTCTTCATCAAGCAGTTCACCCGATTTGAAAACCTCTGGCAGGAGTTCTAAGTTCAGAGTACAAGCTTTAGCTTGCCTGTTTTGGAAAGCAGCCTAAAGGCTGTACTCTGAACTTTGTACTCTGAACTTTGCCTTTTGTCCCGATCAAATGTATCTTGAAATGCTGAGGAGCATAAGTTCAGGATACAAATTGAATGGATTACAAATCTCTTCCGACGGGTGCGCTTCACGCGATAGTTCGCGAGCATATACGCGGTCATCGACCGACATGGGCTGAGATCGATCTCAAAAACCTGGTCCACAATTACCAAACTGTAAAACAACACATCGGTCCGAAAGTCGGAATCGTGACAATGGTCAAAGCCGACGCCTATGGACATGGTTCGATTCGGATAGCTCGCGCGCTTGAACCAATCGGAGCTGACTGGTTCGGCGTAGCTTTGCCGGAAGAAGGCGTCGCGCTTCGCGAAGCCGGAATCACAACTCCGATAATGTGTTGCGGCGGATTCTGGCAGGATCAGGAAACGTCGATTGTGGAATTCAATCTGACCCCTGTTGTTTACCGCGTCGATATGGTAGCAACCCTAAACGAAGCGGCGCGTAAAGCCGGTGTCATCGTCGATTATCACTTGAAAGTCGACACCGGGATGGGTCGACTCGGAGTTCCGTATTGGGAACTAGAGAAATTTCTGGAAGAGATAAAGCGATTCAATCACGTCTATCTCGACGGAGTGCTGACGCATTTCGCATCCGCCGATGACACGGCTCAGGATGATTTTACTGCGGAGCAGGTTAGAAGATTCGACAGCAGCGTGCGCTCTGTAGCGGTAGCAGGTTTCAAACCGACATACTTTCATCTTTCGAACAGCGCAGGCACACAATCACATCCTGAAGCCTGGGGTAATCTGGTTCGAACCGGCGGATTGATTTACGGACTCTGGCAGGACACGACTGCGCCTGTAGCAACACCACTGGATTTAAGGCCTGTGATGTCACTGCATTCCCGAATAACGTTGCTTAAAGATGTTCCGGCCGGGCAATCGCTCGGTTACGGCTGCACGTTTCAAACATCCAGACAGAGCATAATTGCGACACTACCTGTGGGTTATGATGACGGATACCGACGCGATCTTTCAAACAATGCAAAGGTCATCGTTCTTTCTCCCGCTGGACCGCAATATGCTGACGTAGTTGGGCGCGTGAGCATGGATATAGTCCTGCTCGATGTCACCGATGTCAAAGGTGTGTCATTGGGTAACCAGGTGACTATGCTGGGCGAGCGCGATGGACTCTCGATCACTGCGGCTGATCTGGCGGCGAGAGTAGGGACAATCTCCTACGAAATCACCTGCAACATTTCCGGCAGAGTGCCGCGAATCTACTGTCAATAAGTAGGGGCAGGGCTCGTCCCTGCCCGGATTGCCGAAAGGCAATTAAACGTTACGATACCGGCCGATTTCATCGTGCTTCGCACGATCTGGGCAGGGCCTCGTCCCCTCTCCTACAACCGTCTTCCCGATTTAGATGCGTCCCGCTATCTTTCATTGTAGAATGATTGTTTCTCTTTGATATCGATTTGGAATAAGGAGAACCTTAATCAACCATGCGCTGGTCACAGTATTTCATTCCTACACTGCGCGAGAATCCTGCTGACGCTGAAGTCGTCAGTCATCAATTGCTTTTGCGCGCTGGCTATATCCGACAGCTTGGCGCCGGTATCTATTCTTTTCTGCCGCTTGCCTATCGAAGCATGCGCAAAATCGAAAACATCATTCGAGAAGAGATGGATGCCATCGGCGGACAGGAATTCTACCTGCCGGCGCTGAACCCGGCGGAAGTCTGGCAGGAAAGCGGTCGATGGGATGTAATGGGCGATAATATGTTTCGGCTGAAAGATCGCAAGGGAGCGGATCTGTGCCTGGGAATGACTCACGAAGAAGTCTTCACGACCATTGCCCGCGGGGAATTGCGCTCGTACAAACAGCTTCCTCAAATCTGGTATCAGATCCAGCTCAAGTTCCGCGACGAGCCACGGCCGAAATCGGGTCTGCTTCGCGTGCGCCAGTTCACGATGAAGGATTCTTACAGTTTTGACAAAGACTTTGAAGGACTGGACATTGCCTTCGAAAAGCACCGCGAAGCATACATGAAAATCTATGACCGATGCGGATTGCAGTATGTAATCGTCGAAGCGCATTCCGGGTCGATGGGCGGATCGAAGTCCAACGAATTCATGGTTTACACCAATGCGGGGGAAGATAACGTTGCCTCGTGTCCTAAGTGTGGCTATGCGGCGAATACTGAAAAAGCCGCATCCAGAATCCCGACTGTTGTTGATGATCAAGATCCCGCGCAGCCAGAGAAATTCGCCACGCCAGGCGTTCGCACAATCGAGGCATTGACCACTTTTGCGGGTGGCGCGGCGGCGGATCGTCAGATCAAAACGCTGGTCTATATCGTCGATGAAAAACTAACTCTTTTCCTCTTGCGCGGAGATCACCAGTTGAACGAGGCTAAGCTGGTGAGTGCAACTGGCGCCACACATCATCGCCCCGCTCATGCGGAGGAGATTTTCGCAGCACTGGGCGCGCATCCAGGCAGCCTTGGCGCAGTGGGCGTGACCAGGTTCGATATTTATGCTGACGAAGCTCTGGAAGGTCGCCGCAATATGACCACTGGCGCTAACGAAGATGACTTTCACCTTCGTGGTGTAAACATTGACCGAGATATAAAAGTCACAAAATGGGCCGATCTGCGGAATGTCGAAAGCGGCGAAGGCTGTCCCATTTGCGATGGAACATTAAGAGTGGCGAAGGCTCTTGAAATCGGTCACATATTTAAGCTCGGAACAAAATACAGCGTTTCGATGGGTGCGAATGTGCTTAACGAAAATGGCGAGCAGGTGCCTATTGTGATGGGCAGTTACGGAATCGGCGCAGACCGTATACTGGCTTCTGCGGTGGAGCTCTACAACGATCAGGCCGGCATCAGCTTCCCCGGCAGCATCGCGCCGTTCCACGTGATAATAACGCCGATAAACGCAAAGGATGAAAAGCTGCGCGCCGCGGCGGAAGAGCTTTACAGCACTCTGATCAAGCGATCAATCGAAGTTCTCTATGATGATCGTGATGAGCGGCCAGGAGTCAAATTCAACGATGCCGATCTGATCGGAGTTCCTTTCAGGATAACTATAGGTCAGAAAAAACTGGCAGACGGCAAAGTCGAAATTGTGACAAGATCGACTCGTCAGTCGGAAGATGTGAATATAGCCGACGTGCCGCATATACTTGCGGAAAAACTGTCGCAGGCGGAAGCACCGAAGAGAGGTTCTTAATCAGTTTTGGATTTCGGACCTCAGTTTCGATTGAAATTGTTGAATGAGACCGAGGCGGTCTTTTTCAAGGCGTTCTCGGAATTGGGACGTAACAACAGTGCAGGGATCGTATTTGGCTCCCCATTCGATAATGTCGACAAGCAACGGGACCAAATCGATCCCTTTTTCCGTCAGATTGTAGATTATCTTTGATCGGTTTTCCGGATCATGCCGCTTGGTGATTATCCGTTCTCGTTCCAATCGCTGAAGCCGATCTGACAATATGTTTGTCGCGATCCCTTCTTCCGATTCAAGCAATTCTTTGTAATACCGCTTTCCGAAAAGCGCCAAATCTCTGATAACAACCAGAGTCCATTTGTCGCCTAGCGTGTCCAGTGTGTATGCAATCGGGCAGTGGCTTCGATTCGCTTTATCCTCATTCATATAATTGAATCTACAAAAAGTGCTTGCAATTTGCAAGTGGTCGCGTTACTATCCGCTTGCAATTTGCAAGCGGGCTGAGGCGGAGGGCGGAAATTGTTTCGCCGCCGTCCGAAATATCATTACCGTATCAATATCTAGCAGAACAGGAGTAAGAGAACCCATGAGTAAAGTCAAAGAAGCAAGCTCACCGATCATCGATTCCATCCTCGCCGAAATGACTCAGGAAGCGCAAACGACTCGAAAATTGCTGGAACGCGTTCCCGGAGACAAGTTAAGCTGGAGACCACATCCAAAATCGTATTCTCTTGGCCAATTGGCGCTTCACGTTGCTCGGATTCCCGGAGCAATTTCGGGCATTGCGATTCTGGACGGCATGGAGGCTCCTAATTTTCAGCAAGCTGAAGCCACAAGCGTTAACGAACTGTTAGAGACGCTGGATCAGGGCATCGCGACCGCACGCGAGAACCTGTCCGGTCTGGGCGATGCCAGGCTTCACCAGCAATGGGACCTTAAAAGAGGAGAGCAGGTTGTGTTTTCGATTCCGCGGATTGCTGTATTACGGTCTCTGATGCTGAATCACTACTATCATCATCGCGGACAATTGTCGGTTTATCTGCGTCTGCTGGATGTGCCTGTGCCGTCGATTTACGGGCCAAGCGCCGATGACAATCCGTTTGCTTAACAACCATTATGGCTTTCGATGAAGAATTGGCAAGTCGTATTCGGAAGTTGCTCGGACGCCGCGTTGTGACTGAGCGCAAGATGTTCGGTGGTCTGGCGTTTATGGTGAACGGTCACATGTGTTGATGTGTCGGCAATCAGCATTTGCTTATCAGAGTCGGTCCGGAAAAATATGATAAGGCGCTATCGAAACCCAATACACGAGTTATGGATTTTACCGGCCGACCGATGAGAGGCTATGTCTACGTCGAGCCGCTTGGATACAGATCGGAAAAAGAACTGAAAGACTGGGTGAAACTTGCCGTAGACTTTGTTTCCGGTCTCCCATCGAAATGAAGATCTGATCGATAAAGGCGAGGATCGCGCCGCTCAGGCTGTGGCTGCAATCCTCGCTGTATTTCCGTCAGAGAGTCGTACTACTCTTCTTTGGTAACGTTCACCTTGATATTGGACGTTACTTCGCGGTGCAGTCGCACTGGCACTTCGTGTTCGCCAAGATCCTTGATCGCTTCTTTGAGAAGGATGCGGCGACGATCGACTTCGAAGCCTTTTTCTTTCAAAGCTTCCGCAATGTCCATCGCAGTCACTGAACCGTAAAGCACATCGTGCTCGCCGACCTTACGCGCAAAACTGAGCGTAAGCGAACCAATCGATGAAGCCTGATTCTCTGCACTCGCTTTTTCCTTGGCCTCGCGTTTGAGCAGCGTTTTCTGCTCCTGCTCGATCTTCTTCATATTGCCGGGTGTTGCTTCAACGGCGACTTTCCTCGGCAATAAGTAGTTCCGTCCGTATCCCGCTCGAACTTTGACGATCTGTCCGCGAGTGCCCAGGTTATCCACGTCTTCTCGTAACAAAACTTCCATCTGAGCCATAATCTCTCCAAAATATGTAGCTTAGGCTTTCAGCCTGCGCATATCTTTTCAAACGCCAAAATTGAAATCACACGCATCCGACTAAAAGTGCGCAGGCTGGAAGCCTGCGCTAAATGTTAGTCTGTTGCGTACGGCAGCAAAGCGATATTGCGAGCTCGCTTGATTGCTTCCATCAGTTTGCGCTGGTGCAGTGCGCACGTTCCTGAAATGCGGCGAGGCAGAATCTTACCGCGCTCGGGAACGAACTGCTGAAGCAGCTTTACATCTTTGAAATCGATGTAATAGAGCTTTGCTGAACAGAAATGACAAACTTTTCGGCCGCGACGAATAGGAGGTCTTCCACGTCTCTCTCCGCCGCCGCCTGGGCCTCGATCTCCGCCTTCGCGTGGTGGTCTCGGTGGTCTTGCTGACATAATTTATTCCTCCTTATTCCTCTGCTTCCGCTTCCATATCGCTGGCCATCTGCTGATGTCCGTGCGACTGCCCATGCGAACGACGTGGCGGTCTGGCCGCAACCGCGGCCTGTCGAGCTGCCTTCAGCTTATCTGCCCGCTTGACATCCTCGTCAACGCGAACAGAGATGTAACGCAGCACAACGTCGGCAACGCGCAATCGACGCTCCACCTCGGCTACTTCCCTACCGTTGCTCTCGATAACGGCAAGGATGTAATCGCCTTCGCGAAACTTTCCAATATTATAGGCTAATCGGCGGCGTCCAAGCTTGTCCAGCTTGGTAACCGTGCCACCGGCATCGGCGACGGTCTGCCGCAGTTGATCGGTAACTCGATCTACGTCGGCTTCGGGCGCATTAGGCGCCACGATGAATAGAACTTCGTATGTTCTCAATCGTTCTCTCCTTTTGGATGTTAAAGCCCGATTCCTTCAAATCGAGCAAGGATGAAGGTCAGCAACTGTTTTCGCAGTTTCCGGCCTTAGTTAAATCTCGCCATTGCCCGTTCTACGCCATCGGCAATGACGCTGCGCACCGCATCGGCCGCGCGTTCGACCATTTCCCTTACAGCCGATTGCTCAGTCTTCGGGAATGGTGCAAGCACGAACGATTTTGTGTCTCCGATAGGATGCTCGGGCGTAATGCCCAATCGCAACCTCACGAATTCATCAGTGCGCAATAGTTCAATGATCGACTTCAGCCCGTTGTGCCCTCCGGCACTCCCGCGCGGGCGAATGCGTAACTTTCCAATCGGCAGCGCCAGATCATCGCTGATTACGATGACATCGCGACTGTCGATTTCAGACTTAGCGCAAAGTCCGGCGACTGACTGGCCGCTCAAATTCATATATGTTTGGGGCTTTGCGAGAATCACTCGCTCGCCCTCGAGCTCGGCCCTCAGGATCAATGCGTTGCATTCGCGCGTTTTCACCTCTCGACCGAGATCAGCAGCCAGTTTGTCAATCACCATGAATCCCAGGTTATGGCGCGTCTGCGCGTACTGTTCACCGGGATTGCCAAGTCCAACTATCAGTTTCAAAGTAACCCAAAAGCCTAGCTGGCCTCTTCCGTCTTACCCTTCTTGATGACTTCGGGTTCGGCGGCTCCTGCTTCTGCACCCGCTGCCGGTGTTGCTGTTTCCTCAACAGTGCGCAGCGCATTTACCGAAGCAAGAACGGTGTCAGAATCGTTCAATACCTTGATCTTGTCACCCAGCTTCAGGTCAGAGACACTGATGTGTTGATTCAGGCGCAGTTCAGAAACGTCAACAGAAATGTGCTCCGGAATGTCGCCTGGCAAACATTCGATATCCAACTCGTGTGTCTGAATCTCAAGCAGCCCACCGTCGGTCTTCACGCCATACGGGGTTCCGACCAGATGGACAGAGACCGTGACGCGCATCACCTCGTCCAGTTTCAAACGATAAAGATCGGCGTGAACCAACTTGCCTTTGACCGGATCGGCGTCCCAATCTTTAATGATCACGGCCGGTGTCTCGCCGTTATCCAGATTGAGATTGAAAATCGTGTTGTGACCTGTCTGGGTGCGGAAAATCGACGCGAGCTTTTTCGCGTCAACCGCGGCCGCCACAGGATCACCGTGACCATACACTGTTACCGGCAGCAGTCCCTGAGCGCGCAGGCGTCGGGCTTCATTCTTGCCGCGGCCTTCGCGCAATTTTGCATCAATTGTAATCTGTGAACTCATTACTATCGCTCCGAACGTCTAATCTCTTACAAACTTTCTAAACTCTTTGCACTTCCGGACGCCTCAAACAGTCCTCATCGCCTTGCGGCTTAAGCTTGCTGCTTGAGGCTCATATAAAAAGCCGGCTTACCGATGTTTCGTCGTGGATCGACTTGATCGCCTCCGCCAGCAATTCGGCAATGCTTAAAACAACTATGTTTTTCAATTCCCGGGCGCCGCTCTCAAGAGGAATTGAATCTGAAACAACCATCTCTTTAATCGAGGATTTTGCCAATCGCTCGACTGCCGGTCCGGAGAGCACCGGATGCACACATGACACGTAAACATCCGTGGCGCCGTGCGCCTTTAATGCATCTGCCACCTGAGTCAAAGTACCGGCGGTATCGCAGATGTCATCGACGATCAAACAGGGCCGGCCTTCAACTTCGCCGATCAAATGCATCACGTCGACGACGTTGGCTTTCTCTTTCTCGCGCCGCTTATCGATTATCGCCAGATCGGTATCGAGCCGTTTCGCATACGCGCGCGCTCGTTCGACACCGCCAGCATCGGGCGAAACAACCACCAGGTCCGGCAGGTTCTTTTTCGCGAAGTGCGAAATGAAAACCGGCGCCGCAAACAGATGATCGACTGGCACGTTAAAGAAACCCTGTATCTGTCCCGCATGCAGATCGACCGTCAGCACTCTGTCTGCTCCGGCGCTGGAGATCAGATCGGCAACCAGCTTCGCTGAAATCGGCACCCGCGGTTTGTCCTTACGATCCTTGCGCGCGTAGCCATAATATGGCAGCACAGCCGTGACCCGTTTCGCCGATGAGCGCTTGAAAGCATCAAGCATTATCAGCAACTCCATGATGTGCGAGTCAACCGGCGGTGAGGTCGACTGCACTAAAAAGCAGTCAGCACCGCGAACGTTCTCGAGGATCTGGAAATTCAGCTCACCATCGCTGAACCGCGACGTGTTGCATTGTCCCAGACTGATCCCCAGATGTCGGCATATGTCGCGTGTCAAATCCGGGTTAGAGTTGCCGGAGAAGACCTTCACTTCCACGGTAGTCCTCCTAAGACGTGAATAAGTGACGAGTGATCAATTACAAGCAACAAAGCCGTAAACGGCAATCTCACTTGTAATATCGCACTCGTCACTTTGACACTTGGCTTCCTTTTGGCTGGGGAGGAAGGATTCGAACCTTCGGATGGCGGCTCCAAAGGCCGCTGCCTTACCGCTTGGCGACTCCCCAAGTCTGACTCAAAGCTGATTCCCAAAGCTGTAAAAAGCTGCCTTGAGCAAATCTCTAAATCCAAATGGGCCTTTAACCAGTCGGACTAACACAACATACACGCACCTTTACTATAGCTGGCCCAGACGATTGCATCAGATTGTTTCAATCAAAGAACTTTTGTATTCCGCGCGACCGACGGTCCGCGTCGGAATAACAAGCCATCCGGTTTCAGCCAGACTGGCTTCTGCCCGTCGACGCGCTTCGGCAGTTTCGTATACCGCAAACACAGTTGCTCCGCTGCCCGACATCGTTACCGACCGGGCAGAAGTTCGCTGCAACCAATGTTTAACCTCAGCAATCTGAGGCCAAAACTTTAATACGGACTGTTCCAAGTCGTTACGAGTCACAGTCGGCAGCAGATAGGGAGCGTAAGGCGTCAAAAGAGCAAACGACATAATAGCTATCGGGTTTTGGCTTGTCAACGCGGAATCAAGCTTGCGATAGGCTTCGCGGGTGGGCACGGAAATGCGGGGATTTACCAGTAAAAGGTGCCTGGAGTCAACATCTTCCAATGGATAGATTTCATTGCCTCTGCCAACTCCGGCGGCGGTTCCGCCAAAGAAGAAGAAAGGGACGTCGGCGCCAATTGAGGTACCGATTTCAAATAGATCCTGCGGTTCCAATGGGATATCCCAGAGTTTTTCCAGCGCCATTATTGTCGCCGCGGCGTTGCTGCTGCCACCTCCGAGTCCGGCGCCAATTGGTATCTGTTTGTCGATGCTGACTTTAACGCCTTTTTTGCATCCGGTCCGACCGGCAACCAGTTGAATGGCGCGAGAAATCAGGTTTGTGCCGTCAAGTGGCACATCAGGGTTATCGCATTCGATCTCGATTTCGCCTGTCGGCAGGCTGCTGAAGGTAAGGGTATCGAATAGATCTATGGTCTGAAGAATCGTCCGCAATTCGTGGTAGCCGTCCGGACGGCTACCAAATACTTCCAGTATCCAATTTATCTTGGCATAAGAACGAACGCGCATTGGAGCATTGTAGGGGCAGGGCTCGTCCCTGCCCGGATTGCCGAAAGGCAATTAAATGTTTGTTAACAAGCGCTTCATCGTGCTTCGCACGATCCGGGCAGGGACGAGCCCTGCCCCTACACTATTTCAGCTTACCTTTTAGTCTTTCGGACTGCTCGGGTTCCTTAGTTAGTTTTAGAGCTTTTTCCCAGTACTTCTTCGCATCGTCTTTACGACCAAGTTTCAGATAGAGATCGCCTACGTGCTCGTTGATCTCAGCGCTCGTATGATTGTAGACGACTGCTTGCTCGAGATATTTCTTGGCATCGTCGGTTTTGCCCATCTGGAAATAGACCCAGCCAAGACTGTCCAGAAACGAGCCGTTTGTCGGCTCAAGATTCACGGCTTTTTGAATCAAATCCAGAGCTTCCGGCAAGCGTTTTGGATCATCGCGAGTCGTAATAAAGTAACCGAGGTTATTCAGCACCGTCGCGTTGTTCGGATCAATCACCAAAGCTTTGCGCAATGTGTCTTCGGATTCTTTCTGTTTCTTCACTCTTTCCAGAACGCTTGACAGCGTGACCAGAAGACTGACGTTATCCGGATCCAGCTTCAAAGCCTGACGCGCGGAACTCTCTGCCTCAGTCAATTTATTTCCGCTCAACTGTACTGTCGAAATGAACTGATAGATGCCAGCGTCATCCCGGTTACCTGTCAACATCCCTTTCAGAATCTGAACTCCTTCGTCGACTCTGCCAAGCTCGCCTAGTTCCTGCGCTTGCAGCAACTTGAAACTGCGTTCGTCGGGAAACTTCTTTGATGACTCCTGAGCTTTTGCCAGCGCTTCCTGATGCTGTCCGTTCGACTGCAGAGCGTCAATCGTCATTACATCCGCCGTAGTATCTTTGTCGCCAAGTACCTTTCGCATGCGGGCATAAGTCGCCTGTTCTTTCGCGGTATCACCCGTGTTGCGATAAACCAGCGCGATCCTGGTCAGCACCGCTCCAACTCTGCGTTTTTCGGCCGGAACGACCGTGCCGTCAGGATTCATCAGGTAACCAAGAGACTCTTCGTACGTCTTGACTGCTTCCTGCGGCTGTTCCATCTCTTCCTGGATTTCAGCCAGTCGATATACAAGCGGCAAGCTCTCAGTCACATCCTGTCCCTGAAGCGCATCTTTCAATATCTTTGCCGCTTCGGCTCTGCGGCCGGCTCGACGCTCCGCTTCAGCCTTGATGCTCAACGCGTCAATGTTTTTTGGATCGAGTTTCAATACCTGGTCTGCCGCCTTTACGGCATCATCGTTTTTGCCCGCGCTCAACAGGGCCTCGGCAAAGATCAGTTTTTGCTGAGGACTGGACGATTTGTCATCGCCCATACTTTTGCTCAAAAGATCGGCTGCTTCGGCGGTTTTGCCGGAAAGACGAAGCGATTCCGCCAGCAGGGGGGCAATCCGACCGCGGCGGGCAGGATCGATCATGTCATACGCCTTGCGAAAGGCGATCGCCGCTTCGTCGTACTTTTGATCTTTAAAATAAAGTTGGGCAAGCTCAACAAAACCGCCGGGGTTCTCGGGATTGTTATTCGTAAAATTCTTCAGCGCTTCGATGGCCTTGTCGCGCTTATCAACTTGCTGGTACAGATCGGCCAGCTTGACCCATCCTTCGTCGTCGTGGTTATCGGCTTTTGTTACTGCTTCAAACTCTTTAATGGCAGCTTCTGTTTTCGCCTTGTCATTCCCGACCGCGGCATCCGTTAAGTAGATATCCCCAAGCAGTCGGTGCGAATCGGTGCTGTCTTTGTCCAGTTTCAAAGCCTCTTTTGCTTCACGTTCGGCTTCCTGGAAATTTCGATTCGCAAAATAGATTTTCCCAAGTTCCACGTGAGGCTGAGCTTCGGTCGGATCGAGCGCTATTACTTCCTTGAACAGATCGATCGCTTTCGGATCGCCGTCCTGAGCCAGGCGTTGTGCCTCCAGAAACTTCATCATCGCCTGCTGGTGTTTGTCTCCGGTCTGGCCGCTGCTCTGCTTTTTGTCATCCTGAGATTTTTTGTCCGATTGGGACGAGCTTTGCGCGGATACTGTTAATCCGGCAAGCAATAGTATGACTGTCAAGATAGCCATTAAGATAACCACGCGCTTCATATAAGGAAAAATCCTTTCGTGCTTTATTGCAGAGAGTTAGCCGTTTTGTTCGGCGTAGGCAGCCGCCCTGAGCCAGGAACTTCGACGGGGAAAGCTGACAATAAATACCAAAAATCCGACCAGAATCAGATCGGCGGCAAACCACATATCTCCTGTCGTCACGCCAAATACCAGTCCCATAATTGCCGCAGCCTCGGTAATGGCCGCCAAAATAATGCTGGTTCTGCTCAGGTGGTCCAGCATTGCTTTGATGCCTCCGCCGGTCAAAATGGTATGCAATTTCATTTCACGGAACATGTAGCGGCGCAGAATAATAGACCCAAAACAAAGGAACGCCACAATGACCGTGAAAGAAACCCTTAACATTCCATAGTCGCTGTTCGCGGAAGGTCTTGCGTTCTGAGCCAGGAAATAATTCAGAGCCAGGAAAGCCAGCATTGCAACGCCGGAGGCAATCATAATCAGTTGAGTTCGACGGAAACTAATCTCAACCTCTTTTTCGACCTCAGGCGTCATTAGGTGGCCCTCCATATAGTCACAATTGTACACGCCACCCAAATGACATGAAAGCAATAACGCCGAACTATTCAAAAGAGCCCAAAAGATTTACGAGACCGGTCATCTTGCGGACAAATGTGACACCGATTTACGGAGGAAGACGGCTGTGACGATCAGGGTGTCACAGCGCTGCTGCTAGACAGTAAAGGGCTTAACTTACGCGTGACAGGTGTGACGGCAGTTGGCCAAATTCGGTTTTGTGGCACAGGCGGGCAAAAAATTGTGGCGTCGTTGACGATGTAGGGGCTGGGCTTGTCCCTGCCCGGATCGGGCGAAGCACGATAAAGTATCTGGTTAGCGACGTTTAATTGCCTTTCGGCAATTCGGGCAGGGACAAAACCAGCACCTACATTCTTCCTGCCACCTTTGCTTATGACAGAGACGCTATTTGACCAAGCGCCGGAACCAGTGACTTGCCGTGACGGGTGTGACCGGCGTGACACCAGTTGGCCAAATTCGGATTGTTGTGGCGCAGACATTCAGTCTGCGCTGGGTTTTGACCGCAACGGCTAAAAATAACCGCGAATAAGAACTAGGCTAAATAGCTGTTTCTATTGATTAGTTGCTTCATAAACCAGCGCAGACTGAATGTCTGCGCCACTGTAGGTAACTTGCTCTAATTCATCACACCTGATTTTCCGATGAGAAATATGTTGGCCACTATCCGTTTGGAACGGAGGCTGCCTATCTGGTTTGGTGGAGGGGACGGAAATGAGCGAAAGATCACAACTATTTTCCAGCGCTGTTCCGAAAATGCCGCTGATGAATCCCAACGGCAATGCTCAGCCGAACCTGGTGCCAATTCCTGGCGCCCCGAAACCGGCCTTCCGAGTCCTGGTTGTCGATGACGATCCGATGATCCGCTCATTGCTGTGCGCAATATTCAAACGCGTCGGATACGAGACGGAAATCGCTAAGGACGGAATTTCTGCTTTAGAAAAAGCCACCCAATCGCATTTCGATCTGATTATGTCCGATCTACGGATGCCTGGGATGTGGGGGACAGAGCTTTATCAGAGGTTGAAGGAAGTCCGACCGGAGCTTGCCCAGCGGATGGTCTTTGCATCCAGCGAATCGCTCAGCGCGGATTTAAAGCAGTTTTTCCAATCTTCAGGAAGACCTTATCTGAGAAAGCCGTTTAGTAACGATGAGGTTCGAAAACTTGCCGCGGAAGTATGCGCATCGTAATTTTGAGGTTTAATAGAACCACCCTCTTAACAAAAGCCGGCGTTTCTAACTTGAATACATTGAACGTCAACTTAAATATATTGTTGGTAGTTCATAATGTCAGGCTCTCGGCTATCATCAAAACCGTCCTCTAAAAGATCCGCTGAGGTGACAACTCTTGTCTGTTCGCCAAATATCAATATGAAGAGATTGTAAAGCATTCCTTTGTGCCCTTGTTCAGCTTGACCAATGGCTTTTGCAATTTGTCTGCCTCCGTTGAAGATTGCCTCTCCAAGTACGCCAGCTTCCTCCAATTTCCTTATAAGTAATCCCGCCTCCAAGATATTGCCGTAATTTGCTCCGAGAGCGTTTAATTGATCAACATTTGAGCGAAAATACATCCAGAAAACAGGCTTGCTCGATAAGGCCAGTTTCGTCGGAAACTGAATGCCGAATTGAAATTCGAGCGCCTCGACTAATGCCGAGTAATATTCATTAAAATCTGGGTGCACAAAATTGCTGCGCTGGCTGTATACGTACGCATCGACAAACACTTTGTAATCGTATGGGCGTCGCAGCCGAGTTACATAATATCCCATTGGATTTATTCAGAAAGCCAATGATTCGCAAATCGGTCACGAAATAAATAAAAAGTCGTGAACCAAAATATGCACTACTCAATTGGAAACATTGATAGGCTGACTCTATTTGACGCCAGCCATATCGGCCAGCAGTTTCCACTGTTCTTCGCTGACGGGCATCACAGATAGTCTTGGTAAGCGAACCAGATCGAAATCCTTCAGTTTGGGGTTTGCTTTTACCTCAGCGAGGGTCACCGCTCTAGGCAATTTCCGTTTTGGTTTCAAATCGACAACGACCAGTTTCGGATCATCTTTTTTAGGATCGGGGTAAGCACTGGCGGTCACTTGGGCAAGACCAACCAAACTCTTCTCATCGCCCGTGTGATAGATGATGACTTCGTCGCCTTTCGCCATTGAGCGCAGGTTTTTCAGCGCGGCATTGTTCGAAACGCCATCCCAGACTGCTTTTCCTTCGCGCTCCAGATCCGCGTAACTGTAAGATTCAGGTTCCGTCTTTAATAACCATCGTTGCGCCATGGTTTGCTCCTTAAGAATTCACCACAGAGACACAGAGCCTTGTTTTCTCTGTGCCTCAGTGTCTCTGTGGTGAATCCCGTCATTATTCTATCTCAACGTGGTAATCTTCGATCACAGGATTCGACAGGACTTCGCGAGCGAGTTTTTCGATTTCTGCCTTTGCGGCCGATTGTTCCAGGCCTTCATTCAGATTGATCTCGAAGTATTTTCCCTGACGCACGTCAGCAATCGCGCTATACCCGAGCGTTCCCACCGCGTGATGTATCGCTTTCCCCTGCGGGTCGAGGACTCCCTTTTTGAGCGTTACAAAAACTTTCGCCTTCATTTTTCACCTTTCTTAAAACCCACCATAGAGACACTGAGAATAAAAATATCTTAACTCTGTGTCTCTGTGCCTCTGTGGTTATTTTCTTCGCCGAAGACGCGTTTGAATATTTTATCAACGTTGCGTAGCTGAACGCCAAGGTCGAAAACGCCCTCGATCACGGACGCAGGCAGTTTCTCCGCAATCTCTTTGTCGGCCATTACGGCCGAGCGAAAATCAATGCCTTCGTCCCAAACCTTCATCGCGTTGCGCTGCACCATTTGATATGCGTCTTCGCGCGTCACATTGTGTTTTGTCAGCTCGAGCAGCAACTGTCCGCTGAAAACCGTTCCGCCCAGCATCTCCAAATTTTGGCGCATGCGTTCAGGATATACAACCAAACCATCTATCAACCAGATGGCTTTGTTCAGAAGATAATCAGTCAGAATGCACGAGTCGGCCAATATCACTCGCTCTACCGATGAATGCGAAATATCGCGTTCGTGCCACAAAGCTATATTTTCGAACGCCGCCTGAGCGTTCGCGCGCACAACCCGCGCAAGCCCACACATATTTTCCGACACAATCGGATTGCGTTTGTGCGGCATCGCGGAGGAACCCTTTTGTCCTTTGGCGAACGGTTCCTGAGCCTCGCGGACTTCAGTACGCTGAAGATGCCTGACTTCGAGCGCTATCTTTTCCAGCGAAGCAGTAATTATCGCCAGCGTTGATACGAACTCCGCGTATCGGTCGCGCTGAATTACCTGTGTTGAGATCGGCGCGGCCTGCAGTCCAAGTCGCGCGCAAACGCGCTCTTCGACTTCAGGATCAAGGTGAGCAAACGTTCCGACGGCTCCTGATATTTTGCCGACGCTGATGGTTTCAAGCGCCTGTCGCATTCGACGGATGTTGCGTTGGTTCTCTGCGTAATACAGCGCCAAAATCAGCCCAAAAGTCGTCGGCTCTGCGTGGATGCCGTGAGTGCGACCGATCATTACCGTGCCTTTGAATTCGTGAGCACGACGTTTGAGAACATCGTCAAGCTGCAATAGTTTGGCAATAATCAAATCAGCCGAATCGCGCAACAGCAAAGCGTTCGCGGTATCGATAACATCCGAAGAGGTCAAACCATAATGGACAAATCGGGATTCGGGTCCGACGTATTCTGCAACCGATGTTGTAAAGGCAATAACATCGTGACGGGTTATTTTTTCGAGCTCGTTGATCCGGTCAACATTGAAATTGGCTTTCTTTTTTATGACCTGGACGGCTTCGGCAGGGATGGTTCCCATTTCGGCGTGGACTTCACAAACTGCTATCTCGACGTCCAGCCATTTCCGGAATCGATTCTCTTCTGTCCAGACCGCGCCCATTTCGGGCAGAGTGTAACGAGGGATCATGGTCTCACTCTTAAATCAAAGCTCGATCCAATCTATCGGACGATCGTGCTTTGCCATTTTCACGCGGCCTTCAGCATTGCGAAAGAACAAAGTCCCGCGCGCTTCCAATGCCTCAATTGCCGCCAGCCTGGCAATATCAGGATGATTGTTTGTTCGGCTTAGATGCGCCAGTATCAAATGCTCTGCCTGACCATCAAAGTCTTCTCTCAGAAAACGGGCCAGCTCTTCGTTTGAAACGTGACCCTGGCGGCTGAGGACCCGTTGCTTCAAAGCCCACGGATAAGGGCCAATCTTCAGCATCTCGATATCGTGATTCGCTTCGATGATGATGCAGTCGCAACCGCGCAGGCATTCGGCTACCAACTGTGTGTAATAGCCAAGATCGGTAACGATACCCGCCTTGACGCCGCCCGCTTTAAAAGTGAAAGCCATCGGATCGATAGCGTCATGTGGAAGACTGAACGGATAAAACTCAATGTCGCCGATAAAGAACGGATTGCTGGAAGAGATCGGATCAGCAAAGTTGATTTCGGCTTTTTTATCACCGAAATCGAGCGCATCGCGAACCGCGGCAGATATATAAACTGGACAGCCAATGGCCCGAGACATTACCGACAGACCTTTTATATGATCGCTGTGTTCGTGGGTGATGATGATTCCAGCAAGGCGAGTTGGATCGATCTCCATTTGCAGCATGCGCTTGTTCATCTCTTTGGCGGAAAAACCGCAATCGATCAGCACAGTCGTTTCGCCCGACTGCACAACCATTGCGTTACCCGCGCTGCTGCTGCCCAGAACTGTTAAGCGCATATCCCACCCAGGTGGTCAGAGGTCGGTGGTCAGGGGTCGGAGATTGGAAAATCATTCCTCATCCGATCACCGACCACTGCCCACCGACCACCGTTTTAGCATTCCAATCGAGAACGATCGATCTTTAGATTCTTGACTTTGCCCAGAATTGTCAAAGCCACTTTGTCCGACTGGAAAAGATCATTTGCCAGTCGATGGACATCGTCTGCCGTTACTGCCTGAATCTCCTGCACGATTTCGTCAACGCTGCTGATTTCGCCAAAGAAGATCTCCTGCTGAGCAAGGCGGCTCATTCGCTGCCGAGTCGACTCCAGACCGAGGACGATGCTGGTCTTGACCAGGTCCTTTGATCTTTGCAGTTCTTCTTCGCTGACCTTCTCTTCTTTCATCTTGCGAAGTTCCTGTATTGATAGGTTGACTACGTCACTGACCTGCTCAGGCGAAGTTCCCGCGTAGATCGACAAACAGCCGGCATCGACGTAGGCGTTGATTCCGGCAGAGACAGTATACGCCAGCCCGCGGTCTTCACGAATGGTCTGAAATAGGCGAGAGCTCATGCCGCCCCCAAGAACTGTGCTCAGAACGTTAACAACAAACCTGTCATCGTCCACTAACGACGGGCAGGGAACACCCAGGACAATGTGCGATTGTTCGAGCTGTTTTTTATGACGAAGCAGGATGTCAGCGCTGGTGGGAGGCGCGATTCGTTCCATCGCTCCGTTGCTGTTTTTCGAACCAGTAAAATATTTCGACGACAGTTCGACAATGCCATCGTGAGTCAAATTTCCCGCCGCGGTGATGACCAGATTCTGCGGTGTGTATATGCGCTGGAAATAATCGATCACTTTTTCGCGACTGAGATTAGAAACGCTGGCGATGGTTCCGGCAATCTGCCTGCCAAGGGGATGATGCGGCCAAAATGATTCAGAGAAAAGCTCAAAGACCAATTCGTCCGGTTGATCTTCGACCATCTTTATCTCTTCGATGATGACGCCGCGTTCTTTTTCCAGCTCAGTTTCGTCGAACAGCGGTTGGGTGACTAGATCGGCTAGAACATCGAAGGCGAGAGGCAGATGGTCATCGACGATTTTTGTGTAATAGCCCGCGAACTCGCGGCTGGTAAAGGCGTCCATGTGGCCGCCAAGCGCGTCGGTAATCTGAGCGATTTCGCGAGTGTTTCTATTTTTTGTCCCTTTAAAAAGCAGATGTTCGATGAAATGCGAGATACCGCTCTCGGCTTCGGTTTCGTCGCGCGAGCCTCGGCGCACCCATATTCCCACAGCGACTGACCTGACGTGAGGCATATCTTCGGTGAGAATCGTCAAGCCATTATCAAGGCGTGTTTGTTGGATCATAGTTTTACTAAAGCGGCGAATGGTAGCATACGCCCAATGCGCAAGCAACCAGAGGATCCATCGTCCGCACGACTGGTCGTAATTGGATACGCCGACCACAAAACACTATGGACGCACCGAATGATTCTGGCTATGATAGCTATATTGGAGATGATTTATGCAGACCGTAAATATTGCTGACTTGAAAAATAATCTCAGTGCTTACTTGGAGAAAGTTCGGCGTGGAGAGGAATTGATCGTCAAAGATCGAAATCAGCCTATTGCCCGTGTTTTGCCTCTTCGAGCCGAAGAAGACTATGAGCTAGAGGAAGAAGCGCTTGTAGCCGCTGGTCTTCTCCGACTGCCTACAGCTGAGCTACCGAAAGATTTTTGGAAGACTCCAGCTCCAAATGTGCCCATCGAAAAACTCAGAGCAGCGATCCGAGCGGATAGAGATGAAGATTAATCTCGGCTTTTGGGATAGCAGCGCGATTATACCGCTTTGTTGTCAGCAAGCGTCCAGTCCCATGTTGCGACGACTTGTACGGCAAACAAGCCGTATGGTAGCTTGGTGGGGAGCGACTGTAGAGGTACATAGCACGTTAAATAGGCTGCTTCGAGAAGGTAACCTGTCTGCTAAGGAGAAACTCCAGGCGATCACCCGACTCGATCATCTGAAAAAAACTTGGCGTGAAGTGTTACCAAGTGAAAAAGTAAGAGAACGCGCCGAAAACGCCGCTGGCACCTATAACCTCCGTGCGCTAGATTCTTTTCAGCTAGCTGCGGCATTAGCCTGGAGCAACGATAACCCGAGGGGCCGGCTGTTCGTATGTGAAGATATAAAGTTAGCAGAGGCGGCTGAAAAGGCGGGCTTTTCTGTGCTGCCGTAATTGAAAGATGCTCTTTGTGGCAGCATTGGAGAGTTGCAGTTGGAATCCATAATCCGCGTTGAACACTTAACAAAAGAATTTCGCGTATTCGAGCGCCGCGAGGGCATAAAAGGCGGTCTCATCAATCTTTTCAAACGCGACTATCGCAACCTCACCGCAGTGAACGACGTCAATTTCTCTATCAGTCGAGGCGAGATCGTCGGCTATATCGGCGCCAACGGTGCTGGCAAATCGACCACGATAAAGATGATGACCGGGATTCTGGTTCCGACTTCGGGCAGAGTCGTTGCCAATGGCTTCGTCCCTTACGATCAGCGAACAGCATATACAAAAACCATCGGTGTTGTGTTTGGCCAGCGCACACAGCTCTGGTGGGACATCGCCGTCGTTGAGTCCTTCAATCTGCTGAAAAAGATTTACGGCATCAGCGACACCGATTTCAAACAAAGATTAAAGCTATTTTCGGAAATCCTGAACATCAGCGCGTACCTGCATACTCCTGTGCGAAAGCTGAGTCTTGGCGAGCGCATGCGATGCGATTTGGCGGCTTCGTTGCTCCATAATCCTCCGGTGCTTTTTTTGGATGAACCGACTATTGGACTCGACGTTCTGGCAAAAGCGAACATTCTCCAGTTTTTGCAAGAGATCAATCGCGAATTCAAGACAACGATATTGCTGACGACACACGATCTTGCAGACATCGAGCAACTTTGCGAACGCCTCGTAATCATCGACAAAGGCGAGTTGCTGTTCGATGGAACACTTCGAGAGTTGCGCAGACGCTTTGGAGGCGAGAGTAAGATCCTGTTCGATCTGAAAGAAGGCCTGAGCCAGAACACTCTGGATAAACTCTCTAACAGTAGCGACGCAAAATGGCAATGCGTAGATGGAATGCGTTGCACCGTCAGTTTCGACCCAGAGCAGGTCACTTCGGCCGACCTTATAAAACAGATAGTCAATAATTTCGATGTGAAAGATATCGAAGTTCAGGAAGAAGCGATTGAAGACATCGTTCGCAGCATCTACCAGGGAACCAATGAACGAAAGCCCGTCAATGTTTGAATTGTCTAATGCCTTTCTTCAGGCTGCTACCAGTCAGTTTGAGTAAAAGTTGTGACAAGTCGCAGCATTCCATATAAACTATTATGGCGGTTGCGTGAATAGCCCTGGCAACCTGGCACATCAATTCCAATTTACAATGCAGTTCGGAGGTACGTAAGGTTCATGGCCCTGATTAGATTTACAGCCAATCACGACGATCTTTCGACAGATCGTGGCTACCAATTCAAATTCTATTGCGACAAATGCCATAACGGCTATATGACAAAATTCCAGACTTCGATAGCCGGCACCGCTGGGGGTTTCCTGCGGGCAGCCGGCGATCTTTTCGGCGGAGTTTTCAACAGCGCCGGCAACAGCGCGTACGAGATTCAACGCGCCGTTGGCGGCAAGGCTCACGACAGCGCATTTGAAGCAGCCGTTAACGAGGCAAAAGGATATTTCCATCAGTGCACCCGCTGCGGAATATGGGTTTGCCCGGAAGTTTGCTGGAACGAATCGGCAGGCATGTGCGAAAACTGCGCTCCGGATTTCGAGAGCGAGTTTGCGTCAGCGCAGGCGCACGCTAAAGCCGATGCTGCACGCAGCCAGCTTTATTCGAAAGCTCAGGAAACCGATTACGCCTCCAAAACCGATATGAGCGCCAATGCCCAGGTGCGGGCTTCGTGTGGCTCGTGCGGCGCTGCCGTGGGAACTGCAAAGTTTTGCCCCGAATGCGGCACACCCGTATCCCAGAAACAGCAATGCCCCGGCTGTAACGTTGCGATCGAAGGTAAACCCAAATTCTGTCCAGAATGCGGGATGAAACTTCCCGGCTGGAAATGAAACAAGACGCTGAGAAGCGGAGACACGGGGACACGGAGAATTCTCCGATTCGCCCCGTCTCCGTGTCCCCGCGTCTTCTTCCATGGGCTGACTTCCTCAAACGTTCGTATCACTATCTATGAAGCCAAAGATCGCCGGTTCGACTTATCTGAACAGCGCGCCGCTGTGTTATAGCTTTCAGCGGGGCTCGCAGTCGGAGAAATGTCAGTTCATCGGGCACACTGCTCCTTCCAGATGTGCTGAGATGCTGGCAACCGGTGAAGCGGACGCAGCACTCATCCCGGTAATTGAGTACCAGCGAATCGAAAATCCCAAAGTCGTCCCTAACATCGCCATTGCCTCGAAACGAACCGTTGAAAGCGTTGTACTTGCTTCGCGAATCCCCATTGAACAGGTCAAATCCGTCGCCTTGGATACATCCTCCAGAACTACGGCCACCCTGATTCAGATTATTTTTCAAAAGTTCTATGGCACGTCACCAGTATTTACTCCCAGCAATCCGAACCTTATAGATATGCTGGAATCGAACGATGCGGCGATCATAATCGGCGATCCAGCGATGATGGTTGATCGGAACGCCCTGCATGTCTACGACATGGCCGCGGAATGGCGGAAACATACAGGGTTGCCATTCGTGTTTGCATTTTGGGCAGTGCGCAAAGATGCTTTGAGTAAATTTGCTGAGATCGATTTTGCGGCCGCCAAACAGGAAGGGTTAGATCACAAGCAGCAACTGGCAGAGGAACAGTCCCAAAGTCTGAACAGACCCA
>DASRDY010000063.1:0-1011 GCA_035652355.1 Blastocatellia bacterium
TCTTTTTATTAAAAGCACGTCGGCACAAGGCATTGAAACATCCGCGCCCGAGATGTTTCGTGATCAGGACGATGGCTCCGACCTGTTACGTCATCAGGACGATAGTCTCGACACGTTCGGTCGTCAGGACGATGCCAATCAATCCAATAATCTCGATCGGCGTCATGATTCGAAGGAAATCAATGGCGCTAGCTTTAATTCGACGGGCAAGCCTTGCGTTACTCTCACTTCGTACGTTACCCCCGAGCTCATAAATAAAAAAATCTATGAGCACTGGATAAAGGCATCAAATAGTTGCGGACAGAACATCAAGGTTCAGGTTTGTTATCGAAAAAGCGCCGATTGTATCGTCATGAACGTCCCGCCTTATGATAACAAAAATGCAGTGCTTGGAATTCAACCGAACATGAAAGAATTTCAGTATGACGCTAGGGAAAAATAATTCATGAGACGACGCTGCCACTCATCGATTTTCTGCGGTATTGGTATTTAGCACAGACCTGCCTACAGCAGAATCGTGCCGCAACCGCACGTGCTCCATTACAGACACTTTGATCAGGGCGATACGCGCGAGATACCATCGTGGCCGAACGGCGGTGGTGATCACCACATCAGCCCTTCGATTGAAGAGCTTGTTCAATGCGCGCTAATCGGGTGCTTACTGCTTGCAGGCTTGACACGATAACGCGGAGCACTTCGGTCACTCTCGTCTCGAAATCGTCGTGTATCTGACCGCTGGCGGCGCTCGGCAAAAGTCCGACCGGTGCCTTGCATGATGAGCACTGCAGGCATTTGTACTTCGTCCCGCTGACATCCACATTGTCGAATTCAAATGAATCTCTATTACAGTGCGGGCAATACGGCATCGTTGTCTCCTAGCAAAAGGAGATTATGACCAGCGCAATTCGATTGCCAGCGTGCCGGCCAGGAGGGGCTTTAAATTTCGCCGCGCCAGCTGATTCAGCGCGCGCGGCGCACCCACTGAACATTCACCGATCGCCCGGTCATTTT
>DASRDY010000064.1:0-10103 GCA_035652355.1 Blastocatellia bacterium
CGATCAGGTAGAGCAGCGGGAACAGGAAGATCCAGACAATATCGACGAAGTGCCAATAGAGACCCGTCAACTCAATCGGTGAATGATATTCCGGAGTAAACGCTCCTTTGTATGCTCTGACTGCCAGAATGGTCAACAAGACAATTCCGATAACCATGTGCAATGCGTGCAGTCCCGTCATTGCAAAATAAAATGTGAAGAACATCTGCTCGAACTTCGGTCCTTGAACCGGGTCTGGTCCGTCGTATTTAAAGTTGTAACCGGGTACTTCGTTATGAACGAATTTATCGTGGTATTCCTTCGCCTTGATCCCGAGGAAAACCGAGCCGAGCGCGATCGTTAAAACCAGAAACGCCACCTGAAGCTTTCGCGACCCGACCTGCGCAGCATAGACGGCAAGAACCATTGTCAGGCTGCTGCAAATCAGCACACCAGTATTTACGGCTCCTAAAATAACATCCAGGCGATGACTGGCTTCCGCGAAAATTCTGGCTCCGGCAGGCATTGAACGATAGACCGTATAGCCTGTAAACAACCCGCCAAAGAACATGATCTCAGTCGCCAGAAACAGCCACATACCAATGGTACTGGCCTCGCGCTGCTGCTCCATGTTCTCGAAATGATGTTGAAGTGCCGAGTGTCCGGCAGCGTGACTATCAGCCACTGTTCTTCTCCCTTAATCTAAAAACCGTGCGCCCTACGATGAAACAATCGGATCACCTGTCGGTAATTGACTGGCAGTCGGTGCTTCGTGCATGGGCGCGAATTCATAAGCTTCCCACGTCACCACCGGCGTCTCGTCGAAATTGTGCGGCGGCGGCGGCGAGCTGGTCCGCCACTCTAGTCCGGTGCCCGGCCACGGGTTCGATGAAGCATGTGGACCATACCGCATCGACCAGACGAAATAAACCATTGGCAATAAATATCCGACCGCCAGAATCGAAGCTCCCGCCGACGACATCACGTTCAATACCTGGAACTGCGGATCGTATATGTGATACCGACGCGGCATCCCTTCGTAACCCAGGATGAACTGCGGGAAAAACGTCAGGTTGAATCCGACGAATATCAACAGCGCCGAGAACCTGCCCCAGCCTTCCGGATACATCCGGCCTGAAATCTTCGGCCACCAGAAGTGCATCCCACCCAAGTAACCCATCACAGCCCCGCCGACCATGATGTAGTGAAAATGCGCAACTACAAAGTACGTGTCCGTGACGTGGACGTCGATTCCCAGGGCGGCGAGGAACAGTCCCGTCATCCCGCCAATCGTGAACAAACCGATGAACCCGAACGCGTACAGCATCGGCGTATCCAGCGACACAGAACCTTTATATAATGTTGCCGTCCAGTTGAAGACTTTTACCGCGGACGGAATCGCGACGGCATAACTTAGAAACGAGAAGACCATTCCCGCGTACACCGACTGGCCGCTGACAAACAGGTGATGCCCCCAGACCAGGAATCCAAATACGGCAATCGCAATGCTGGAAAACGCGACAAAGCTGTAACCGAAAATTCGCTTGCGCGTCATGTTCGCGACCAACTCGCTGATAACGCCCATCGACGGCAAGATCATGATGTAAACGGCCGGGTGCGAGTAGAACCAGAACAGATGCTGAAACAATACCGGGTCGCCACCGTAATTCGGATCGAAAATTCCAAGGTGCAACAGTCTTTCCAGCAGCACTGTTACGAGCGTGATCGCCAGCACCGGCGTTCCCAGCACCTGAATAATGCTGGTCGCATACATCGACCAGCAAAACAGCGGCAGGCGGAACCAGGTCATTCCCGGCGCTCGCATCGTGTGAATTGTCACGATGAAGTTCAAGCCTGTCAGAATCGACGAGAATCCTGCAACGAATATCGCCAGGCCTGCCCACGTCACATTAGTGTGGTCGAACGACGTGCTGAGCGGAACATAAAATGTCCATCCGGTATCGACGCCGCCTGACAAAATCGCGTACAGCATCATGATCCCGGCGACAATGAAAATATACCAGCTCAGCAGGTTCAGCCTGGGAAATGCGACGTCCTTCGCGCCGATCATCAGTGGAATAAGAAAATTGCCGAGAACTGCCGGAATCGAAGGTATCAGGAAAAAGAACACCATCACGATTCCGTGCATCGTGAACAGTTTGTTGTACGTCTCCGATGAAACCAGGTCGCCTTGCGGAGTTAGCAGCTCCAGGCGGATCAACGTCGCGAAAGCGCCGCCCAGGAAGAAAAAGAGCGTGATCGATACAAGATAGAGCAGTCCGATTCGTTTATGATCGACAGTGAACAGCCATGATTTCCAGCCGTAATGATTGTTCAAATAATGAACTTTCGGCGGCGGAATCTGTTCGTGATACTCTTGATTAATTTCCATATTCTTACAATTCTATAAATTACTGCTGCGGACTCCTTCGCGCGGGAGCAACCGGGTTCGATTGCGTAGTTCCAGGCGACGCCGGAGTCTGGGTCGCGCCTCGCGGAGCAGCACCGCCTGCACCCTGCTGTTGCGGCCCGATCGATTTGATATAGGCGATCAATTGCAATAGCTGCTCTTCGTTAACCAGTCCTTTAAACGTCGGCATAATCGACGGTCGCTGGTAACCGTTAACAATCTTTGCGTTCGAATCAAGGATCGATTCCCTAATATATGTGTCGTCGACCGTCACAGTCTGACCGTTATCCAGGGTAACAGGCTTACCGTACAGCCCTTCAAGCACTGGTCCGCGACCGCTGCCGTCGGTCTTGTGACAGGTTATGCATGCAAGCTGTTGAAACAACTTTTGACCTGAATCGGCCAGCGAGCCTTCGGCCGCGCCGCCTGATAACCACGCCTCGTAATCGGCGGGATCCATCACATCGATCCATCCGATCATCCGGGAATGATTCGTTCCACAGTATTCAGCACAGAACAACCGATAACGACCGGGTTTTGTTGCTTCGAACCATGCGGTTGTATATCTGCCGGGCGGAACGTCGGACTTGATTCGGAAGTCCGGCACAAAGAACGCATGAATCACATCTTCGGTCGCCATCGTAAGTTTCACCCTGCGACCGACTGGAACGTGCAACTCGTTTATTTCGCGCTGCCCTTCGGGATGCTGGAATCGCCACATCCATTGCTTGCCGGTCACATAAATGTCCATCGTTTGATCGGGAACGTGATAAAGCGAGAAGTAAACGCTGGTTCCCCAAACGAAAATTCCCATCGCGATACAGAACGGGATAATGGTCCAGAGAAGCTCAAGCTTCATCGAGCCTTCAATAGGCTTTGGAACCTCGTTTTTGTGGCGCCGGCGATACTTTATTGCAAAAAAGATTTCGCAAAGAGCGATGCTGACCGTGAAAAATATTGTCAACCCGACCAGAAAGAGGAACAGGTTGTCCACCTTTTCGGCGTAGCTGGACGCCTGCTGAGGCATAAATGGTAATTCAAACGCAAACGCCATCACTCTTAATGTGCTCCCTTAACGGCTTGGCTCGGCAACAGGCCTTTCGCGCTCCGGCGCTTGAAAAAAACGACTATGGCGATCAATCCAACAATCGTGAGGATCGCTCCGGCCCTGATCGAGTTCATCGTGGCAACCGTATATTTCCCAGTCGTCGGATCGTAGTGGTAACAGAACAGCAGGACTTGGTCTACCGGCGAGCCGATTTTGCCTTCAGAAGCCTCAACCAGCCCGAGTCGCAGATCCTTTGGCATGTACTCTATTCCGTACAAATATCGCGCGACTTTTCCCTCCGGAGTCAAAATCATAATGCCGCTCGCGTGCGCGTACTGGCCGGTAACTGAATCGTACTGATAGCGGAACCCCACAGATTTTGTCAGTGCTTCAATCTCTTTCGGATAACCTGTCAGGAAATGCCAGCCTTTTTCAGCGCCGTCTCGGTTGTACCACTTCAAATAAGTCTCTTTTTTCTGAGCAGCCAGCTTGGGCTCGTCGCGCGGATTGAAGCTGACTGTCAGAACATCGAAATCCTGACCGATGTCGAAATCCTGCATCTTTAAACTGGCCGTCAGTCCGTTCAATACCTGATTGCAAAGCATCGGGCATTCGTAATAGACCAGCGACAACACAACCGGTTTGCCGTGGAAATAATCCTTAAGCTTAACTGTGTTTCCCTGCTCGTCTTTGAACGAGAGGTCCAGCGGAACCTGCGAATTTAATTTCTGGTCGATACCGACATCCCTTAAAAGGTCCGGACGTCGATTTGCCATTGGCGAAGCTTGCCCAAAACTTGTGACTGCAACAGCGCACATAAATATCATGGCTGCTGATGTGCGCAGCAATCGCCCCTCGTTCAGTTTTAAGAAAGCTCTAAAAGTGAGCACTACTGCCTCCTCACTTTCTGCATTGTTCGCCCCGAATTAGCATCCGACGGCAACGTGTCATCGTTAGCAACTTCCTGTCTTGCGGCAGAAGGTTGATCGGTGGTCGGAGCATTTGGATCGACCTTAAAATTCATTGCCGCAATCTTTTTCATCGCTTCGTCGATCGGAATCGTCACCGCGTTGGTCGCGGGATCAGTCACTACGGGCGTAAATAGAATCTGTTTTCCTTCATCATCTGTCTTCTTTGTTCCCAGCCGCAACCCTTCGTTGTTGAGGAATTCCTGCATATCCTCAGGACCGGATTTGTCGAAAGCTTCGCCGCCCTCTTTCGCTTTCATTGCCTGGAGCCTCGGCTCAGGCGGAATCTGAGGATTGGAAGCACCCTTAATAAGCGAAAGTGACTCCGTTTTCTGCTCGGTCTTTTCTCGATTATCAAAATAATCGAAAAGAAACTGCATCGCGATTGCGACCAGAAACGTGGCAACTGCCAGACCGATACCGAACCCGATGATTGATTTGACCTTGACGTCCCTGCGTTCAAAAACAATGCCGGGATTCTTGATCTTCGTCAGATCAGGCAGATGTCCGTTACCGCCACCATTGCCATTTCCGTGATGTTTCTTGTCAGCCATAACCTTAACAATCGATCAGTGATGGAGATGCGCAGTCTCCAGGGCTTCCTCCAGCTTTGGATCCCCCAGCGGCAAGATCGGCCAGCTTCTATACTCTCTCAGAAAATACCAGAACCATATACCGCCCATTCCGATTGGCAGAACAAGATCGAGCCAGTTGAAATGGAACCATCTATCCTTGAACTCGGGCACGATCAGCCAAACGACATCGACGTACCTGGCCAGCAATACAACTACCGCCACAATCAACAATTTGCTTGCATGTTGTTTCAGGTTTCTCGACAGCAGCAGAACAAACGGCAGAGCAAAGTGGAACACAACCAGAATCAAACCAACCCATTTCCAATTCGTCTGCAGTCTCCGCACATACCAGGGAATTTCTTCTGGCAGATTGCCGGCCCAGATGATCAATAGTTGCGAGAACGAGAAGTACGCCCAGATCATCGTAAACGCCAGCAGCAACTTGCCCAAATCGTGGAAATAATGCGGGACGTATACGCTGGACAGGTCGTCGCGTTTTGACAGCAGAACCGCGAACGCAATGACGAATGCCATTGCCGTCAGTCCTTCGCCCGCCATTATCAGCAATCCATATATAGTGGAAAACCATTCAGGCTCGAGCGACAACAGCCAATCCACCGAAGCGAACGTGATGGTCAGCCCGTAAAGAACCAGTCCCGGCCCGCTCAAGTTCTGCATCCTGCGGACCAGTCTTCGGTCTTTCAACCTGTCCTGAAGCTTTGAATTCTTGTTTAAGAAAAATATGAACAGACCCCAGACCGTGAAATAGAAGATTGTTCTGATCACAAAGAACGGAACGCTGAGAAAGAGCTGTTTATGCGATCCCTCGACACCGATCCTGGACCATTCATAGAGCGAGTGAATCCCAAGCAAGATGGGTATAACGCCAATCATGAAGAATGGTAACGTCCGGGTTGCGGCTTCCACTATTCGTCTGATGACGACACCCCAGCCACCGCCAGCCATATGCTGGATCATCAATATCGCCATGCTGCCCAGGCAGATGCCAAGCCAGAACATGAACCCGATAAGGTACGATCTAAAGAACTGCTGTCCGCCACTCAGGAATCCGCCGATTATTCCAATGATCAAAAACGCCGCGCCGATCATTAACGAGCGTTGTTGAATTGCACCCAGTTCCGGCGGCGCCGAATAGGCTTTCTCTGTCATTTCTGCTGCCCTCCGGCATTCAATCTTTGTTTTTCTTCGGGGGTGAGCGCCGACATCGGAGCATTTTGACTGAGTTGTAATGCCCTGATGTAAGCGATGATCGCCCAGCGATCGCTGGTCGGAATCTGTTCGGCGTAACTTGGCATTGCTCCGAATCCATTCGTAATGACATCAAAGAAGTGACTCGCCGGCGCCTGACGCAACCGGTCGATGTGATATGACGGCGGTTGACGGAACCCACGCTGAACGATCATTCCTCTGCCATCGCCTACCTGGCTGTGACATGGCGAGCAAAAGATGTTGTATCGCTCCTGCCCTCGCCTGAGCACTGTCTCTGTAATCGGGAACGGGAACACATCAACTCCGGGGGTCGTAGCCTGCTGGGCAGGTCCCGCGGGCTGCTGACTGGAGGCAAGCTGACTTCGGCTCGTATCATTTATATTATTCGTGGTCGAGTTATTGGGTACGGCGGCCTGTGTCGTTCCCATTTGCGCCTGCGATCCCGTTCCAGCGTTTTGCCCTTGAGTCGTTGCTACTCCGTTGCCCGGCTGACTGGTTCGCGCGCTCGGGCGGTACGAACCTCTCGGAACGGTTCCTTCGACAAACTGTCGCGCGGAATTATCCCTGAAAGGAATATATTTCGGCTGGTCGTGCATATCCTGTCGGCAAGCCGTCGCCGCGATGAGGCAAAGCAACGTCACACCGAGAGTAAGTAACCGAACCGAGCTAAAATTCAAGTCGGAAATCTTCATAAAAAATATTCTAGCGTTCGACAACTGATATCTCGCGCGGTTGTGACCTTTCCATAAAACGCCGCGTTGCATCGATATCGAATTTCGGATCTCGCGCTTCGATCAAAAGAAAAAAACGATCCTTCGAGGCCAGCGCAAATCGCGGAACGTTAAAAACCGGATGATACGGCTGAGGCAGTCCGTTTATGGCCAGTAATCCCAGCACCGCAAACAGGGCAGCTAGCAGAATAGTCATCTCGAAAGTCACTGGAATAAACGCCGGCCAGCTGTGCAACGGTCTTCCACCGATATTCAGGGGATAAGCAATTACAGACACCCAGTACGCTAGTCCATAGCCGCTGATAAGCCCGATAATGCCGCCCATCAGAACGATCAGTGGCATGTGGTTCTTTTTAAATCCAATCGATTCAGCCAATCCTTCAACAGGAAACGGCGTATAGGCGTCCATTCGCCTGTAACCTTCCTTGTATGCGCGCTGCGCCGCCTCAACCAGATCGGTTGGATTCTCGTATTCGGCCATAATGCCGTAAATTGGAGGTACTACTTGTTCCATAGTAAACCTAGCCGACTTCCTCCTTCACTTCCGCTTCGGGCAACAGTGTGCGCATCTCAAAGATCGAAATCACCGGCAGGAAGCGCAGGAACAAAAACAGCAATGCAACAAACAATCCGATCGTTCCGAAAAACGTCATGAAGTCCCATTTTGTCGGATAGTACATTCCCCACGATGACGGCAGAAAATCCCGGTGAAGGCTGGTGACCACGATGATGAATCGTTCGAGCCACATGCCCAGGTTAACGACCATCGCTATTGAAAATAGCGCCGCGACGCTACCGCGAAGTTTTCGTATCCACAAAAGCTGGGGTGTAACGATATTGCAGGTGATCAGCAGCCAATACCAGAAGGCATACGGCCCGGTCATGCGATTCAGTATCATGTAGCGCTCGTATGGGTTGTTGCTGTACCAGGCGGAGAACGCTTCCATCATGTAGCCGTAACCGACTATTAGACCAGTCGCCAGCAATATCTTGGCCATATTACGCAAGTGGCGCATCGTGATGAAGTCTTCCAATCCGTAGAACTTTCGGATTGGAATCGCAAGCGTTAACACCATTGCAAAACCGGCATAGATTGCACCGGCAACAAAGTACGGCGGAAAGATCGTTGCATGCCATCCAGGCACGATGCCAATCGAAAAGTCGAAACTAACGACCGTATGAACCGAAAGAACCAGTGGGGTGGCCAAACCTGCTAACAGCAAATAGGTGGTTTCATAACGATGCCAGTGAATAGCGGATCCGCGCCATCCCATTGCCAGCAAACCATAGATTATTCGGCTGGGTCGTGTGGTGGCGCGATCTCGGAGCGTTGCCATGTCCGGGATCAATCCGACAAACCAGAACATCGCCGACACGGTTGCATAGGTCGATACCGCAAAGACGTCCCACACGAGCGGGCTGCGAAACTGCGGCCACAAATTCATCGTGTTGGGATATGGCGTCAACCAATATGCCAACCAGGGACGCCCGGTATGTATGACAGGGAAAATACCAGCGCAGGCCACGGCAAACAGCGTCATTGCCTCTGCGAATCGATTAATGGAGGTTCGCCAGCTTTGACGGAACAGGAGCAATATAGCTGATATTAACGTTCCCGCGTGACCAATACCGATCCACCAGACAAAATTGATGATCGCAAATCCCCAGCCGACCGGTATATTGACTCCCCAGATGCCGACGCCTTTGATCAACAGATAGGTCATCGCGTACATCAGACCCATTGTAAATAAAAAGGCTATAGCGAACCCAAAGATCCATCCTCGACCAGTGCTGCGAGTAAGAACGATAGAGCTGATCTTTTCCGTTATCGAGCCAAAGGTATGGCCCGGCTGTATTACGGGATTGAACGATACTTCTTGCGGTGTCTGTTCGTTTATGTTGTCCGCCATATTCTATCTCTTGTACAGCCTTTCAATCTCCGGATTCGGATTTCGCACCGCTCCCAAATACGTAGTGCGTGGTTGGGTATTCAGATCGTCCAGCACTCCGTAATTGCGACTATCGTTTTTCAATCTGGCAACCCTGCTCGTCTGATCGTTTATGTCACCAAAGACAATTGCGTCAGTCGGGCACGCCGCCGCGCAGGCGGTAACGATTTCACCGTCTCTGATCGGGCGATTATCGTCTTTTTCAGCCTCGACGCGGGCGGACATTATTCGTTGTATGCAGTAACTGCATTTCTCCATCACACCGCGACTGCGAACAGAGACATCAGGATTGCGCATCATCTTGTACTGAGCAGTATCCCAATCCTGGAAGAGCAGGAAATTAAATCGACGAACCTTGTACGGACAGTTGTTCGAACAATACCGGGTACCGACGCATCGGTTATAGACCATGTTATTGATGCCTTCGGAATCATGACTGGTCGCCGCGACCGGGCATACAACTTCGCAAGGGGCCTTTTCGCAATGCTGGCAAAGCATCGGCTGGAAATACGATTCGACTTCCTCAGGTTTGTTGGGGTCGCCCTGGTAATAGTTGTCGATTCGAATCCACTGCATCTCGCGGCCCAGAATTACCTGCTCTTTACCTACGATTGGAATGTTGTTCTCTGATTGGCAGGCGATTACACAGGCATTGCATCCCACACACGCGTTGTGATCAATCGCCATTCCCCACTTGTGGCCTTTGCTGTAGTCGAACTCGGGATAAAGCGATTCATCCTGTGATGGTTCGTGAATATCGCGGTGGGCGAAATTCGGATCCTTCTTATACTCGTCCAAGGTCGCGGTGCGAACGATATGCCTGCCCTCCATCATGAAATGATGTTGGGTAGTTGCCAGTTCTATCTTGCCTCCTGTAATGGAAGGACTGGACGAGAGAAAGTCGAAATATGGTGCGGCTGAGCTTCGAATTTTATAAGCATTGAACCCAATCCCATTGCCAACTCTTCCAGAGCGCGAGCGTCCGAATCCGAGGGGCAGTGTTATCGAATTGTCAGCGTGACCGACCACTACTAAAACTGGAATTGGCTCATCAATCTGCAGGTTGCCTTTGCTGATTCTGATGACCTTTCCATTTGCGCTGTACGCTTCTTCAGCATCGGAACTATTAACCAGCCCAAGTTTTTGCGCAGTCGCCGGACTCATCAGCGCCGCATTTTCCCAGGTGAGTTTCGTCAGCGGTTTCGCCAGTTCC
>DASRDY010000065.1:0-1693 GCA_035652355.1 Blastocatellia bacterium
GATAATGAGGCCACACTTGAAGCAGCGCGTGTCCTTGTGAAAGAGGGATTTATCGTTCTTCCCTATTTCAGCGACGATCTGATAATGGCGAAGAAGCTGATAGATGCGGGCTGTGCGGCTGTGATGCCGCTCGCGGCGCCAATTGGATCAGGGATGGGAATTCAGAATCCGGCAAATCTCAGGATCATGCGAGAACAAATCTCCCAGGTCCCGATCATTGTCGATGCGGGTGTCGGCACCGCTTCGGATGCGACGATCGCGATGGAGCTCGGGGTTGACGGCTTGCTGATGAACACCGCGATTGCCGCCGCACAAAATCCCGGAGACATGGCGACCGCGATGCGGCTAGCCGTTGAGGCTGGCAGGTTGGCGTATCTGGCCGGGCGCATGCCAAAGAAACTTTATGCGAGCGCCAGCAGTCCACTCGAAGGTGTAGTACGTTGACATTCCCGGCTGAAACTATTTCATGTCACGATTCAACAACTTACGAAAACAGCTCGGCATGTCGATTGACTAACGCGAACCGCTTGGCATATATAGTGGCTCGAAAACCTGATCAGTCTACCTATTGTGGGCTATGGTTTGCCACAACGCAACTCATAGAGGTGAGACAGTAGCCATGCAGAAAGAGTTCGCGCATCTTCATCTTCATACCGACTTCAGCCTTCTTGACGGCGCCATACAGATAAAAAAATTAGGCAAGCGAGCGGCTGAGCTTGGAATGAAAAGCGTTGCCATAACCGACCACGGCAATCTTTTCGGCGCTATCGCCTTTTACAACCAAATGAAGGGCAGCGGCATTAAGCCGATTATCGGTATTGAAGCCTATATTGCTCGTGGATCGCGACACAGTAGAGGCGGTGATGCAGGTACGGACGGCGAAAAAGGCACGAACCACATAATTCTCTTAGCCAAAGATCTGACCGGTTATCACAATCTCGTCAAGCTTACGTCGAAATCATTTACTGAAGGCTTTTATTACAAGCCCAGGATCGACAAGGAACTTCTGGCTGAACACAGCGAAGGTCTCATTGGTTTGTCCGCCTGCATGAGCGGCGTTACGGCCGCATATCTTTCTGTGGAGAAATTCGACAAGGCGGCTGAGGCAGCAACAACGTTTCAGGATATTCTAGGCAAAGGAAACTACTTTCTTGAAATTCAGGATCACGAGCTGGAGATGCAGCGAAAGATCCACAAACCGCTGGTCGAACTCTCAAAGAAAACTGGCATTCCACTGGTCGCAACAAATGATTGCCATTACCTGATGCCGGACGATTTCAAGGCGCACGATATTTTGTTGTGCGTTGGAACTGGTAAAAATTTCAGCAACCCAAATCGTCTTCGTTATGGTAGCGACAAGTTCTACTTTCGCAGCGCGGATGAAATGTGGCAGGTTTTCGGCGAATTGCCCGAAACGCTATATCGCACAATCGATATAGCCAATATGTGCAATCTGGAATTTCCAAAGACCGTCAATCACCTGCCGATGTACCCGGTGCCTGATGGTTATACGGTCGACACATATTTCGAAAAGGTCGCTAACGATGGATTGGAAACGCGATGGAAACGGCTGAAGGACAAATCAGATCGCAAGTATCCTTACGAGGAATACAAGAAGCGATTGGATCACGAAATCGCCGTCATCAAACAGATGGGTTTCCCTGGCTACTTCCTGATCGTCTGGGATTTCATC
>DASRDY010000066.1:0-55469 GCA_035652355.1 Blastocatellia bacterium
CGATCCGTTATGCGGAAAACGACCGTTCCGTAAGATTAAGCAGGCTGAATAACTCGCAGGATACCGGCAAGTACGCGGTCAAAGTCGGCGACCTCGCGCTCCAGTTGCTTTCTGCCGGCCGGAGTCAGGCGATAATAACGAGCGCGTCGATTATTAATGGAATGGCCCCATTCCGATGCTACCCATCCATTTAACTGCAACCGTTGCAGCGCGGGATAAAGGGAACCTTCCTCAACTTGCAATACTTCATCGGAAATTTGCTGAATATGCTGGGCAATCCCGTAGCCATGCATGACATTGCGCTCAAGCGTTTTAAGAATGAGCATGTCCAAAGTTCCAGGCAACAGTTCGCTTTTCTTGTCTTTATTCCGTCCCATAGTCTATCTATAGAATGCCTCTTTTGACGATTTAAGTCAACGGAAACAGTGGCACAAACATTCAGTCTGAGCGGGCGGTCGGACGGATGCTTAGGATCGATTTAAGCGTTTCCCCAACCTTCCGCACACCGAAGGTCTGCGCAGCTTAAATCCTCTTAGCGGAATAATTTCGTAAACTGGATGTATTATATAGACGGGACAAATCGATGCTGATCAAAAAGCCAGAGGATATAAAGAGCAACGAGATTACAGATGAATCCAAATATCTGAATCGGCGCTCTTTCATGCAAAAAGCCCTGCTTTTTGCCGGAACAACCACAGTGACGGCGTTTCTTTATCGAAAAATAAATCCGCGACCGCCAATCATTTCTAAAGGCGATAAGATTGTTGGCGTGCGACCCGCATCCGCAGATGTCATCCCCACAATCGATGAAAAGCAGACTCCGTTTGTCGACATCACGAATTACAATAACTTTTACGAGTTCTCTACCAACAAACGCGAAGTCGCTGAATTGGCCCAGGGGTTCGTCAGCAGACCCTGGACTGTTGCGGTCAGTGGTCTGATAAACAAACCGAAAACCTTCGACATCGATGACCTGCTAAAACTTGCTCCTCCGGAAGAGCGCGTCTACCGAATGCGTTGCGTCGAGGGATGGTCAATGGTTATTCCGTGGGTAGGGTTTCCGTTGGCTAAACTTTTAAAGGAAGTCGACCCGACTTCGGAGGCTCGGTACATCTCTTTCGAAACTTTATACGATCCAAAACGCATGCCCGGGCAGGGAGACAATATATTAGACTGGCCATACGTTGAAGGCTTGCGCCTGGATGAAGCCATGCATCCATTGACGATACTTGCGACAGGCCTTTACGGGCAGAGCTTGCCTCCGCAGGACGGCGCGCCTATCAGATTGGTGGTTCCCTGGAAGTATGGCTTTAAAGGGATCAAGTCGATCGTCAAAATCAAGTTAGTCGATAAACAACCGCAGACCACGTGGAATATGGCGGCTCCCGACGAATACGGCTTTTATTCGAATGTGAATCCTAACGTCGATCATCCCCGATGGAGTCAAGCTACAGAGACGAGGATTGGCGAATTCAGTAGGCGAAAAACACTGATGTTCAATGGTTATGCAGATCAAGTAGCTTATCTGTATCAAGGTATGGATTTGCGAGAGAATTATTAAGCAATAAATGACTGAGATCAGATTCAACCAATCAGTTGTCTTTGTAAACAGCCTGGTGCCGCTGGTTCTGCTGGGCTGGGACGGTTATCACAAGAAACTAGGCGCGAATCCGCTGGAATATATTACTCACACGACCGGAATACTGACATTGTTGTTTTTGCTGCTTACTCTCGCGATAACTCCGGCGCGAAAGATCACTGGGATTCCTTGGCTGATAAGGCTCAGGCGGATGCTGGGGTTGTATGCGTTCTTTTATGGCGCGCTGCATCTGATCTGTTATATGTGGTTCGATAAATCATTTGCGATTGTGGCGATTGGTAAAGACATTTTGGTTCGACCATTTATCGCGATTGGGATGACCAGCTTTTTTCTGATGGTGCCATTGGCGATCACGTCCACTAACAAAATGCTCAAACGTATCGGCGGCAAACGATGGCAGAAACTGCATAGGCTGGTTTACCTGTCTGCTGCTGCTGGGGTGCTGCATTACTGGATGCTGGTAAAGGCTGATACCCGCATTCCGCTGGCTTTCGGATTCGTGCTCGCGTTGCTGCTGGGATATCGGATCATTGATAAATATTTCCCCGACCTCACCCAAAAGCGTACCGCCAGGGCTTAGCTGAATAAAATCCTTTCTCTCATAGTCTTTTTCCACTATCTTTTGTGGTATGTTAGTGCTAACTTACTTCATTCGAGAAGGTGCGCTTGTCGACGCAAATAACTGACAAACCTAAGACATTAAGAATGCCCGCCGCCGATCGACGTCAGCAGATTGTCGACGTCGCAGCAGAGCTTTTTTCCCAAAAAGGCTTTAGCGGCACGATGACAAAAGAGATCGCCGATCGTGTCGGTGTCAGCGAAGCCATTATATTCCGGCATTTTGAAAGCAAAGAGGCGTTGTATTCTGCAATCCTCGATTACAAGGTCCGCCAAACCGCCGAGCAAATCCAGGAGCATTTGAAACAGGCAGAGAGTCGCAAGGATGATTTCGCGTTTTTCCGGACGCTGGCCTTCGATCTGTTGGAGATGTACCGCAACGATCCGACTCTGATGCGGTTGCTGATGTTCAGCGGTCTGGAAGGGCACAAGCTATCAGAGATTTTCTTCGAGTCCACAATGAACGAAGTCAGAATGTTGTTGCGGCGTTACGTTGCGCAACGAATCGAAGACGGTACGTTTCGCAAGATCGATCCAATAATCGCTTCGAGGGCGTTTGGCGGAATGATTGTTCATCAAGTTTTTGTCTGGACTCTTTATAAGGACGATATGGAGCGTTCCAGCGCTGAGCTCGCAGATCAATTTACAGAATTGTTTCTGACGGGAGTTCGAATGACAAATCACAAATAGCAATTTTGTGGCAGTGGCTCTTACATTTTTTACGACAAATGATTCAGGGTTAAGTGACAATAGATAACAAAAAACAGGCAGATGGGATAACCATGGAGCAAGCATTTATTAGAAAACTCTTTTTAATTACGGCGCTCGTCCTGGTGCCGGTCGGATTGGCGACTTTATCGGGATGTGCGAAAAGCAGCGCCGCGGAAAAATCTTCGGTAGCGGCTAAACCAGCCGTTCCGGTAACCGCCGCTGATGTGACGGTAAAAACTATTCCCGTCCAGATACGCGCAATCGGTTCTGTCGAGCCATATACAACAGTTGCGATAAAGACCATGATCGCCGGCGAAATAACCGAAGTTCATTACACTGACGGACAAGATGTTAAGAAAGGCGACGTGCTGTTTACCATCGATCCCCGTCCATACCAGGCCGATCTGCAACGGGCCGAAGCGAATCTGTCGAAAGACGTAGCATTGTTGAAGCAGGCTGAAGCCAACGTCGCCAGGGATGAGGTCCAGTCCAAAAACGCGGCGGCGCAGGCAAAGCGTTACAATGATCTCTTTACTCAGGGTGTTATATCGACCGATCAGAATGACCAGTTCCGCACAACCGCGGAAGCTTTGGACGCTACGGTCAAGGCCGATCGCGCGGCAGTGCAGAGCGCGAATGAGAATATCGGAGCAGACAAAGCCGCAATCGAGAGCGCCAAAGTTCAGCTCAGTTACTGCACAGTTCGCTCACCCGTGAATGGCCGGACCGGAAGCACAATGATTCAACAGGGGAACGTTGTGAAAGCGAATGATGTCGCTTTGCTGGTCATTAATCAGATCGAACCGATATACGTGACTTTTGCCGTTCCTGAGCAGCAACTGGCCGCCATAAAGCAGTACATGGCGTCGGGCAAACTGGAAGTTACCGCGACGATGCCAGACGACGCCAATAAAACGGAAACCGGCACGATAAGCTTTGTTGACAATACTGTCGACAGAACCACCGGAACGATTAAGCTCAAAGGTACGTTTACAAACAGCGACCGCAAATTGTGGCCGGGTCAGTATGTGACAGCTTCACTGAAACTGACCACTCAGGCCGATGCGGTAGTTATTCCTTCAGAGGCAGTTCAGACCGGTCAAAAAGGACAGTTCGTTTTTATCGTCAAGCCTGATCTGACCGTTGACGTACAGCCGGTTACAATCGAGCGAACTATCGACGATCTTTCCGTCATCAAGGACGGACTGAAACCAGGAGACAAGGTAATTACTGACGGACAGCTTCGGCTAACACCAGGAGCCAAGGTGGACATAAAAAACAGCATTTCGGACAACGGGGGCATTAAATGAGTCCTACAGAACTTTTTATTAAGCGACCCGTTATGACGACTCTGGTAATGCTGGGGATACTTCTCTTCGGCGTAATGGGGTACAGGTTGTTGCCCGTCAACGATCTGCCAAACGTCGATTTTCCGACTATTCAGGTTACCGCGAATCTTCCGGGCGCAAGCCCGGACACGATGGCCTCGGCTGTCGCGACACCGCTTGAAAAACAGTTCACCACAATCGCGGGTCTCGATTCGATGAGTTCGGTAAGCGCGCTCGGCGTAACCAACATCACGCTACAGTTTAACCTGAGCCGCAATCTGGACGCAGCCGCGCAGGACGTTCAGTCGATGATTGCGAAATCCGCATCACAACTTCCGCAGAATATGCCGACTCCACCGTCATATCAAAAGGTGAATCCAGCCGATCAGCCGATTCTTTACCTGGCGCTGGCGTCGCAGACTCTGCCGCTGTCGACGGTGGATGAATATGCGGAAACCATGCTGGCGCAGCGCATTTCGATGATCAGCGGCGTTGCGCAGGTGCAGGTATTCGGTTCGCAGAAATATGCGGTTCACGCACAGCTTGATCCCAGCGCTCTGGCCGCCAAAGGGATCGGCATTGACGAAGTAAGCGCCGCCGTCCAGAACGGCAACGTGAATCTTCCAACCGGAACTCTCTACGGAAGACAGCAGGCTTTTACAGTTCAATCTAACGGTCAGTTGACCGACGCGAAAGCATATCGTCCGTTGATCGTTGCGTATCGAAACGGCAATCCGGTTCGTTTGGAAGAAGTCGGTCGTGTCATCGACAGCGTTGAAAACGACAAAATCGCGAGCTGGTTTTCCGGTACCCGCGCCATTGTTCTGGCCATTCAGCGACAACCGGGAACCAATACAGTTGAAATCGTCGACAACATCAAAAATGTTCTTCCGACATTCAAGGACGTAATTCCCGCGTCTGTCGATTTGAAGATACTTTACGACCGATCCGAGTCAATCCGTGGATCAGTGGACGACGTCAAGTTCACGTTAATGCTAACCATCGGTCTGGTCATAATGGTCATCTTCCTCTTTTTGCGAAATGTATCGGCGACTATTATTCCCAGCCTGGCGCTGCCGATGTCGATTATCGGTACTTTCGCGGCGATGTACCTGCTGGGATTCAGCCTGGACAATCTGTCGTTGATGGCGTTGACGCTGTCTGTCGGATTCGTTGTCGACGACGCTATCGTAATGCTGGAGAACATCGTCCGACATATGGAGATGGGTGAAAAACCCCTCCAGGCCGCCATTCGCGGCTCGAAGGAGATCGGCTTCACTATCATCTCGATGACCTTATCGCTGGCCGCAGTGTTCATTCCTGTTTTGTTTATGGGTGGACTGATCGGCAGGCTTCTCCACGAATTCGCGATAACAATCGGCGTGTCGATTCTGGTTTCGGGATTTGTCTCGCTGAGTCTCACTCCAATGCTCTGCAGTCTATTTCTGCGCGGACACGATCACCATAAGAAACCTGGAAGATTTTACGCGGCTTCGGAACGTGTGTTTGATGGAATACTGAAGGCCTATGACGCTACGCTGAAGGTCGTCCTTCGCCACAGGCTGACAACGATGGTTGTATCCGTGGCGCTGCTGGTTGCGACAATCTTTCTGTTCTCAAAAGTTCCGATGGGCTTTTTGCCGAGCGATGACACCGGCCAAGTCTTCGGCGTTACCGAGGCTGCGCAAGGAATATCATTTGAGGCAATGGCTGAGCATCAACAAGAGCTTGCCAAGATTGTCGCGCAGGATCCGAACGTAGCTGATTTTATGTCAAGCATCGGAGCCAGTGGATCGAATGCCGCCGGTAATTCGGGCCGCATATTCATGCGACTAAAACCAAGAGACCAGCGTGCGTTGTCTGCGGACCAAATTATCGAAGAGCTGAGACCAAAACTGGCAAAGGTTCCCGGCATCAACATCTTCTTGCAAAATCCGCCTCCAATACGCATTGGCGGTCAGTTGACCAAGAGTCTTTACCAATTCACGTTGCAAAGCCCCGACACGAACGAGTTGTACAAGGATGCACCGATTCTCGAAAGCAAGCTTCGCGAGCTTTCGAATTTGCAGGACGTGACCAGCGATTTGCAGATCAAGAATCCACAGGTGAATGTTGAGGTAGATCGCGATAAAGCGTCAGCGCTGGGCGTCACTCCGACGCAAGTCGAAGATGCGCTCTACACATCGTTTGGGCAACGGCAAATATCGACAATCTACGCTCCGAACAATGAATATCGCGTGATTATGGAGTTGGAGCCTGAATATCAAAAGGATCCCTCTGCCTTGTCACTGCTTTATATCAGATCCAAGAGCGGACAGCTTGTGCCGTTGAATACCGTGGCAAAGATCACACAGAACCTTGGACCTCTGGTTGTGAATCATACGGGACAGCTTCCATCGGTAACGATATCGTTCAACCTGAAGCCGGGTGTGGCAATCGGCGATGCGCTGCCGGAAGTTACCAAGGTGGCGAACGCAACGCTGCCCAGTACAATAACGACAAGTTTTCAGGGAAGCGCACAAGCATTCCAATCTTCATTGCAGGGTTTAGGATTGCTGCTGGTGATGGCTATCCTGGTCATCTACATCATATTGGGAATCCTGTACGAGAGTTTCATTCATCCCCTCACCATTCTGTCGGGCTTACCATCTGCCGGATTCGGCGCTTTGCTGACGCTTTACATCTTCCATTCCGAAATGAGCCTCTACGCATTCGTCGGCGTGATAATGCTGATCGGTATCGTGAAAAAGAACGCGATCATGATGATCGATTTCGCGGTGGAAGCTCAGCGAGATCATGGCAAAGATCCCGAGACCGCTATTTACGAAGGCTGTCTGATTCGGTTCCGTCCTATCATGATGACGACAATGGCGGCATTGATGGGAACTCTGCCGATCGCGTTAGGAGTAGGCGCCGGCGCGGATTCGCGGCGGCCGTTGGGACTTGCAGTAGTCGGTGGTCTGATGGTTTCGCAGCTATTGACCTTGTACATCACACCGGTCTTTTACATCTATATGGAGAGACTGAGGAACTGGCTTGGCTCGACGCGCAAATCGAGGAAAGCTGCCGCGAACAAGGCTATTCCGGATGTGGCAACGCTGGAAGAAGAGGCGCTGCTCAGCCACACCGGCGATTAATTTCAAAACTGATTATTGTTAATTTGGGGTGAGTTATTGCTCACCCCGGTCGCATGTACTCCAATTTTTCCTGCAAAAATAACTTGGTCCGACGTTCCTCGATAAGAAATCTCCCGAAAAAATTAGAGGAGTTATTAAGATGAGTTGTTGCAGTCCAATAAACACCGACGCGCAAGTTCCCAAAATCGGATCGACATTAATACCGATCTTCTCGGTAGCTTTTATAATCTTGCTTTGCCTTTTCCTGCTGTTACCTGCATTTGCTCAGCAGCAAAGTCAGGTACAACAGACTGACCGCGCTGTGGAACAGGACGTTGATTCCAAAGAACAAATTGTTCGAATGTTGTCGTCCTCAAACGATAAAGACCGCGCTTGGGGTGCGTACCTGGCAGGAAAACATCGGTTCACAGAACTAATCCCAACTTTGTTGAAACTGTTCGATACCGGATTCACGGATTTGATTCCGGAAAAGGGATTGGTTTATAGGTGCGCTCTCGATAGTTTGATTCAGATGAACGCTGCGTTGCCTTCGAAGATTCTGCTTCCTGTTTTCGATCATTTTCGCCCCGAGGCGATCATCCTTGCTGCAAACACGCCTAAAGACCACGAACAGGAAATGCTGATAATGATGCAATCGAATGTTAACAGAGAGGAGTGGATGGGCCTTGGTAACATTCTTAGTGAGCAAAAGACGCCAGGATTTGCCGCAATGTTACTTGGCGATCTGCACATCTCGGTGTTTGTCGGCGTTATCAGTGACAGCAATCAGGGCGTTGGAGCGAGTGGGACTGGCGGCGCCACATGCGGTGACGGCGTAATATCTATCCCGACCGGATTTCCTCCCGTGGCGTTTTACCAGATTAAGGACACGGCTCTGAACCATTCAATTGTCTTAAGCAGTGGCGTTTATCCGATCTATTACGAGCGCCATTTGATGACTGAGGGAAACCACGGCGTCGGCGAATGCCATAGTACGGGAGATCTTGATTACGCTAGACTTCAATACCTGGCGACGATGCTCGGTAGGTCTGTGGATGACTTAGATATTAAATCCGCTCCCGTCGTTACTATTGTCTGGCGCAGTTCGGATCAGTACGAAAAAGAGCTTACACAGATCAGATCGAGAATCGTTGAGTCTTACAAACATCTGGCGTCTCGTGCTGTAGACAGTCACCTTGTTTCTGAAACCGAGCAAAAACTCTTGCAGCCGAAAATAACGATGAAGATCATCGACAGCAGGAACGATAAGACAATCGCTTTGCCCGGTGGTCTCGTTCGATAAGTCACCCATGTACTGCATTGCTTCCTTCAAAAACAGCTTTTAATTTATCGTGATGTCGTGTTTGAATATGGCTCCGGTCAATGAGCACAATCCCTCACAAACGCAAACTGGGCCAATATTTCACACCTGCGCCAGTGATAGCTGCCGCGTTCGAAATGCTGGATGAGATCTCTGGTCGCAACGGACGAAGTGTTCGGGTGATTGATCCTGCATGCGGAGAAGGCGCGTTCCTCCAGTATGCAGTCGAGAACGGAATCGCGCTGCCTTTGGCGACGCTTGGAATTGACCGCGATTACAGATTCAATTCATCAATCAATGGTGATTTGAAACGATCAGCGTCATTTCGCATTTTGAATCAAAATGGTTTGTTGCCGATTCCAGGCGAGAAAAATGGATTTGATTACGTCGTGGGCAATCCACCGTACGGGACGTCGATTCTTGATGAATCTGGCGCTGAGGAAGAGGCGTTAAAGCATGCGCTGAAAAATGGTTTTCAGACTTGGCGGAATGGATACATATTAAACGGGAATTCTTCGGTGGATGCCGAAGAGAAAGCCTATCTCAGGTGTTTGCGTTCCTGCCCAATAGAGGTCGTATTTCTGGAGAGATTCGTGCAACTGGCGAGCGCTGCGAACAAGCCGGGCTTTGTCGCTGTCGTCATTCCGGATGGTGTGCTGGCCAACGCAAGGCTGATTCATGTGAGGGAGTGGCTGACAGCCAGAGTAACGATTAATGCCGTTGTATCGCTCCCCAGAAAAACATTCACCGGCACTGGTACCACCGCGAAGACGAGCCTGATGTTAATGACAGCAACTCCACCGTCAGTTGATCATCAAGTGTTCCTCGCAGAAGCTGAACATTTGGAACAGGATCTTCCGATAATTCTTTCCGATTACAGAACACATTGTTCAAAACGCCAGACGAAATTTGATCACTCAAGTGTTTCTCTGGTTAATCAATCAGATACAGAATTCACGTTCAGAATGGACGCGAGTTTTTGGCGGCCGCAGATTTTGGGCCTGATACAGAAACTCAGAAACAGGTTTCCGACGGCAAAAATCGGCGACCTGGTTGATCGCCGAGCTGCAGTAATAACCGGCGATCACGTACGCCGGTCGCGAGGCGAAGCGAAAGGTTACGATTTGGATTCGCCATTCGAATATTACGAAACTGTCGGTTTCATCGAAACAGGTTATGACACTGCACGGATTAAGAGATGCACAAAGAATGCTTTTGAGAGACTGGGTTATACAGCAGTAAAGAAAAACGACATTTTGATCTCGTGCGCTGGTGTCGGTGGCGTTGGCCGTGCAAAAATTTGCTTCATAAATCATCAGCCTGGTCAGTCCTGCACCGGAGATGTATTTATTCTCCGACTGCCTAATCCCCTAGCCGAATTTGTTTATCTTTTTATGAAATCCGAATTCGGCCGAACGCAAATTGCGCGCCTCAGCAACGGGACAGGAACACTGAACATAAATTCGGATGAATTGCTCTCCGTTGAAATCCCTTTGCTTGATGAATCTATTCAGCGCGATCTAGCTGCTGAATTGATAAAGGTGTGGCGACTTCATCATGACGCTTCGCATCGCCGCGCATCATTGTTGAAAAGCGGCTTAGATGTTGAGTGCGATAATAGCTATTTGCAAACAATGCAGCAGGCTGCGACCTTGCAATCGCGATTGGTTAACAACCTGGAACTTTTTCTTGGTAATAATCAGAGACAATCGAAAGCTATAGTCTTGTGAACCAAAGCCCGCTTGGCATAAACTCACCGTCCACAGAGGACTCCGAATCTACGATCCTAAGACGAGGTGATTTATGGCCGCAGATGACAATGACGATTTAGACCCTGATCAGAAGTCCCGGATTGAGAAATTGAAACAGGAAGCTGATAGATTAACAGGCGGCAAAATGAGATCGATGGAATCTGAGGATATCTCGCCTGATATCTCCGAAGCGTTCTGGAAACACATTGTAGAGTTTGAAAGCGCTCCGTGGATCAGCAATTTTCAGCGACTATTGGACGCCGGCGTGGAGATGCCCGCTCCTGACGAGATGGACGATGAGACGTTGAAGGCGAAGCTCTGGGAAGTCATCGAGAAACTGGCCAGACTGCGTGTTTTTATCACCTCAACGGACCATCTCAGCGATCGTGAACTTTATTCATATCTGTGGAACGATTCTTTACGCGAAGAGAGTCCGCGCCCGGATCTTGATGAGTATTCCGCGTGGCACCTGGATTTGGTCAGCAGTGGCAGCGAAGAACATATCTATTTATGGATGAAATATTATGCTGACGAGGAAACGCGCAAACAATGGAAAGCGGATTGGCCTGATTATGAGATGCCTCCGCACGAAGATCCTCCCTACAATCGTGACGAGTTTCTTCCGGAAGCTCAATATGGTGTAATTGATGATGGCGACCCGGAGTTGCCTATGTGATTATTATTCCGAATCGAACAGGTTTCGCTGATCTGACTGGCGGTCACGGAATATTCCGACGCCAAGATGTTCGTAAGCGCTCTTTGTAGCCATGCGGCCGCGCGGTGTGCGATTCAGAAAACCGATCTGAATCAAATATGGTTCGTAGATTTCCTCGATTGCGTCTTTTTCTTCGTTGATCGCGGCAGAAATTGTCCCTACCCCGACAGGACCGCCGTTAAATTTTTCGATGATCGTTAAGAGGAGCTTGCGGTCGGTTTCGTCAAGTCCAAACTTATCAACTTCCATTCGATTAAGGGCATCTGCGGCGACTGCGCCCGTGATGATTCCCTGATGCAGGACCTCGGCAAAGTCGCGAACTCTTCTTAACAGCCTATTGGCAATACGCGGTGTCCCTCTGGACCTGCGAGCGATTTCAGTCGCGCCGTCTTTATCAATCTGAACATTCAGAATATCGGCCGAGCGCAAAACAATTACTTCCAGGTCTTCCGCTGGATAAAAATCGAGGTGAAGATTAATGCCGAATCGTCCGCGCAATGGCGCGGTCACCAAACCTGCTCGAGTTGTTGCTCCGACCAGAGTGAATTTCGGTAAATCCAACTTGATGGACCTTGCACCAGGTCCCTGACCGATGATGATATCCAGCTGGAAGTCCTCCATCGCTGGATAGAGAATCTCTTCGATTGCCGGATTTAATCTGTGAATTTCGTCGATGAAAAGGACATCGCCTTCCTGCAAATTGGTAAGAAGCGCCGCAAGGTCGCCTGACTTTTCAATCACAGGTCCAGCGGTCGATTTGACCTCAGTGCCCATTTCATTCGCAATAATATTCGCGAGCGTCGTTTTTCCTAATCCTGGAGGTCCGTGAAGGATAACGTGATCAAGTGCTTCGCCGCGTTTCTTTGCAGCCTGGATAAAGACGTGGAGATTCTCGGTCACCTTTCGCTGACCGATGTATTCGCGGAGGAATTTTGGACGAAGGCTCAGGTCAAATTGACGGTCGTCGTCGTTCGGCAGTCCGCTGGTGAATCCCTCTCGCTCTATCATAACGATTGCATTGTATCACTAATTTGTTGCGCATTCGTCTCGATTGCGCCGGTTATAATAGGGTCGGCTTGTTCCCCAGCGGGCGCATTCGAGACGAATGCGCAACAAATTTTATGACAGGAGTTCCAGCCACAGCTTGAATCCGCCTCGGCTGCTGCGTACCGACTCTTCCCACAACAGTTTATGTCCGTCGGGCGAGAGCTCCCCGTAATGTTCGCTTACTCTTTCAACACGACCATTGCTTGCATCAATCCGGAATGTTCCGGGTTTGCCGCGTGATGAGCTGCGTCTGTTCTGCGGAATCGTTAGATCAAGATCAGCGCACACGTAAATAAACCGGTCATCGCTTGACCAGCGCGGTGTTCCGACAGTCCCTGGATAAGCTTCGATAGTTGTTGTGACGTTAGATTGCTGCCTGTCGACGATAAGAACTCGGGATTTGCCACCGCTCACCGAAAAGATCGCCAGTCGGCTGCCCGTACTGTCAGAAGATAATCCGTAAACGTTTGTTACCGGATCTTTCAACGCGCTTAACGCTTTTTCGATTTCCGGCAGGCGACGACGGGTTCCGGTAAGTCCCAGGCTTGAAACTCGCGGCGAAAAGCCCGCCGACGTTTCGATCATCACCAGTGACTTGCTGTCAGAAGACCAATTGAACACTCGATTAATGTCATCGGCACCAGCGCGAGGAATAGCGAAATGGGTGACCGGATGCGATCGTTTATCGCCCAGCGACGCAACCCAGATATTATTTCCCGAATACGGTCCGCGCATGAAAGCAACATACCGACCGTCGGGTGAAATTGTGGGTGTCGTGTCCTCTTCCTGTGTCTTTGTAAGAGAGGTCATTTTTCCGGAAGCGACATCCAACTGATAAAGGTTGTTGCTGCCTTTTCCAACGCCGGTGCGGTTAAGCGACATCACTACACGCCGACTGTCCGGAGTCCATGCCAGTCCTTCGATCATTCCGTTGTCTTCAATTAACGGACCCGACGAATCATCGGCAGCGTGGTTCTCAAGTTTGGAAAATGTTGTAAATGAAGCAATGACGCAAACGAATAGCACCAGGGAGATAAAACGACGGACCATGAAACAATTCTTCCTAAGAAAAGTATTAATGACACAGAGCGGCACGGATCTATCGGTAGAGCCTCTTAAGCGATTGTTTGAGGAGATACTCGAACGTCCGGTTGCCTGTCTCCTCTTTTATCGTAGCAATAACGGCCCTTTCTGCGATGTTTTTTTGCCAGCCAAGATTAACTAATGCCGAAATAATATCCTCTTTCAGACTGTCTTCTTCCGTTGCAGCAGGAGCCGCGATGCCAGTTCGCGACTCAACTTCAGTTGAGGAAAACGCCGCCATTTTGTCGCGCAATTCAATGATTAAACGTTCGGCGGTCTTTCTACCAACGCCTGGAATAGCCGTTAATCTGGCAAGATCGTTAGTTCGTATCGCCTGGATCAATTCATCCGCCGGCATACCGGAAAGGGCAGTGAGAGCCAGTTTCGGTCCGATTCCGCTGACGCTGGTCAAGCGCAGGAACAGATCCTTTTCGCGACCAGTGCGAAATCCAAATAACAAGAGAGCATCTTCCCGGACATGAGTATGCACTCGAAGCTCAACCTGAGCGCCGGCGTCGCCAAGCTCATAAAACGTCGATAGTGGTATGTTCAACTCATAGCCAACACCGTTGACGTCTATGATTACTGAGTTAGGTTGCTTTGATAACAGCTTGCCGGAAAGGTACGCGATCAATATGTGGTCCTCTCTAGAGCATCACCCTGATTCGCCTTCGGCTTTTCAACAATAACGACTCGATCACCGTCGACAAGCGGCGGAAGGGAAGCGGCATTCGGCCGGCCTACTATGAACGTATCGGTTGCGCTCAACCCTTTCGTGATTTCGATAAAACCGTCGCTGGACATTCCAGCTATGACCGGTTTGAAATGCGCTCTTGAATCCTCAATAACCAGAACACCCCAATCCACGGCGTCGCCCTGTTTGTGCGATACAAGTGCTGGTTCAGGAACGGCAAGAACATTTTGGCGATGAGCTATGGTGACAACAATCGTGCAGCCCATCTTTGGTTTCAACGCGCCCTGCAATTCCCCAGGGATATTAGATAAAGTGACTGTAACGTTTGCTGCTGAAGTGTGACCGGTTTTCGACGGCGTCCAATCGGCGACAGTGACCTGACCATTCAACCAGGTGTTTCCCAGCTCATCGATCTGGACTTTCGCCTTTTGACCAACGGCGATGGGTGTACTTTCGACGTTAGGAAATCTGCCCAGAGCCTGAAAGTCGCTATCGCCATATTCCAGTTGACCCACGGTGGACACGTTTACGACAAAGTCAGGAATGGTCACAGCGTGCTGTGCATAAACCTTGTGGTCTCCATCCTGCGAAAGAGCAGGGATGACAGCAGCAACGGCAAGCAAAAACGGCATCAAAAATAGAATGCGATTTTTTGTAATCATATTGCCTTCCAATCGCTGAGCAAGGATGCAATTCATAGACCTGACTTGAGTTAAAGTTTAATGACGCGTTGTATTTATGTCAACAACACGGTGCTGCCCGGCTATCAATGGTAATGAGAATTTGCAGCTTGGCAGTTCTCTTCCGTTTATAGCATAATGATTCGCTCGTATGAACGAAAAGACGGCGCGAAATGAATTGGTTGAAGTCGGTCGCATGCTGTGGCAGCGCGGCTATATTGTTGCCGGTGACGGCAACTTGAGCGCTCGGCTTGACGACGGCTCGGTAGTAACAACCCCCAGCGGCGTATGCAAGGGGTTCCTGACGCCCGAATCTTTCTGCCGAGTCGATATCGACGGAAACAAACTGGCCGGCGATTTAAGACCTTCAACGGAATTTGCCATGCACTCTTTGATTTACAAAGAGCGTCCGGATGTAAACGCAGTCGTTCACGCGCATCCGCCTACGGGCACTGGATTTGCCGTTGCTGGAATTCCGTTGGATAAGGCGTTAATATCCGAGGTCGTCCTGACGCTCGGCTGTATTCCGCTGGCTGGCTATGGCACTCCGTCGACAAGCGAATTGACCGATGCGATGAAGCCTCTGGTAAAGCATCACGACGCCATGCTGATGGCAAATCACGGCGCGGTTGCGTACGGCGACACCATAGAGCGAGCGTTCTGGCGAATGGAGACCCTGGAGCATTTCGCAAAGATCAATCTGGTTGCAAAGATGCTGGGTCGAGAAAATCAGCTCTCGTCGGACGAAGTTCGTCGTCTTTATGAAGTCCGCGAGCGCGGAGGATTGATGCCGGAAACGGCTCGTGTTTGTCAGGTCTGTTCGTTTACTCACGCGGAAGGCGCTGCGTGTTCTACTGCTGGTCAGCAGTGGTCGAATGGCGGGTTAACGAACGGCGACGAGAAGATCACGATTACTCGAAGCGAGCTGGTGAATCTGATTACCGAAGCTGCTCGCCTCATGAGATAAATTAACTTTCTTTTTAGAGTGCAAAGGAGTCCTAAGAATGGATGCATTGGGAATGATCGAGACCAAAGGTTTGGTCGCAATGATCGAGGCCGCAGACGCGATGGTGAAGGCGGCAAACGTTAGTCTGGTCGGTTTTGAAAAAATTGGCGCGGGGTTTGTCACCGCGATTGTGCGAGGTGATGTTGCGGCCGTTAAAGCCGCGACCGACGCCGGCGCTGCTGCTGCGAGACGTGTTGGGGAGCTCGTCAGCGTTCACGTCATTCCGCGTCCGCACATGGCGGTAAATGAAACGCTGCCTGTTACGATCGAAGCTCGGTCAAAATAGTTTGTCAGTTCATTGAATGGCGCTGCGCGATCGGTGTTGTCGCTCAGCGTTGTTCATTGTTGCCCTGAGAAGCAATCAATGATTCTAGCTCGAATTATCGGCACCGTCGTTGCTACGCGAAAGGACCCTCGGCTTGAAGGTCGAAAATTACTTTTGGTGCGACCCATCAAACTGGATGGCAGCGACGACAGTGGTTATCTGGTCGCGGTTGATACTGTAGGCGCGGGTTATCGCGAGAAAGTTATTGTTGTTGCGGGAAGCTCTGCTCGCCTGGCGCACGGAATGAAAGATAATCCCATAGACGCAGCCATCGTCGGAATTGTCGACACGATGGAAGTCGAGCCGTTGGATTAAGACATATGCAACTGGCGAAAGTCATCGGCACGGTCGTTTCAACAGCAAAGAACCCCGAATTGATCGGGCGAAAGCTGCTGATTGTTCAGACGCTGGATGCTTACAAAAAGCCAAGCGGAAAGCCGTTCGTCGCCTTGGATTCGGTGGGAGCAGGAGTTGGCGAGCTGGTTTTCTGGTGTCGCGGTAAAGAGGCGAGCTTTCCTTTTCCCGATTGGGATACGCCTACGGATTGCACGATTGTCGGGATAGTCGATTCGGTCTTTGTAGATGATTCGCGGAGAAAAGCGAAATAGATATGTTCCTGGCCCGCGTAATCGGAAACGTAGTAGCCACGCAGAAGAATCAGCGATACGAAGGCAGCAGGATTATGCTGCTTCAGCCGATCAATCCTGATGGCAGCGAGCGCGGATCGACAATGATCGCTCTGGACAGCGTCGATTCAGGTGTCGGAGATATAGTGGTCGTCGTTCAGGAAGGATGGGCAGCTTCTACCGCGGCGACAGGCGAGCAGGGAGCAGCAATAGATTCCGCGATAATTGGTGTTGTCGATACGATAACAGCGGATTAACTGTGGCGCAGACATTCAGTCTGCGCGAGTTTGGCTAGAGAAATTTCAACCGATAGGGCGTGTGTCGACCAGCGCAGACTGAATGTCTGCGCCACAGGTTGCTCTTCAATCTCGTGCTTAATTGCGCAATAATTTAATCGAATGATATCTGAAGATCTGATCAAAAAAATCGCGGCGAATGTTACGCACAACATCAGCGGAAATTTCCGGACTGGCAACTCCGCTGATACCGGCGCGACGGATATCGAATCGGTTTCCCGTCAGTTGCGCGAAATACAAAGTGCGGTTAGGCAATTGGAGCAAAAGCTTCGCAGTTTGACCGCTCATCATCCGGTACACTCGCTACCGGTAATAAACCAATCCGGAACGCTTCATCCCAGCCAGGAATTGTTCGACATCCCTGAAGAAGTTGCGGAATTTGTCGATTATTTAGAGACGAAGCAATGTGTGCTGGAACCTGGTAAACCTTGCTGCGGGCGGGGTGAATGTCGCTCTCGCGGTTTCTAGAGTACACGAACCCTGTTCGTATTGGGTTGGGTATATGCCGTCTCTATTATTAAGACTTGCTCTGACTGTTCTGTGTCTGATTTCGTTTGGTTTTTTGACTACTGCCATGTGTCAGACGCCCAGATTAACAGAAAAACAGATACACGAATTAAAGCTCAAGGCTGTCCAACTAATTAACGGTGATCGCAGGCGAGCAAATCTTCCTCCTGTCCAATTCGATGAATTATCCTCGACTGTAGGGGATAAGCATTGCCATGAGGTTCTGGATCGCGGCGTAATAAGCCATTGGTCGAGCGACGGCCGCACTCCATATATGCGCTATTCCTGGGCTGGCGGACGGGATGGTGTCGCAGAGAATTTGTCGGACGCGTATGGTCATAACGGAGCGGGCGACGACGATTCTCTATTTCGAGAACTTGTCCTGTTAGAAGATGGACTTATGTCTGAAAAACCACCGAATGATGGCCATCGACAAAATATTCTAACAAAGCATCATACTCACGTCGGGATTGGATTAGCCTGGACTCAAGACGGCTTTTGCTATGCGCAAGAATTTATCGACCGATATGTTCGATTAGATCAAATTCCAATTACGGCCTCATTACATGACAGACTGATGATTCGTGGTAACATTATTAATTCAGCATACAGACTGCACTCTATATCGATTACCTACGAACCATTTCCGCACAATATGAGTAAACAGGAACTCGAAAGCACTTATGCGTATTCTCTGCCTGACGACAGTTTAACGCTGCGACCAAAGGCTCCTGCAGATTTGGTGTACGCTGACGGCAGTGACGGAGAAATAACCCAGGATGGCAACTCGTTTCAAAGCCCAATAAAGTTTTACAAGGGAGTTCCTGGCATTTACACGATCGTCGTAGTTTTAACCGGATCGAATGATCCCATTCAGGCAACAATGATTAGTATACGAGTCGAAAAATAACGATCGGGTTTACTGTTTCAGTGCCCGCAGAATCTTGTCCATTGTTCGATAGTTGGGAAGCGGCACGATCTTATCCAGCCGCTCAGGTATACCAGCGCCAGCCATAATCTGCGGATTCGATGCGATTTCGGCCGAGCCGGAACGAAATCCATGTCGACTCCAGGCAAGCTTCTGAACATCCGGATCAGACAGGGCTCGAATCAGTTCCCTGGATGGTTCATTCAGAGCTATCATCTCATGCGCGCTCCAGCAGGTTGGCATCGGGTAAAGAACGCGAACTTTGTCTTTACTGCGATTCCAAAGGTCGGGATGTTGCTCAGCGTATTCAATCATTTGGTTTTCGTAGCCGACTACCAGTGGCTTTGAACCTTCGCCGGTCGCCAGATAAGTCTCGAACAGGTCGGACGATGAATGCTCCATATAACCAAGTCTGGCGAAGAATGTCTTGATCTCTGGCAGATGAGCTTCAATGTTGCTTTCATCCGCAACGGCAGACTCTCCGACCAGCATATTGGCCAATAAACCGGCAAACATTGCTCCGCTGTTCGAATAGTTCGGGTCTGTGGTGGTGATCGAAATCTTTCCGTAATACGGCAGACCGATATCGCTCCACGCTTTTCCGTCGATCAACATTTTCGCGAACTTTGGAAGATCGACAATGTAGTACGAGTTGTTCATCTGTTGAACAATTCCTTGTTTCATCAGCGCATTTGTGGTGTTGTCCCAGCTATAGATAACCAGCGGGCTGCGCAATACCGTCTGGCTCTCAATCACCTTGCTGCCTTTTGTGGTCCTGAACATCTCTGTTGCGATTTGACTGCCGGGAAACAGGAAATCATTTTGCCCGGGGTCGCGCTCGACCATTTCGATGCTGCCTGCTTTTGCGACATTGAGAGCAAGCTTGTATCGGTTTTTGATGATATCGGTTATCTGCGGGTCTTCCATCAAGGCAACTTTTTCGCCGCCGACAATGCCCTTTAGTTCTATGGAGGGTTTATGAGAACGCCACTGCTGCCACGCCACGACCGCAACGATTCCCAGAACGACAAGTGCGATCACGCCTTTTTTCATAAGGCACCTTTTTCTTTCTGACGCTCAATATTAAATACAACCTGCAAGGCGGAGATGTTCGCTTCGATACCGGTTTCGGCATCGGTTCCGCCTTCAAGCAGGCCCTTCAAACGAGCGACCTGGTCTTCGGTCGCGACTGTAAGGTTATCAATAAAGTCTTCTGCGTTAGCTATACTCTGTTGCTCGTCGCTGTTTAATCGAGCTCTTTCAGTCAGAGTCAAATAAGACGAGATTAAATTACACGTGCTGCCTAACGCAACGCCGGTCAGTGTCTGCGCTGTAATAGCGGCCAGGGGCTCAGGTTTGCTGCGTTGGACCTGTAGCGCATAATAGAAATGGCTCGCAAGCAGATGAACCTTCCCTTTAATTGCCGGATTCGCAATCCTTTCGGCCATTGCTTGCAATGATGCTATCTTCTTCTCGATAGAGACCAGATTCTGAATTCCGGCCTGGGCCTTAATAACCTGCTTTTGAATTGGAGCTACCAAAAGCTGCCAGAGCGCGACAAACACTACAACGGAGAGCGGTCCAGCAATCCACAATGCGTTTCCCAGCACAACGTAAAACAGAAAGAAAGCCGCAACCGACACAAAGGCGGAGACGAACTGGACAATTCCCAGAACCGGTTTTTGCTGAGCCAGGCGCACCAGTGACGGGTTCATCTCAGTTATATCCTCTTACTTTCTTGAATGCGTCAACCAGGTCGACTGTTCCATCGAACACGCGCGCTCTTGTCAGCGTGGCGATTGTGTTCAATTGGGCGGGATTGGCCTCACCAAACGTGATAGCATAGACAGGTACGCTCAATTGTCGTTTTGACCACTCCTGTTGATGTTCTTTCCACGCAGTCTCAAGATCGCCATACTGCTTGCCCTCGTTCGACTCTCCATCGGTCATAAGAACGACTGAGGGAATAAAGCGATCCAGATTGGGCTCGCGCGAAATCATGTCCAGACCTGTAATGACTGGTGAATAGATATCAGTGCCGCCCTCCGGAACCTTGTTCTCAATCTTACTTAAAAGATTTGCCAGATCGTCTTGATGTGCGCCTGTAGCTGTCCAAACATCCATAACTCTGCTGCTGAATGGAATGACCACAATAACGTCGGCTGTCGAAGGCTGCAAAAGATTTTGTCTCGCAGTTGCCGTATCCAGAATGTTTCGCATGGCTTTCTTCAGGTCGGTTGAGCCTTTTCCTTCCATGCTGCCGGAATAGTCAAGACAGAAAACAGTGTATGAAGGTTTCCTGAACTCGCTTTGATAAAGCCTGAGCGCCTCTAATATCACCTGCGACTGTGGCATTCGAATGGGTGTAATCACTTTATTCGGATTAATTCCCCATTCACGCTTGAACACATCCGCAGGTGCACTTGCGACGCCGCCTCCTACACCGGTGCGACGTCCCATTGCCAGCAATTTGTTCTGCACATCTGCTGAAAGCAGATAGGTCTGTAGCTTATTAAAGTTATCTTCTTTACCTTTGATGCCTCGATCGACGAAACCCAAAGGCGAGTCCGCCACCGCAACGCTGTCGCGAGGGTATATTGCATAGAGAGGCTCGCGGCCAGTGCGAACCAACTCTTGATTCGTTTCAATGATCATCGATTCGTAATTGACCATCGCGGTGAATTCACCGTCTTTCAGAAACAGTTCTTTCAGGAATTCAGAGCTTCCGGAAGAGCGATTGACGCCAGACAGTAACGCTTTGATACCTTCCGCTAACTCTGGCCTTTGCAGGCTCTCAAGCGTCAGAACATCAGGATTTCCTGAAAGGGCATTCAGAAAGCCCAGATATGCCATTGCTCCGGAATTACTCTGCGATGCGCTGGTCATTCCAAAGCGCAAGTGTTTTTCCTGAACGGCCTGGATGATGTCTTTGACGCTGACATCTTTGCCGACGAATCCCAGATCGCGCGCCCAACCGTACTTGATTCCGAAAACGACGGGCGAGCTCATAATGGATTGAACGTGTTTTACGCGACCTTTGCTATCACCGAGACTTATCCAGAGTCGATTTGCCGGCCAGACAGCGTCGTATTTGATATCGCTGCCTTGCAGGTCGTTCATGATGTCGACGGAACCTTTATATTCCATCTTGATCGTTAAATGATTGGATTTCGCGAAATCCTGAATCAAAGGCTCTAACGACTTATTCTCTGATCCGGACGCGATTGTTAACACGCCGGCGGAATCATCACTCTGATTTCCGCAACCTGCCATCGGTATCAGCGCGGCGAAGGTGCACAGCATTAATGCGATTATTGATGCGAATCGAGTCTTCATTCTGCATCTCCAACTGGGAAGTTGTAATGATTATAGCCCAGTGCGGCCGGAACTTGGCCGCGACTGACGAGCAGGGATGCAGAATTGAATCAAATGTTACACGGATGTTGGAGATTTGTGATCTCGCAGCTACTGGTTGGTATCATCAATGCAACGTATCGAGCAATGTATCGGTGAGATAGTAAAGCGCCACTCCTCCAAAAACCACCAGCGATGTAATCGGGCCTTCGCCTTTGTTGTTCACTTCAGGAATCAAGTCAGACGCAGCTACATATAATGTGACACCGGCCGAGAAGGGAAGCGCATAAGCGGTAAGCGGATGCAGCAAAGCGATCGTCAGTACTCCCAGCAGAGTCGCGGCGCCCACCACCCAGGTTGCCAGACGAGCTGCTTTTCGCTCGCGCCCGGAGGCGATCATAATCGATGCTACCGTAAACCCTTCAGGGATTTTGTGCAGCATTATGGCAATAAAGATCAAAAGACCCAGTTGAAAGCTGACCTCGAAACCGGCTGCTATCGACACTCCGTCAAAGAAGGTGTGAATCGCCAGTCCGCCCACCGCCGTCAGTGCCGCGTGCGGATGCACCATGGCAGCTTCGTGCACTTCTTCGCCAAAGTGAAAATGCTGAGCAATCGTGTGCTCGACAAGCTGAACCAGCAGGTAACCTGCCAGCAATAGCAGCATTGGTACTGTCGCCTGTCCGTTTTGTTCAGCGATGCTTGCGGGAACTACTTTGAGGAAGACGGCAGCCAGCATAAAACCCGCGCCAGCCGCAATCAGGTATTTAAGAACTTTTTCGCTCAGTCCGTGATGGCGAACTATCCACCATCCGCCGACCAGATTGGCAAGAGCAGCCGCTACCCCATATCCCAGGAGCGTTAATAATTGAACTGATGAGTGAAGAGCAGGTTCTAAAAAAGCGTATATCGCGAGATTCACTTCTGTAAAAAGTATGATTGGGAACATTCCGCCAGCGATTCACCCTCCACAACGTTCCACCAGCCCAGAGCAGGTTATCTTACCACAAAATTTGGGGTTACAGGTTCAGCAATTTTAGCGTCTCCCTGCAATCCGATAATTTTGACTTGATTCGGCAAAAATCATCGTTACAAAGGTGTAAAAACTTTGAAAAATCGTCCGTCGATCAAACATTCTTTATTTTTTAGAAAAAATTTTTCCGCCTATAAAATACAGCTACTTGCATGACAAAACCTCAACTTACAGGTTAGCTTTGCTTGGTGAAACTTTCTTTTTATTAAAGATGTTTAACTTTGTGCTTGACAGGTTTTGCCGATTCCCGTAGTATACGCGCCAGTGGTCCAAAGTGGGAAAAAGTGGTGCTTTGAGTAGATGCAGACGATTACGCTAATATTGTTAACGTATCACATTAAGAAATCGAGTAACTTCAGATGCTGCGTGGCAGCTATGTAACGCAAATCGACGAAAAGGGACGGATAAAGATTCCTGCTGCGTTTCGACGCACCCTGGAGGAGAAGTACGAGAATCAGGAATTTTATATAACCAGCCTGACCGGCGAATCTGTTCGCGTTTATCCGATGACGGAATGGATGGCGATAGAAGATCGGCTTGCGCAGCTCCCCTCAATGGATCCGATAAGGCGAAAGTTCCTTGACAGGACGAGTTATTACGGGCAGGTGGTTTCGCAGGACAATCAGGCGCGAATCCTTGTTCCGTCCGGTCTTCGCGATAGTGCTGCATTGCAAAGCGAAGTCGTTGTTTTTGGTTATTTGACATATTTAGAAATCTGGTGCCACGAAAAATTCCAGGCGCGTCTGGATGCCAATCCGTTTACCCCGGAAGACGAAGAAGGATTGGCGAAACTCGGAATATAGCGCGCCTTGTAAAAGAATTATTGCTCTGAGCCAGGATAAACTAATGAATAACAATCGGCTCAGGGAGATCAGGATCGACGGAAGGAGACGTCCCGAAATACACTCTTCTCCCCCGTCAACGATTGTGCTTGAGCGGTGGCGCAGGCAACCCCCGCGTCGTTGATAGCGAAGTGGATAGTTTGCGGACTTTGGATAGGCGCCGCGGGCGTCAGCCCTGAGAAGCTGAAGTGAAACCCACACTCTCACTGCCCCCGGTCACCGCTCAACACCGGTTTACCCGATAATTGAAAAATCCGGTGCCCGCCAGTATACCTCAGGCACGGACTAGAGGCAAATGAATCAGGAAATTGAGGAGGTCGAGCACTTGCCGGTTATGGTCGGCGAAGTGGTAGACGGCCTTGATGTTCTGACGGGAGGCACTTTTGTGGATTGCACGGTCGGGCTTGGTGGTCATTCAAAAGCGATTTTGGATGCCTCGCCTGATGGAAAGCTGATTGGAATCGACCGAGACCCGGATGCTCTGGAGATTGCGAGAAAGCGATTACCTTCCGACGCCTCGCGAATAAGACTGGTTCACGGCAACTTCAAAGGAATCAAAGAGATTCTGGCCGGCCAACCGGTGGAATGGATAGGCGAAGGCGTCAGCGGGATTTTGGCGGATTTGGGAGTTTCGTCGCTGCAACTGGACCGCGCTGAGCGCGGATTCAGTTTCCAGTCGGATGCGTCACTGGATATGCGAATGGATCCGACATCCGGCGAGACCGCAGCGGAGATCATTGAGAGATTAGATGAGCGCGAGCTTGCGGACCTGATCTTTAATTATGGTCAGGAGCCAGGATCGCGGCGGATAGCTCGGGCAATTGTAAAAGAGAGAGAAAAGAGCCCGATTGAAACGACAAAGCGCCTGGCGGACATTGTAGTCAGAGCGCTTCATAAAAAAGGTTACTGGAGAGTGCATCCGGCGACAAAGACTTTCCAGGCCCTGCGAATAGCCGTGAATGACGAGCTGAACGGGCTGGAAGCGTGGACATCGGATGCCGTCGATTGTTTAAAAAAGAGCGGGCGACTGGCCATCATAACTTTCCACTCGCTCGAAGATCGAATCGTAAAACGTTCTTTTCAATTCTTATCCGGAAGCTGTATCTGTCCGCCTGGGCCAAAAGGCCTTGGGGCTTGTGTTTGCGGTGCGACCAAGCGAGTAAATATTTTGACGCGTCGCCCGATTGTGCCGAGCGCAGACGAAACAGCTAAAAACGCGCGCGCGCGAAGCGCAAAATTACGCTTATGCGAAAAGATCTGAGCGAAGGGCGAGCGGCGCGCGCGGGATCACAACAATAACTTTGGGTAGTCCGAGGTCGAACGCCCGCTTTGCACGACAGATCAATTGTTTGTCTGTTCTGATTCGGAAGGATCACGCCGCATGGGAAGCGCAACTCTAGCAGGAATCTTACAACGAGTAGAAGCCACACAGACCGTAACTAAGGATAGGCGCATTCCCTGGGTTGCGGTGACTGTTGCTGGAATTGCAATTACTCTGTGCTTTATTTACGGCTGCTGGCAGCATTTTGCCGCGATGCAATTCAACTATGAAAATCAAAAGTGGGAAGTGAAACGTCGTGAACTCGTAGAACAGCGCGAGCGATTGATGCTGGAGCGATCCACGAAACAATCAGATCGAAAGTTATTAACCGATGCAACGAAGTTAGGAATGATAACTCACGCCTCTGCCCTGGCGTTGATTCCCGCAGCCAGTAGTACAAGACCAACCGGTGAAAGACCAACTGGAGGTGGTGCGCCGAATGACTGATTCCGCCAGCCACTTCAGAAACCGCATTGTAGTACTTGCGGTTCTGTCCACGATATGGATGGGGCTGATCGGGAAGCGTCTGTACTCTCTTCAGGTTGAACAGCAATCGGATTTGCTCTCTCGCGCAGAGCACCAGCAGCAACAAGTGATAGAATTAACTCCACAGCGTGGGGCCGTTCTCGACAGAAATGGGCATGAGCTGGTTCGCAGTATCGAAGTCGAATCGGTTTATGCTTCGTCGCACGAAATAGCAGACAAGTCCGCCGTCGCGAAAAAGCTGGCTCGTGTTTTAAACATGGATGTTGCTACTGTTTCAGAACGCCTCGACAACGGTAAGGCTTATGTTGCAATTAAGCGCCGAATCAGTTTCGCAGAATCCGATGCGCTGGCAGCACTGAATTTGCCAGGAATACATCTGGTGAAAGAGCCAAAGAGATTTTATCCTCAGGGCGAACTTGCGGCACAGCTTCTGGGTCTGGACAGCATCGACGGCAAAGGTGTCAACGGAATCGAGCTTGCTTTCGACAGCACGCTTCGTGGCAAACCGGGGAAGATTGATTTACTCACCGACGCGGAACATCGAGCCTACGATCAGGAAGAGCAACCGGCAGTGCCCGGCCAATTGGTAACGCTAACGCTGGATGCTGTGATACAAACCTTTGCTGAACAGGCATTGGCCGAGGAATTGAAGACCAGCGGCGCCGAGAGCGGCGTCGTTATATTAGTTCAACCGCAGACCGGCGAGATACTGGCAATGGCCAATGCTCCGTCATACAACCCCAACGAAATCGGTTCTTCCGGTTCTCATTCTCTGGTTAATCGCGCGATCGAGATTCCTTACGAGCCAGGCTCGGTGTTCAAGCTGATTACATATTCCGCTGCAGTCGAAGAAGGGCAGATCAATCCTGATTCGATTATCGACGCCCAGGGCGGAGCGATCACGATTGCGGGTCACACGATCCGCGACGGCGGTCATTATGGACAACTGCGCGCTGCAGATGCTCTGGCAAAATCCAGCAACGTTTGCGCAATCAAAATCGGCGAAAAGTTAGGCAAGGAAAAGCTTTTTGATTACATCAGGAAATTCGGCATTGGGGATCGAATCGGCAGGGATAAGGATTTCGTCGGTGAAAGCCGCGGTATTATCCGCGATTTCAGGCACTGGAGCGACGCGTCGTTTGGCTCGATTCCAATCGGATACGAGGTCGCCGCGACTCCGCTTCAACTCGCAGCTGTGATATCGACGATAGCCAACGACGGCGTGATGGTTCAGCCGCATATTGTGATGAAGGTCACTTCCGATAATGGGCAGGTCGAGATGATACCGCCGACGGCGCATCGCGTTATAAGCCGAAATACAGCAGCCACAATGCGAGAAATGTTAGCTGGCGTTGTCCAGAACGGCACGGCGAAAGAAGCCAGGCTCGTCGGGTACACGTCTGGTGGAAAGACTGGAACAGCTCACAAGTTTGACCAGTCCACAAAGAGATATTCGCCGAATCATTATTACGCATCGTTCGCGGGATTTGCGCCGGTAAATAATCCGCAAATTGCGATGATCGTGATGATCAACGATCCTAAGGGCGCTTATCACGGAGGACAGGTTGCGGCTCCGGTGTTCAAGCGGATCGCGGAATTCGCTTTAGACAGACTTGGGGTTCAACCCGATCTTGAAATGAGAGCTTCGATTGTTGCGGTCAGCGATCGCGGCAATGGAACTGTTGCCAGCAACGGCGAATCAACCGATGAAGCCACATTGCCAACCGGCACTGGCCTGGAGGATATTCCCGCAGCAGATGCGCTCTCCAGAAATATACAGCAGCAAGTTGCATCCAGCGCCACGCCCTCTCAGACGTCAGTTCGACCCGACGTAGATGAGACAATCAAGGCAAGCAATGCCGCGGGGCAAGTGGCAATAATGCCTGATTTAAAGGGACGCGGCGCGCGGGGCGCGGTGGAAATATGCGCGCAGCTCGCGATAAAACCAGTTGTCAAAGGCAGCGGCGTAGTTATCGATCAAAAACCGAAAGCGGGTACTGCAATACAGCCCGGAACAGTTTGTTATTTGACGTTAGGTAAATAGCAGGGCGCACTTAAGGCAAAAGGCGAGCGTGAAATCAGAGGGAAACAAGCGGTCCATGAGCGGGGTACAAACGCTCGTCTCGCCTCGAGCATCAGAGAAGTGATGAGCACAACTCTGTTGGAGATTGCTAGTGTAACGGACGGTGTCCTGACCGGGTCGTCCGAAATAGTCGCGCAGGATATTACGCACGATTCGCGACGATGCGGTCCCGGAACGATATTCGTCGCGATAAAGGGCTTAAAGGTTAACGGCAACAAGTTCGTCCCGCAAGCGATTGAGCGCGGTTCGAACGCGATAATTTCCGAGGATGAGCCCCCTAAGAATTTTTCGGGAGGTTGGATTCAGGTGAGAAACCCAAGGCAAGCTCTGGCACAAGCTTCAGCGGCAGTATTCAAGTATCCGACTAAACAGCTGAAGCTGGTCGGCATAACCGGAACTAACGGTAAGACCACGACCGCTCACCTGGTCGATTCGATTATCCGAGCTCACGATGGTATCTCTGCCATTATGGGTACGATCAACGCTCGCATCGGCACGGAATCTGTCAAGGCGGAACATACGACGCCCGAAGCTTCAGAGGTTCAGCGCTTCCTGCGTCGTGCGGTCGATACGGGAGCGCACGCTGCAGTGATGGAAGTCTCTTCGCATTCGCTGGACATGCATCGCGTCGACGCCTGCCGGTTTGAAGTTGCGGCGTTCACCAATTTGACTCGGGATCACCTGGATTATCACGGAACGATGGATGATTACTTTGCCGTAAAGCGAAGATTGTTCAACGGCGAGGTCGGCAGTCCCCGTTACGCGATCATCAATATTGACGATCCCCGTGGGAACGAATTGGTTAAAGCTTCAACCGGAACAGTCATCACTTACGGCTTGAAATATGACGCAGATGTAAAAACGGATATGTTCTCGTTGACCTTGTCTGGTTTGAACTTTATTGCGTCAACTCCAAAGGGAAGCATTCACGTCTCGTCGCCACTGGTCGGCCGGCCACATGTTTATAACATTCTGGCAGCCATTGGCATTGGTATTGCCCTCGGTTATGACCAGGAGACCATCGAGACCGGCATCAACACTTGTCCTGTTGTTGAAGGCAGATTCGAGCGCGTTCCCTGCAACGAAGATTTCGCTGTCATCGTAGATTACGCGCATACAGATGACGCTCTGCGCAATGTCTTGAAGACCGCTAGAGAGGTCGCGCGCAACAGAATAATCACCGTCTTCGGATGTGGCGGAGACCGTGACAGAACAAAGCGCCCGTTAATGGGTCAGGCTGCGGCCAGATTTAGCGATGTCGTTATCGTGACTTCTGATAATCCGCGCAGCGAAGATCCGATGGACATTATTGCTGAGATCGAGCCGGGACTCGAAAGCATCGGGAAGCCTTATCTGAAGATTCCTGACCGGCGAGAGGCGATTCACAGAGCGATAAAAGAAGCTCAACCCGGCGACCTGGTTTTGTTAGCCGGGAAAGGTCACGAAGATTATCAGGTGTTGAAGGATCGTACCCTGCATTTTGATGACAGGGAAGTCGCTCGCGAAGCGCTTGCAGCGCGGCGAGCGGGGGTGCTTTAAAGTGGCGCAGACATTCAGTCTGCGCTGGCTCCGATTTGGAAGAGATGAGGGGCGACTTTCAAATCTCTCAAGCGCTTTTTGATAAAAATAATTTGATGGAAGTGCGCAGACTGATATCTGCGCCACTTTTGCGCTCGGAGTTAGAGGGTGCAATTAGGGGAAATAGCCAGGATCATCGGTGCGGATTGGAAGTCTGAGGCGCTCGGCGCAGTAGAGCCGATTGGATATTCAATCGATTCGCGCACGATAAAACCAGGTGAACTGTTCTTTGCAATTCGCGGTGAGAATGTTGACGGTAACAAGTTTGTGGGCGACGCGCTGGGAAAACGCGCCTGCGCTGCAGTAATTGCGCAGGATGCCACGGAGGTCCCTGTCGATGTTGACGACAACAGATTGTTGCGCGTGTCTGATACGTTGGTTGCGTTGCAGCAACTCGCCCACAAAGTCTTGCAGGACTGGAATCGCCCACTGGTAGCGATAACCGGCAGCGCGGGCAAGACGACGACTAAGGATTTAACCGCTCTACTGTTGAGCGCACAGTACAGCGTATTGAAAACGGCAGGCAATCTGAACAACGCATACGGCCTACCTCTTTCAATACTAAAACTGGTTTCTGACGGTCATAAAGCTACGGATTTCGACTTGATCGTGCTGGAAATGGGCATGAATCACGCGGGTGAAATTCGCGATCTTTGCAAAATAGCTCCACCTACGGTGGGCGTCGTCACGATTGTTGCGCCAGTGCATCTGGAGTTCTTCGACTCGATTGACGGGATCGCGGACGCGAAAGCGGAGCTGATCGAGAGTCTCGGACCAACTGGTCTGGCTGTTTTGAATGCCGACGATCCGCGAGTGATTCGAATGCGGGAACGGCACTCAGGACCAGTCAGGACATACGGCATAGAGAACCAGGCCGATGTTATTGCAACGGAGATCGAGCCGGTTGGTTTGAGTCAGATATCGTTTCGCCTGCGAACACCGAGTGGAAACGCACGCGTCGTGATGCCATTGATTGGACGTCACAACCTGTACAACGCGCTGGCAGCGGCGGCGGTAGCGGATCATTTCAACGTGACGCCCGGTGCGATTGCGGATGTTCTTGGCAAAGCAGAGCCGTCGAAGATGCGCGGTCAGGTTCTGCGATTCGCTGACGGATTCACGGTGATTGATGATTCGTACAATTCGAATCCGCGAGCGCTGAACGAAATGCTGAAATCCGTTGGGCACATGCCGGATTTCAAACGGCGCATCGCAGTACTTGGCGAGATGTTGGAACTCGGACCGGCCGGACCGGAAATGCACCGCGACTCAGGTCATCGAGTCGTAGCAGAAGGAATGGACATTGTGATCGGCGTCCGAGGCCTGGCCAAACAGATCGTCGAAGGCGCGATAGAGCAGGGATTGCCGGCCGAACAGGCACATTTTTGCGAGGATTCAGAAACGGCCGCCAAACTTGTGCTGGATACGATTCGCGAAGGCGATATTGTTCTGGTCAAGGGATCACGCGGCGTAAAGACAGATGTTGTTGTCAGTCGGCTGAAAGAGAAGTTTTCTCTTGTAGATGAAGTCGAATGAGGATGAGTGAATAGGCGCCCCCAGTTTTAACCGAGCGCCGGAGCAGCATGCTCTATTACCTACTTTACGAGTATCTGCGAAACGTCCACGAGAGCCTCTCGTGGCTGAGGGTCTTTGAATTTGTAACGTTTCGAACGGCGTATGCCTCGATCACTGCTCTACTGATCAGCTTGTCGCTCGGCGGTCGAATGATAAAGCTGCTTCAGCAATTCCAGATCGGTCAGCAGATTCGCGCAGAAGGGCCCGCCTCGCATATGTCGAAACGCGGGACTCCGACTATGGGAGGAATTCTGATAGTCGTTTCCGTAGTCGTTTCGACCCTGTTATGGGCAAAGCTGAACGACTGGTACGTGTGGATCGCAACATTGTCGATTCTGCTGTATGGCGGCGTGGGGTTCCTGGATGACTATTCGAAAATAGTCAAATCTCAGTCGTTGGGATTGACCGGTCGGCAGAAACTGGCGCTGCAGTTTGCGATAGCGGTGGTTCTCGGTCTGATCTTGATCTTTGTAGCGGATTACAAAACCACACTGAGCATACCGTTTATCAAGACGTTTACGCCGAAGCTATGGTGGCCGATTTACCTGGCTTTCATCATGCTTGTTGTGGGCGGTTTTTCGAACGCAGTGAATTTGACCGATGGGCTTGATGGTTTAGCAATTTCGATCACGTTTGTGACTGCGACGGCGCTGACAGCTTTTACGTACGTCACAGGGCATCCGCAACTGGGTCCGTATTTAGGGCTGGTTTATGAAGGTCGAGTCTGGGAGCTGACGATTTTCTGCGGCGCACTGGCTGGTGCGAGCCTCGGTTTTCTCTGGTTCAACGCTCCACCTGCCCAGGTCTTTATGGGTGATGTCGGTAGTTTGGGAATCGGTGGCGCAATCGGAATGGTTGCGGTTTTGATCAAGCAGGAATTCCTGCTGGTGATGATTGGCGGAGTCTTCATTATGGAGACACTATCGGTAATGATGCAGGTGACTTCATTTAAGTTACTTCATAAACGCATCTTCAAAATGTCGCCGATACATCACCACTTTGAATTATTAGGCTGGAAGGAATCGAAGATCGTTTTCCGATTTCTGATTCTTGCGATTTTGTTTGCGCTTTTGAGCCTGTCGACGCTGAAGCTCCGGTAACTTGTAGCGTAATCGTCTCGATTGCGCAGGTATCGGCAGCGGGTGATTGAAAACAACGGGTGCGTTTTGGCGGCCGGCGCAATCGAGGACGAATGCGCCACATACGAGATGGATTTGACAGGTCGCAAAGTTCTGGTGGTCGGCTTGGCGCGCAGCGGTGAAGCTGCAGCTAAATTTCTGGCCGCACGTGGAGCGCGCGTAACCGTCAACGATTCGAAGACGGAGGCTGAGCTTGCCGGTCGCGCGGCACGGATGAGGATGCTGGGTATTCGATTGGTCCTCGGCAGCCATCCGATAGATCTTTTTACTGAAGCGGATTTGATAGTGGTAAGCCCGGGCGTACCGCTCAGCATCGAGCCTCTTGTTAAAGCAAAAGAGGCTGGTGTCGAGATAATCGGCGAGATCGAGCTGGCGGCGCGCAACATCCGCGGCAAAGTTGTCGGAATCACGGGATCGAACGGCAAAACGACAACGACCACTCTAATCGGCGAGTTATTGAAGGATTCGCAGTTGGACACACAGGTTGGCGGCAACATCGGTACGCCGCTGATCAGCCTTGTAGAAGGCTCAAAGGATGCCGGGTTCAGCGTGATCGAGCTGAGCAGTTTTCAGCTTGAAGGGGTAACGTCTCTGCGCGCAAACGTAGCGATCGTTACAAACGTCACTCCTGATCATATGGACCGTTACACCACGTTCGACGATTACGTGGCGGCAAAACGAAGGATCTTTCTCAATCAGACAGCATCAGATATTGCGATTCTGAATGCAGACAACGAGGTTACCGCTGCGATGGTGGCAGATACTCCAGCTCAAATGTTCCTGTTCAGCCACCATCGCGAACTCGATCGCGGAATTTTCACTCGAGGAGAATCGCTCGTTTATCGCGATGGCTCAAGCGAACGGGAAGTGCTGAAGACCAGCGACATCGCACTACGAGGAACGCACAATCTCGAAAACGTAATGGCGTCATTGCTCGCCGGGCTCGCGTGTGGCGCTTCGGTTGATTCGATGCGAGAGGCGATTCGTCGATTTCGCGGAGTAGAGCATAGACTGGAATGGGTTGCGACGATTGATGGCGTCGAGTACTTCAACGATTCAAAGGCAACGAATGTCGACGCCGCGGCCAAAGCAATTGAAGCTTTCCCGGGCAACATCGTTTTGATCCTGGGTGGAAAAGATAAAGACAGTGATTACATGACACTGTCGCCATTGATAAGAGAGCGAATAAAGCATTTGGTGCTGATCGGCGCGGCCGCAGACAAAATCGAAGCAGCGCTGCACGGAGTGAAACCGATTGTTCGCGCGAGCTCGATGCAGGACGCAGTTCGGCAATCGCGGGATTTAGCGGAAAGCGGAGACACTGTTTTGTTAGCTCCTGCGTGTGCCAGCTTTGACATGTTTGATAACTACGAGCACCGCGGACGAGTGTTCAAAGAGGAAGTCGCGCGTTTGAAATAATGTAGGGGCAGGGCTCGTCCCTGCCCGGATCGTGCGATGAAAACGTGAAGGTATGTCGGCGATAGCTAAAGACAGAACGGCAAACAACTTCTTTCGCGGCCAGGCGAAAAGCCGCGCCAAATGGGAATTTTGGCCTGCCGATCGTCCTCGCCCCGATGCTATCTTGCTGGTCACGATTCTTGGGTTGACCTTGTTTGGACTCGTGATGGTTTACAGCGCATCAGGCGCATACGCGTTAGAAAAGGAAGGATCGCGGTACTACTTTTTACTGCATCACGCTGTGTATGTGATGCTCGGTTTGACCGGAATGTACGCGGCGTTGCGGGTCGATTACACGAAGCTGAAAAATCCCAGGCTATTGAAGTTGATGTTATTGGCCTGCAGTTTTCTGCTGATCGTGGTTTTCGCCTTCGGTCGAATCAACGGCGCGCATCGATGGATTCGTTATCACGGTCTTTCGTTCCAGCCGTCGGAAGTCGCAAAACTGGTAGTGATTATCTACCTTGCTTTTTTTCTGGAACGCAGGGCAGCGAACGGCGAGATCGGCGATTTCAAACGAACGTTTCTTCCGACGTGTCTGCTGGTCGGTGTGTTTGTGGGAATGGTTTTGATCGAGCCCGATTTGGGAACGGCCTTGTTAATTGCAGCGGCGTTGCCGGTGTTGCATTACGCGGCTGGTGTTCCGATCAGGTTTCACGCTCTTGCAGCAGTTGTGCTCTCGCCGATTGCGTATTACCAGCTCTATCACGTCGGTTTTAGAGCGGATCGATTAAAGGCGTTCTGGAATCCGTTTGATTACTCGTTGAAAGAAGGATTTCAGACGGTGCAATCACTGATTGCGGTCGGCAGCGGCGGAATTTCAGGATTGGGCTTCGCGGCCGGTCGGCAGAAGCTGTTGTTTCTACCCGAAGCGCACACTGACTTTATTTTTTCGATCATCGCGGAAGAGCTGGGTTTGATCGGCGCGGTCACGTTAATACTGGTATTTGGCGTATTGCTGTGGCGGGGATTGCGGGCAGGCCTTCGAACTCCTGATGGATTCGGTCGGCTGCTGGCGATTGGCTTGACAATGAGCATAGTGCTCCAGGCGTTCTTTAACATCAGCGTGACGATCAATCTGCTTCCGGCGAAAGGGCTGCCATTGCCTTTCATCAGTTACGGTGGGACTTCGCTGATTTTGACAATGGTCGCGGCCGGGTTGTTATTGAATGTTTCGAGCGCGTCAGAGCCTGGAGGCGCACGTGCACGGCGCGCTGACGCGGCGTAAGAAGCATGTCGATTAACGAACAAGCGCGCGAGATGCGTACGCTCCCGGATGAGTTCCGGGTGATCATCGCGGGCGGCGGAACTGGTGGGCACATTTATCCGGGCGTCGCTATCGCGCGAGAGTTTAAAGAACGCAACTCGACAACAGAGATCCTGTTCGTCGGTACAGCGCGCGGACTGGAATCGAAAATAGTTCCTCGCGAAGGTTTCAAGCTGGAACTGATCGATGTCGCGGCATTGAAGAATGTGAGTTTGGGTAAAAAGGTCGCATCGCTTTCGCGATTGCCAAAGAGCTTTTTCACTGTTCGTTCTTTGTTAAAAAAATATCAGCCAGACGTTGTGATAGGGGTTGGAGGCTATTCATCAGGTCCGGTTTTGCTGATCGCATCTTTGATCGGTTCGCCGACGATGGTTGTCGAGCCGAACGCGATGCCAGGATTCACGAATCGTGTATTGGCACGATTTATCAAGGCTGCAGCCGTGACGTTTCCCGATGCCCTGCCTTTCTTCAAAGGCAAAGGCACCGTTACGGGCAATCCGGTCAGATCGGATTTTGCCACGGTAGCGTCAAAGCCAAGAGGTGCTCGGACACATGTGCTGATCTTTGGCGGAAGCCAGGGTGCGCACGCGATCAACGTGGCGATGACTGAGGTTCTGGCAAAGCTGAAAGAGCAGTCCAAGCTGATGTCGTTTAGCTTTACTCATCAGACGGGCGAAACCGACCTCGCGATGGTGAAGGAAGCCTACGAAAAGTTCGGAGCTGAATGCGAAGTGAAACCGTTCATTCACGAAATGGTGAAGGAGTTCGGTCGCGCAGACATAGTGATTTGTCGCGCCGGGGCGACCACTTCGGCCGAAGTAGCCGCAGCCGGAAAGGCCGCGATAATGATTCCGTTTCCTTTCGCTGCCGACGATCACCAGCGAAAGAATGCCGAAGCGATGGAACGCGCTGGAGCCGTCAAAATGATTCTTCAGCAGAACCTGACCGGCGACAGTCTGGCGAAAGAGTTATTGAATTTGGCCTCTGATCCGGAGGCTATCACCAGGATGGAAGTTGCCAGTCGACAATTGGCCAAAGGCGACGCAGCGGCGCGCACTGTCGATTTGGCACTGAAGATAAGCCGCGAGCAGTAGGGGCCAGAAGCGAGGTTTGCCTGCCTGCCACCTCGCCTCTTGCTACCTGTTGCTTGCGGCTGAAAAGTTCGATTAAAGAGACGCGAATGTTACTGGACTCAACAGTCCAAAGCCTTAATGAGGGCGATGATGAGGTTCCGGTGAGCAATACCGATCCTAGTAAGACTCCACGGCGCAGTCGCCAATTGGGCAAGACCCGCCATATCCACTTTGTCGGCATCGGTGGAATTGGGATGAGCGGAATTGCAGAGGTGTTGTTGAATCTAGGCGGATATGTTGTGTCGGGATCTGATCTGAAGTTCTCACCGGTAACCGAACGGCTCGTCTCTCTTGGCGCAAAAGTGTTTGAAGGGCACGCGGCAGAGAATATTCGAGGCGCTGATGTGGTCGTAATCTCTTCTGCGGTTCGAGCAGACAATCCCGAGGTGTTGGAAGCGAGTCGTTTGCAGATTCCCGTGATTCCGCGAGCAGAGATGCTGGCTGAACTGATGCGATTGAAGTACGGAATCGCTATCGCGGGAACACACGGAAAAACGACGACGACTTCGATGGTCGCGACCGTAATGCAGCATTCAGGTTTCGATCCGACAATTATTGTTGGCGGAAAGCTGAACATGCTTGGCAGCAACGCGAAACTGGGAGCGGGCGATCTGCTTGTTGCCGAAGCTGACGAAAGCGACGGATCGTTCCTGATGCTGTCACCGATTCTGGCAGTGGTGACGAACATCGATCGCGAACACCTGGATCATTTCAAAGGTGGAATCGAAGAGATCAGACAATGTTTCACCGCTTTCGTAAATCGGGTTCCGTTTTATGGCGGCGCTATCCTGTGCTTGGATGATCCGAACGTTCAACAGATTCTGCCAGATGTAACCCGAAGGACGATCACGTATGCAATAAACGCGCAGGCCGATGTTACAGCGAGACAAATCACGATGGATCAATCTTTCGGTTCAGAGTTTGTGGTTTATCACAAATACAACGAGTTTGGCCGTATGAAATTGAAAGTGCCGGGCCTGCACAATGTTTACAACTCCCTGGCGGCGCTGGCAGTGGCTTTTGAATTTGATATTCCCTTTGGTATGGCTGCGGCCGCACTCTCTGAATTTCGCGGAGCAGATCGAAGATTTCAATTCAAAGGCGAAAAGAACGGCATCACGGTGGTGGATGATTACGGACATCATCCGACCGAAGTTCAGGCGACGCTGGCTGCCGCAAAGACATCAGGTCGACGGGTGGTCGTGATGTTCCAGCCACATCGTTACACGCGCACTCAGCATTTAAAAGATGAGTTCGCCCGATCATTTTATGGCGCGGACGTTGTTCTGGTGACCGACATTTATGCAGCCAGCGAGACTCCGATTCAAGGAGTGACTTCCGGGGATTTGGTCAACGCGATTAAGAAATACGGTCACCGCAACGTCAGTTATGCAGGTTCGCTTGACGAGGCCACAAGCCGCTTGAAAGAGGTCGTTCAATCGGGCGATCTGGTTTTAACGCTAGGTGCGGGCAACGTCTGGCGTTGCGGTGAAGAGTTGCTGAAGCTCTTATAAGCCACAGCGTCCCAGTGGCACAGAAAATATAAAAAGTCTGTGTCTCGGTAGTGACGACAAAAAGGCAGGTATGGCAGCAAGGACTCCAACAATTTCGGCGCAGCCAAAACGTGGCGGAAACGTCACCGTGCGCCCGAGAAGTGCGCAGGGAAAGGCCGGAGTCGCTGCTCGTCCACGAACCACCAGGGTAAAAGGCAAAGTTCAACCAGAGACCCGACACATGCCTGCGATTGTTGTTAAGGCCGCGCTGGTTCTAGTTGCGCTGGTTTCGATTTTTGCGGCTTACAAAATATTTGCTGCCTCTTCAATCTTCTCGATCAAGAAGTATGAAGTAGTGGGAAATGTGCACGCTTCAGAGGACGAAATCATCAGGACAGTGAAAGCCGCGACGAAGAATCAGAGCTTGCTCGAAGCCGATCTCAATAAAATCCGTCACGACATCGAAAGTAAACCTATTGTAAAAACCGCGACCGTTGCGCGGGTCATTCCCGACACATTGCGTATAGCGGTTGAAGAGCGACAGCCAGTAGTGCTTGCGCGAAAAGAGAATGGATCATTCATATGGCTGTCTGCGGACGCGGTTGAAATCGGTGATCTTGATGTTTTCCGCCCGGCCAAAATGCCGCCCGTGCTTGTAGGCCTTAGCGAGGGCGACAAATCAGATCACGCGATTCACGATAACAAAGATCGGGTTGTGCTCTATCAAAAGATTCTCGGCGAATTGGGGCCGGACGCGAACGCGATAGAGCAAATCGACCTTACGGTGATAAATCCGACGATAATCAATTTCCAGTTGAAGGACAGCAGGATATTTATTCAAGTGGGTAACATCGACCATCACAGCGACCTGCGCGCCGCTCTGAATGCAATTGATGCCGCCAGACGCGGTGACCGCGCACGACTCGGCGAATTACACGTTACAGACATTGATACATTGATAGCGAATCCATCCCGCATCAGTTACGTTTATTCTTTAAACGGGAAACTATCATTCGGGTTTACGTCTGTGACAAAGAGCGCCAGCCAGAGTTCGAAAAGCGCGTCTGCAAGGAAAGTGAGATAACTATGGCCAAACAAGACGCCTCGTACATTATTGGTATCGATGTTGGCTCGACCAAAGTATGCACCGTCGTGGCCGAAGTCAATCACGAAGGTTTTCTGGAAGTCATCGGTTTGGGCACCGCCGAATCGCACGGCATGCGCAAGGGGGCCGTGGTTGATCTTGACGCCTCTGCGCAATCAGTGTCGCAGGCTGTTGAAGAAGCGGAAACGATGACTGGTCTTACAATCAATGCCGCACATATCGGTATCGCCGGCGCCAGCATCAAGGGTTACAACAGCCGCGGGATAATTGCGATCTCTCGCCGCAACCGCGAGATTTCCGAAAGCGACAAACAGCGAGTTATTGATCAGGCGCGCGCGCTTAGCATTCCATCTGACCGAGAAATCATGGACGTGCTGCCGCAGGAATATACGGTTGATGGTCAGGATGGAATCCGCGATCCTGTCGGAATGGTCGGCACGCGTCTGGAAGTTTCCGTGCATATTGTCACTTCCCCGATAACCGTCCGACAGAACATTTTGACCAGCGTCACCAGAGCTAACCTGAGCGTGCGGGATACCGTACTTGCCCCGCTTGCCGCCGCTGAGGCAGTTCTGACCGAAGATGAAAAAGAGTTCGGCGTCGCCCTGGTAAACATTGGCGGAGAGACAACCAGCATAGCAGTATTTCAGCGTGGCGCTGTTCGTTACACGGCGGTGATTCCCGTGGGCGGCAATCATTTCACCAGTGACATCGCCTTAGGTCTGCGAACTCCGATTCCGGAGGCGGAAAGGATCAAGAGGGAATACGGCTGCGCGTTGACCGCGCTGGTACCGGATGTTGAGCGCTGTGCCGTTATCGAAGTGCCCAGCGTCAGCGGGCGACAGCCACTCACATTATCGCGTCAAATTCTCTGTGACATTCTGCAGTCGCGCGCGGAGGAGATAATGACGCACGTTCACCAGGAGATTTTACGCGCCGGGTATGATCGACAGCTTTGCAGTGGATTAGTACTGACAGGCGGAGGGGCAATGATGGATGGCTTGCTGGATGTTGCCGAGCGAGTCATCGATTTGCCCGTACGAATTGGTGTTCCAGAAGGTGTAGGAGGCTTGACCGAGCGGGTCAGCAGTCCGGCTTATGCAACGGCGGTCGGACTAGTGCTGCACGGTTATCGACGACAGGCTGATGAAAGTCGTCTGGTTCAACGCAGTGATAATGGTCTTTCGCGAGCGACGGCGCGCTTGCGAGGATGGTTGGGTGGCTTCTTTCTAAGTTAAGGAAGGGTTAAAAAACTGAGATTGTCTCACCCAATCGATTTTCAAAAAAGTGTGATGATTTAAATTATTTCAACAGTTTTGAAAATAAGCGATTGCCTCAGTATTTAGTAGTCTGTTAGAATTCGGGCCACTATATGTAGCAGTTCGTAAGACACTCAATCAAGGACCGACTTGTTATTGATTTGCAGCAGTAACGAAACTTTGGGGCCGTTCGAAACGGGTGGTGCCGGATATCAGAGAGGCAAATAGAGACAGAAAGAACAGATATCGCCGGTCATCCAAAGATGAGCGTTTGATTTCTCAGGAGGCAGGTAAAAAAATGGCAGAAGGACGGAATCCCGACAGCGGACCGCGGTTTATCTTCGAAGATACACCGTCATTGAATGGCGCGAACATCAAAGTTGTGGGAGTTGGCGGAGGCGGAAGCAATGCAGTTAACCGGATGATCGACGCGCGTATCGAAGGCGTGGAGTTTCTGGTCGTGAATACCGACGCTCAGGCACTGAAACTATCGAATGCCCCGAAGAAACTTCAGATTGGTGGAAAACTAACAAAGGGCCTTGGCGCCGGCGGCAACCCTGAAGTTGGGCGGCAGTCGGCTCTCGAAGATACGGAGAAGATCATCGAGGCATTGGAAGAGGCCGACATGGTGTTCATCACAACTGGGCTCGGTGGCGGAACCGGGACAGGCGCCGCGCCTATCGTGGCCAGTTTGGCAACAGAGCTCGGTGCTCTTACCGTTGCTGTGGTTACAAAACCATTCAGTTTTGAAGGCAAACGCCGAATGTCACAGGCCGATCAAGGACTGCGTGAGCTGAAGGAGTGCGTTGACACGGTCATCACCATTCCGAACGAACGACTCCTGCATACGGTTGAGCGGGGTACTACGCTCGCCGACTCGTTCAAAGTGGCCGATGATGTTTTGCGTCAGGCGGTGCAGGGTATATCCGATCTGATCACGACTCCCGGGTTGATTAACCTGGACTTTGCCGACGTAAAGACGATTATGTCCGGCATGGGAATGGCGTTGATGGGCACAGGTACTGCGGCCGGCGAACATCGCGCTATGGAGGCAACTCAGCGAGCCATCTCAAGTCCGCTGCTTGAGGAAGCCTCAATCGAAGGCGCCAAAGGTGTGCTGGTCAATATCACCGGCGGCACGGATTTGACTTTGTTCGAGGTTAACGAGGCGTCCACGATTATCCGCGAAGCTGCCGACGATGACGCGAACATAATCTTTGGCGCGGTAATCGATGAAACTCTGCAGAACCAGATGAAGATTACGGTGATCGCCACCGGCTTTGATAAACCTGCAGTAGCGGAACGACCGGTTGCGCCGGCGCTTGATGCTTTGGTCCAGCCTAGCCTTCGCAGCTTTGCGCCCCGATTCCCTATACCAGGTCAGAAACCAGAAGGCAATATCCCTGTCGATAAACGTGATATGGAAGACCTAAATATACCGACTTTTATTCGTAAGAAGGCTGATTAATCGAAATCAGGTTATTCAGGAAAATGAGGGAAGGGTTTATAATGCCCTTCCCTCTATTTGTTTTACAGGGTTTTCAGGTACATAGGTTCGCAGCACCATCCGTCGGGGTTGGTCGCTCGACGCGATTGCCGGTGACGTTTCCGCAGGCATATTCGCGCCCTGCCACCGTCGGCGGACGGTGCCGCCAGTCTATCCCGCGTGTCGTTCGTAGTTGATAATTGCCCTCCGCGCACGGCGTATAGGAACGTGACCGAGTTGTGGATGCCGCTCTGTCAATTATTTCATTCCTTGACGCCGGGCGACGGAGACCACTCGTCACATCTTTCCAACAGGGTCCTCAGGCTTGCTGACCTACCGGTGAAAGATGTCTCTGGAGTGATTTGTCTTTTTAGGAACGGGAAACCCGGGCAGGACTTGCACAATTTTTTGAAAAGATTTTTGGTGGAAAGCGCACGCCGCCGTGACGTGCGCTCCAAATGGTTACTTTGACGCTCGCCGGCGAGTATTGACATCGCCTTCGTAAAAAATCTTGGTTAGCTTGTCGTTTATAAACTGGTAGGTTATTCCGAGGTTATCATTCGCAAAATGCACTTTCGTTCCGTCGCTCTGCTTTTCGAAATCCGGATTTGACAGTAGCCCTAATGCCAGCGGGGTAAGCGTAGAACCCTTCAGTTCAATAACTATACCTTTGACCTTACTGCGATAATTGGGCTTGAATTTTTTGCTATTAATATCCTGCTCGCTAACGGTTACAACCTCGACCGTTCCCCAGGGGTATACATAGACTGGCCCTGCGTCGGTCTCCTTCGCAGGCTTCCCGAGTTTGGTGTGAACATCGTCCAGGCTTGTCACCAGAGGTTCGATACCGTTCCAGTTTGCGGCACTTCCATTGCCAGTGGCCAGAAGCAATATTGTCGTTATCAAAGTTAGATGAACAGCGATTCGGCGCATAAGGACTCCTCACCTGTATTAATCTGCTCTCTGGGGGAAGCGTCAATGCTCAGGATAGATTGTCACTAGGGAGCATTAGTTGCCTACGGCGTCGGTAAATCAAGGGACATTATAGCAAATGGAAACCAGGCCCGACCAAACTTTGTTGATCAGGCCCAGTTTCCCGGTTATTGGAACCAAGGATTTAGTTTACTTGGTAACGATTATCGATGCCGAGCTGGTCACTACTCCACCCTTGCCGTCGCTTACCGTAACTGTGACCACAACGTTGCGGCTGGCCTTCGGAGCAGGTGGTGTGAACTTGGCGGTATTACCCGATCCGACGATGGTTCCGGCAGTCGCTGACCACGCAAAAGTCAATGTGTCATTGTCCGGATCGGACGCAGTCACTGTCAGTGAACTGGTTTGTGCAGAGCTGATCGTGCTGGGCACCGCCGTTAACTTGCCTGTAATTACAGGAGGATGATTGACAGCTCGAACCAGAATGACAACGTTGTCCGTGATCGTTCCGCCGCGACCATCGCTGATTGTGACGGTCACCTTTACGATCTCATCGATGGTCGTGTTTGGCGCTTTGTAAGAGACTGACGGTCCATTTCCGGTCACTGTTCCGTCGGTGGCGCTCCACAGGTATGTCAGAGGATCGTTGTTAGGATCCGATGCGACAACGGTGAGAGTGCTGGTGCCACCAGCGGCGAGTTCGTTCGGACTCGATGTCGGTTCAGAGGCTATGACTGGCGCACTGTTGCTGGTATTGGCTACTGTAACCGTAATCTCTCCGCCGATCGTGCTTCCTTTTGAATCCAGCACAATTACCAGTACTCTAAAACTTCCCGCAACGGTATTGCTGTAACTGATCGTCGGCCCAGAGCCTGTTATCTTGCCATTCCCGGTTACCCATATATAAGTTAGTGGATCGGAATTAGCGTCAGTTGCCGTTACACTGAGCGCCGTCGTCGCACCAATAGCAACAGGCTGAGGATTCGCGGTCGGACCGGCAGCGATCGCTGGCGGTGTATTGGTTGTGCTGACTGCCGCAGTGGCACTGCCAACGGCTACTCTTGTGCGATTCATTGATCGAACCGCTTCGCCTGAAGTAACAGATGAGGTTCCCTGTGCGATATTGAAGACCTGTATTTCAGCAAGACCGATATTCGACGTGGAATTGGAAACGCTGTTGATTGTGAAAGTCAGTCCCGTAATCGTCTTTGCGGTAAAATTAAGTGTTGTCGCAGAGCCGTCGTTGTTCAACGCTCCGACCGGTAAAGTGGAACCATCGCTGAAGCTGATTGTGCCTGTCAGGACTTGATCGCTTAGATTTGGCCGGTCAAAAAGAACGATCTTATTAACCGTTACTGCCGACGGCCAAGCCAGCTTTAGCCAGGAACCCGGTCCGCCGCCTACAGTAGCCCATTCTTTCGTATAATCGTTAGGGTATCCGTCGATGATACCGTCAATCGCCTTGGCCGCTGTTTGACCTGTACCAGTGTTTTGGCTGGAAGCCGTCACTGTCGCGTTCATTGCTACATTAGTTGCGCCACCGGTTGGAGGAGGAGGTGGCGGCACAACCGTTCCATCAATCCAGAAAAACTCATCCTTCTTGCAGAAAGCGAACAGGAACGGCGTTACTTGCGAAACGTACTGATTCAACATCTGGAACTTCAGATTGTTAGCCGAATTAGTGCTAAGCATAGGTGTCGGTACTGGCAGCCGCTCTAGCACCAGATTGTTTTCAGGCGATCCTTGCGCAACTGCCGGTAAAGTGAAAGCCTGCGTTGGGTCAAAGCGGTTTGAAACACCGGAAGCAGTTGTCGGCAATGGCCAAGCGTCTGGTCCCGCGCTGTCGTGCACAACGGTCTTGTGAACGATCGGTTGATATGTTGGTAACTCCTGTACGATCTGAGTAAGTGCGTTGTGAATGAACAAGTATGTAGCGTGATGATCAGCGTGAACGTCGATTTCCGCAGTCGTATAGATGTCCGAAGGTCTGAAGGCTTCAATAACCGATTTCAGGTCCGCCATCACCGATTGCCTGTTGTATGGTCCTGGAGCGCCAAATAAAAGTGAATGCCAGTCTTTTCCTCCAAATCCGGTATTACCGTATGTAGCGTTCACGGTGCCGTCGAACGAAGTGAACACCTGTGTGTCAGAGGTCGCGGTCAGAATGTCATCCATATGGGTGTCAGGATAGCCGAAGAAAATGATGTCCTGTGGATCGACACCCAATACGCCCAGAGCAGCAACGCTTTCGCCTTCTCGTTGAAGCCCTTTCGCTTTGCCCTGCATGTCACCGTTGGTCATAATGACCACCTTTACCCGGCCACCCGCCTGCAACTGGCGATAAATAACACCACTGGCAATCAGTCCTTCATCGTCAGGATGGGGCGCGACAACCATAATCGGCGCGGGTGGCGTTTGAGCCAGAGACTGCTCGCTTCTGAGGGTAAGGCCAATCCCAATGCCGATCATCAGGAGGAAGATGCGTAATTTCTTTATTGAGTTCACGTTGCGTGCTCCCTTTATTTTCGATAACTGTCGATGGGCATATAGATAACACTATGACCGATTGGCCGACGTTGCTATGCGCGTGCCAAATTGTTAGGATCTGGTAAGTGCCGTTTCGACAACACTTTGTTAAAAGTTACCCAAAAGATAACCCTAAATCTCCAGTCAGGATTGTCACAAATGGTAACAAGCTGGGTTTTGTAACAGATGTAGAAGCAAGGCCGTTGCTGCCGAACCGTTAAAGGCAACTAAGATTCTGTAAAAGAACGATTTATCGTGCTTCGCACGATTCGGACAAGGACGAGTCCTGTCCCTACAGTCCTTACTAGCGTACCGGTTATAATCAGCGTTTAAATCCTTGATTTTAAAGCCCTATTTTTCCCGCCATGAATCGCGCTTATCCTCTGGAAATACTTGGCTTTAGCGCCGATTTCGGCTATAATATTTTTTACATTATTCAGTAGATTTCCTTACCCTTTATATCTGCGAAATCTTTAGAAGGAGACCGATGGAATCACAAGAGCGAATTCCTGTAAATATTGAAGATGAGATGCGGCGGAGCTATCTGGACTACGCAATGTCCGTTATCGTCGGGCGAGCTTTGCCTGATGTCCGCGACGGGTTTAAACCCGTTCATCGCCGCGTCCTCTGGGCAATGCACGAGTTAGGAAACACCAGCACTAAACCTTATAAGAAAAGCGCCCGCGTAGTCGGCGACGTTATCGGTAAATACCATCCGCACGGCGACACTGCTGTATATGACACTATAGTTCGTCTGGCGCAGGGCTTCTCGATGCGCTATCCGCTGATTGATGGTCAGGGCAATTTCGGAAGCGTCGACGGCGACGAGCCCGCGGCGATGCGATACACCGAAGTTCGCCTGGCGCGAATCGCAGACGAAATACTTGCTGATGTTGAAAAAGAGACTGTAGCGTTCCAGCCGAACTATGACGAGTCATTGCAGGAGCCAATGGTGCTCCCGTCACGAATTCCGAACCTCCTGGTTAATGGTGCTTCGGGTATTGCGGTCGGTATGGCAACCAACATTCCGCCGCATAACCTTGGCGAGATAGTTGACGCGACGATTTTGTTGCTGCAGAAGCCAACTACCTCGATCAAAGAAATAATGAAACTGGTTCCTGGTCCGGACTTCCCGACCGGCGGTTTCATCTATGGTCGCGAAGGAATCAGACAGGCTTATCTGACCGGTCGTGGCACTCTGTTAATGCGAGCTCGCGCCGCTATCGATCGCGTAGGTCGTGGTGCGCAGGAACGCGATGCGATCGTGGTAACCGAAATTCCGTACCAGGTTAACAAAGCGAAACTCATCGAAAAGATCGCTGAGCTGGTTCAGGAAAAGAGAGTGGAAGGCATCTCCGATCTTCGCGACGAAAGCGACCGCGACGGAATGCGGATCGTGATCGAGCTCAAGCGCGAAGCCGTTGCGCAGGTAGTGCTGAACAAACTCTACAAGCTTACGCCGATGCAGACTTCATTCGGGATCATCAATCTTTCGATTGTCAACGGACAACCGAGAGTTCTGAATCTGATGGACACGATTCAGTATTTCATCGATTTTCGAAAAGAAGTCGTCAGAAAGCGCACGATTTATGAGCTGAAAAAGGCCGAAGCCCGCGCTCATATTTTAGAAGGCTTGAAGAAGGCTCTCGATCATATGGACGAGATCATCAAGCTGATTCGCGCTTCGAAATCAACCGAGGATGCGCGCGACGGTTTGATGACCAGATTTAAGTTCTCGCAGATTCAGGCACAGGCGATTCTGGACATGCAATTGCGCAGATTGTCGGCTCTGGAACGTCAGAAGATCATCGATGAATACACGGAAGTGATTAAGCTGATCACCGAGCTGAAAGAGATTCTGGAAAACGAAAACGTTCTGAAGAACGTCATCGTCGAAGAGCTCAAATCTGTAAAGAAGAGTTACGCCGATGAACGGCGAACACAGATCGTTGACGAAGAGGCGGAGTTCACTCTTGAAGACCTGATCGCCGACGAGGACGTTGTTATCACGGTGACGCACAACAACTTCATCAAACGCACACCGGCCTCGGTTTATCGGTCACAGCGACGCGGTGGCACAGGCAGAAAGGGAGCCAGTCCCAGATCGGAAGACACGATAACTCACGTGTTCATCGCATCGACGCATAGCTATTTGCTGATCTTTACGGCAAATGGTCAGATATATCGCACCAAGGTTCACGAGATTCCGGATGCAGCGGCAGCTGGTCGCGGGAAGGCCATTGCCAATTTGGTCAATATGCCGGGAGATCAAAAGATCGCCGGTGTTTTGACAGTTCGGGATTTCGAAGAAGAAAAGTTCGTCGCAATGGTTACGCGCAAAGGGGTGATCAAAAAGACCGCACTTTCCGATTTCGCAAACATACGCGTCAACGGGATCATCGCAATGGGCGTCGATGATGGCGATGAACTGATTGCCTGCGTTCTGACCGATGGCAAGAAGCAGATCTTCCTGGCTACGCACGAAGGAATGGCGATTGTCTTCAAGGAAGATGATGTTCGCGATATGGGACGCGCGGCGCGCGGCGTTCGCGGAATTACGCTTCACGACAATGATTATGTTGTCAGCGTGTGCGCAGTAAGCGGCGGCGAGCGGATGTTGTCTATATCTTCTCACGGATTCGGCAAGCGAACGGAATTGTCAGAATATCGTTTGCAGGGTCGTGGTGGATCGGGTGTAATCAACATGAAAGTGACCGATAAGATCGGCAAGGTCATCGCCGTTATGCCTGTCACGGACGACGACGAAATCCTGCTGATAACCCAGCGCGGAAAACTGATCCGACTGGAAGCAGGCAGGATCCGCGAGACCGGTCGAAGCGCCCAGGGTGTGAAACTGATCGAAACTGCTGAGGATGATCTGGCGGCATCGGCGACGCTGATAGCAAGCGCCGATGAAGAGATACTGAAGACAAAAGAAGAGTAATCTTCGATAGAAGCGGGTGACTCGGAACAATACAAGGGCAGGGCTCGTCCCTGCCCGAATTGCCGCAGGCAATCAAACAATCGTTAACCGGTCAGTTCATCTACTGCGGCGCACTTGCCGCCAGACCGTAAATCGCATTCTTTAAATTGCTAATCAAATCATCATCAATCTGATTCTGTACCGGCAGATTGTTTGCCGCCTGAAAAGCGTTCACAGCTTTGTATGTCGTCGGTCCGGCCAATCCATCGATGCCGCCTGCGTTCAAACCCAGATATGTAAGATATACCTGTGCTTGCCGGACGCTCAGATCAGGCAGTTTACCGCTGCTGTATCTCGCGTAGGCGGCCGCCAGCTTCTTGTCATATTGATTTATAGCGTAATTTGCCCCGTTGTATCCTTTTGCAAACGCCGCCCAGTTGCGCGCAACGAGGGGTTTATTCAAGTTGTTGGCAACTATCCATTTGCCCATAGCCAGCAATTGGTCGTTTTCCGACGCCATCATTGCCGCAACCATAGACTCAACATTGTCGAATCCAGCTTGGCCGCAATTAAATCCCATCAACTGCCCGATGCCCCAAGAAGCACTCTCCAGTGCTGCCTGACGGTTAAGCGCAATCGCCGCCTGCAGGCGATCGTATTGATGACCACCAGTAGCGCCGTATCCTCCCGGAGAGGTATTGCTGATGTCCGGATTAGTCTGGTCGAATTTGTGATTAGTGCGCTTGCTGAATATGTGGCGTTCATAAAGTATCTGCGGTCGCCGGTCGTTCAAATAGCCAAAGCCTTTTGTTTCGACGCTCAGCACTGACCACAATTCAGGGGCGCCAACGCCAATAACATCCAGAACCGCCTGCTGGCCGTCCGCATCTAATGGAAAACCTGTTCCGATAAATGTATCTGTCATAGTACCTCCTCCAGGAGCGCAGGTGTTCCGCCTGCGTTTCGATTCAGTAAAGGTCGCGCATACAGAAAGTATGTGAGGAAACCTTGCGCGGGTAGTTTATACACTATTTTGAAAACCTTTGTACTGTCCTATTTCTGGCAATTCGCCACCTCCAAAAACCAGTTCGCCGCTGTAATCGGCCTCACACCACAAATCAGTTATTCAAACTTTACTCGCATTTTACCATTGCTCGCGACGAAATTCGCAAAAGGAGATTGTTGTGGGCAATCGAAATGGGTCAATTCTTGTGTCTTTATTGCTTTTCTCATCATTAAACATTGTAAACGTCAATCCTCAGGGACGGAGCACGACAACGAATAACGCGCGAAAATGGGTGCAAGCCGCAATTGAGGTTATGGGCGGCGAGAAGACCCTGCGATCTCTTAAAACGATCAAGCGTCAGGGAACTGCATTTTCAAATCACATACAAGACAGTGAGCATCCGGACGGACCATTCGTTACCATATACAACCAGCCGACGGAATTTGTCGATATGGTGAATCGTAGAAAACAAACCGTCTTTAATTCGCAGACACAATCAGGACCAAAGATTACCACAACTGTCGTGATGGACAATGTGTCGGCATCTGTAATTAAATCTCCAGATGGAAAAATCACTGTCGGCCCTGCTTTCTACGCCGACCGGAGTTGGTACATTCAAAGCCCAGAAAGAGCAATTCTGGCCGCGCTCGATTCAAAGGATTTGCACGCAGAGCCAGACGAGGTTACCGAAAAGGTGCTCCATCACGTTGTCGCGTTCACGTGGGAAAACATATCCGTTCATATCTACATCAATTCGTACAATGCCTATCCCACGGTCGTAGAGACGACGCAGGTGTTTCCTTATGACATTATCCTTGCTCCGTGGGGCGATGTGAAAGTCAGAGCAACATTTTCATATTGGGAGATTCAACCCGGGGGCGTTCATTTGCCTCTGCAATATGACATTGCAGTTAATGGATATCCATATCGCGGTTTCGGTATCACCGATATGGAAATCAATCCGGAGTTCCCCGAAGAGCCTTTTACGGCGTCCGAACAAGCCCGAAAATCGTTTGTTCCGCGAAAAGTCGCCGATTTTCCACTGGGTCTTCAGGACAAACCGGCGATTGAGGTAGCTCCTGGTTTAATAAATATTCCCGGAAGCTGGTACACAACTATAGTGAAACAGTCAGACGGCATTGTGATTGTTGAAGCTCCGCTTTCAACAGGATACTCAGCGAAAGTCATTGCTGAAGCCGAACGCCGATTTCCCGGAGTTCCAATAAGAGCTGTTATTTCATCGAATAATTCGTGGTGGCATTTTGCGGGAGTGCGCGAATACGTTGCCCGGGGCATTCCGGTGTACGTGATGGATCAAAATAAAGAGATAATCGAAAAAGTATTGGCCAGTCTCCACACAATCCAACCTGACTCATTGTCGCGTTCCGGCAAAACGCCAAAGTTGCTGATAGTTTCGGGGAAAACGGTTGTGGGCAGTGGAGCAAATCGGTTAGAGATATATCCAATTCGCGCGGCTACGCAGCAAATGATGATGGTTTATTTTCCTGAACATCGCCTCCTGTATACCAGTGAAATGGCACAGCCATTAGGCCCTGGCGGATCGTTCTTGTTTCCGCACGACTTGTCGACATTGCTGGCCGCAATACGTCAGGAAAATTTATCAGTGACCACGGTAATCGGTATGCATATGAGCCCGACGCCTCTCACTAAAGTTGAGGAAGCCGTACAGCAGGCAAGCGCTCCACCAAAATCATAGCAATCAGTCTTTGACAACAAGACGTTTGCGCTGCTGCTAAGTCCAGAGCAGGGATTTGCCAGGGCGCAATCGGGGACGATTGCGCCGCCTGTCCCTATTCATACCGCAGCGCTATCACCGGATCCACCCTGGTTGCTCGACGAGCAGGCAGGTAACAGGCAAGTAGAGCAGCCAACATCAGTAGTAAAGCCATTGCAGTGTAAGTCAACGGGTCGGTAGCGCTCACTCCGCCGAACAGAATGCTCTGCATCGTTCGTGCGAGTGAGAGCGCTGCTGACAATCCAATAACAACTCCGCCGATCACCGGCATCATTCCCTGCATCACGACCAATCGCAAGACGTCAGAGCTTTCCGCCCCCAAAGCTAATCGAATTCCGATCTCATGTGTGCGCCGCGATACCGTGTAAGACATCACACCGTATATTCCAATCGCCGCTAGCGCAAGAGCCAGCGCTCCAAATCCGCCTAGCAGTGCTGCCGCAAAACGCGTCGGCAATAACGGCAGTGATAATTTCTCCGTAAGCATTCTGCTTGTTATCGGTAGGTGTGGATCGAGTTGCAGGACTTCCTTTCTGACGGTCGTCATTAATCTTTCCGTGGCGGAATCCGATCGAACGATAATTGTGGTCGGACCGGAGAATACCTGAAACATTGGACGAGCGGCGAATGGCTGTGGATCCTCGTTCAGTCCGGCATATTTCCCGTCCTGCACTAGTCCGACTACGGTCATCATAGGAGAATCAGAACTTCCCTGGCTGAACCGCTTCCCAATCGGATCCTGCCCCGGCCAGAAACTGCGCGCGAACGTTTCATTGACGATCGCTACCCGCTGAGATTTATCATCATCCTGTTCGGTGAAATCCCGGCCGGCTAAAATACGAGTGCCAATCGATTGAAAATAACCCGGGCTGACTCGATTGATCATTGCTCGCGGAGCCAGATCAGTGCGCTCGGGCGATTGCCCTTCGATAAAAACGGAACCTCGCGGGAAATGCAGATCAACCGGAACCATGTCGGCAAGACCAGCGTACCGCACGCCGGGAAGTTGTTTGACACGATCCAGAATCGTTTTTTGAAACTCGCGACTGCGGCCATTATCGTACCCCTGCAGTCGCAGATCAAAAGTAATTTCGGCCGCATTCTGGGGGCTGTAGCCAAGATCGAGCGACTGCGCGCGTTGCAATGCTCGCAGCATCAAACCACCGCAGACGAGCAGAACAAGAGACAGGGCGACCTGCGTGACGATCATGCCTTTCTTCAGCCACGAAACGTTGTAGCCACCGACAGAGGTCTCATCTTTAAGTTCAGGTAATAGGTCAACTTTTGTTGTTTGCAGTGCCGGTAGCAAACCAAAGATAACCCCGGTCACAATTGAAACCAGCAGCGTGAAAACCAGAACGCGGTAATCGATTTCGATGTTTACCAGCAATGGAAAATCGATAGGCAGTCTGATTCCGGTTGTCAAACTCACCAGCCAATATGCCAGAAGCAAACCAACCAGGCCGCTTGCTGCTGAAAGGATCGTGCTTTCCGTCAGCAACTGACGTATCAGGTCGGCGCGTTTCGCGCCAAGGGCGAGTCGAATCGCGATCTCTTTGCGGCGCTCTGTTGCTCGCGCCAGCAGCAGGTTTGCGATATTTGTGCAGGCCAGCAGCAGCGCGAAGGTGACTATCATCATAAGAACGCCGGTAAAACTCAGAAATGGCCCGCGCATTACTCCTGCAATCGCACCCGGCGGAGTCAGAGCTATGCGCTTGCCCTGATTAGTATCTGGAAACTCCTTCTCAAGAGCAGCCGCGATTGAATTGAGTGCGGCCTGAGCCTGCTGCACGCTGACTCCCGGTTTCAATCTCCCCTGAAGAGATAAGTATTCACTGCCTCGTTTTTCCAGCCATGGACTTCCCAAATCAACCTGTGCCTCCATCGAATTCGGAACATAAAGTTCGGGAGAAACGATGATCTCGGTTCCGAAAAATCCTTTTTGCGCGACACCAATAATCGTGTAATTGACGCCGTTAGCGACGATGCTCTTGTTGATCACAGATCGGTCGGAGCCGAATCGATCCTGCCAGCATTGATAACTGATGACAACGACAGGATGACCGCCGGGAAGTTTATCGTCTTCAGTTGAAATCAAACGACCGAGGGCAGGATTGATTCCCAAAACGTCAAAATAATTTCCGGTAATGACATAGCTCCAGACTTTTTCGTTGATGCCGTCATGACTCATGCTTACCGGCGCAAAGTGATAACCGATCAATCCGGAGAAAACGTTATTGCGGTCGCGAAGATCACGATAATTTGGATTCGAAAAGTTTGTTGAGGTTCGCGAATCGCTGATGTTTACGAGCGTCACCAACTGCTCAGGCCGCTGAACCGGCAATGGGCGTAATACTGTAGTGTTGACCAAACTGAAGATAGCAGTGTCAGCGCCAATGCCCAGCGCCAGCGACAGAATTGCAACGATGGTAAAGCCCGGGCTTTTAATCAGCATGCGAAAGCTATAGCGCAGATCCTGTAAAATCGACTCGATAATGTTCATCATAAGCGTTTAACGGCCGTGAAGGTGTTTAAGCGTTTCGCCAAGATTGCACGAATGCGCCGCAAAAAAGACGATGATAGCGATGATTACAATGATGAGAATGGGGACGGTTCTTCTGTTCATTTTGTCCTTTGATTGTAAAGAATGCAGATAGCTATACGACGTGTTGTGTTTAAAACCTAGAGACGACGGTTATGATTTGTTCCGTTCCGAACAAATCAGCAGAATTTGTTCGGAATTACAATGCCACGATCAGGACATCACTGCTATGAAGATAAAGGACCAGTTATTCAATTTGACCCACTTTGACAACCTCCTAGAATATATCGCAGCATCTGGAGAATAAGCTTATTTTTTTTCGCGAGACAATATAAGATCAAATCGTCTGGCATAATCCCGGTCGTTAACAGAATTGGGCTCAGGAACGTCTTAATCTACAGAGATTGTCGACAACTATATAACGACATCAACTGAACGTACGCTTTGGCCCGACCTCCACGGCATTTAACCAAAAGGAAAGGAACAGGCCCGGATGAAACAAGCGCTTGTATTACTAACACTTACAGCCCTGATTAGTGGGCTATTGATGGCCGCCCAACAGCCAGTGATCAGACGGTTGGATGGCAGCACTATCACTTCGGCGGAAATTGATGGAACCGTTAAACGATTGATGGCTGCAGCGAATGTGCCCGGAGTCGATATTGCGATTTTTAACAATGGAAAAGTTGTTTATCTTAAGAGTTATGGAGTTCGTGACAAGGATAAAAATCTGCCGCTGACTGAAGATTCAGTCATGGCCGCGGCCTCTTTCACTAAAGTGGCGTTCGCTTACATGGTGATGCAACTCGTCGAAAAAAAGATTCTAGACCTTGATAAACCGGTATATCAGTATTTGCCGAAACCATTGCCCGAGTATTCGGCTTACAAAGATCTGGAGAGTGATTCTCGTTATAAGAAAATCACCGCGAGAATGCTGCTCAGCCATACGAGTGGCTTTCCAAACTTCCGACAGTTGAACGAAGATCAAAAACTGAATATCAATTTTGAGCCTGGATCTAGGTATGCATATTCAGGCGAAGGAATTAACCTGTTGCAATTTGTGGTCGAGACCATAACAAAGAAGCCGGTCCAAGAACTGATGCAGGACTATGTGTTTCGGCCTCTCGGAATGACTCGCAGTAGTCTGGTATGGGATAGCCGGTTCGAAGATAACTGGGCATTACCTTACAATGAAGATGGACGGTCCCTCGGTCCGCCAGAAAAGCGAGCGCCGGCAGATGCCGCTGGCTCGATGGTGACAACCTTGCGGGATTTCACGCTTTTCATTCAAGCTATGATAACTAGTCAGGGCCTGCAGAAAGAAACCAGAGAACTAATGTTCAGCCCGCAGATTCAGATTTTATCAAAGCACCAGTTTCCGACGTTGGAACCTGGAACGACGGAGAAGAACAAACCGATCCGCCTCAGTTATGGACTTGGCTGGGGCCTCTATTGGACTCCTTATGGGAAGGCGTTTTTCAAAGAAGGACATCTCGATGGCTTCCAGAATTATACGGTCAATTTTGATGATTCGAAGACAGGAATCATCATTATGACAAACAGCTCTAATGGGGAAGGTATATTTCAGGAACTGTTAGAGACACTGATTAAGAACACGTATACACCTGTCGCTTGGGAGGGGTTTGTATCCTACGATAAACGGCCTCCGCGCAAGCCTCCGAAGGAGCACAAAGAGATAGCCATTGATCCTAAGCTGTTAGACGGGTATATCGGACGATACACCGCTTCGGTCGGTACACTTACAATTACAAGAGACGGCAGTCACCTGCTGGTACAGGAAGGTGATGACCCAACAAAAATAGAAGCCTTTTCAGAGAGTGACCGGGATTTCTTTGCCAAGAGCATGGAGTTATCGATGACGTTCGAGGCTGATAGTCAGGGCAAGGCGACTGCTCTGGTCGTTCACACGGGTGGCGGGGACATAAAACTGAAACGCGTTGAATAAGACTGAAGGTGCGCCGTCTGGCCGCCCGGCGGGTAACCAGACGATGCACCTGTTTCTTCAAGACGAGGACGTTAATCTATTAAAACAATCTAAGCAGACGGTTATTTCTCTAACGCATTCGCGTCCCATTCCGCCTGCATCGTTGGTTTTGACGTATCGATAGCGCCCTTTATCGTCGAACTTCCAGCAGGCTTGTGCTTTTTCTCTGAATTTATAACGAACCGGGCGAGTTTCAATGGCTACTCGGTTAACAGGTTGACGAGGTTGAGAGGTGACACCACAAACTTCACATTTATACATCTCCTCAGCCGATGCTGGCGTATTATCCCGGGTGGCTGATGTCCGGCGATGCCAGAGATAGATTCAGTTATGCTGAATCGTTGATTACTTTAACCGCCGAAGTTTTAGCTGGTCAAGTCGTTCAGACGCGGATTAAACTGGGAAAATGAAATCGGAAACATTCAGTGGAACAATACTGTCCGGACACAAGGATATCCTTGCTGTCGAAGTTCCGTTCAACCCAACTGAAAAATGGTCGATTGAGCCGAGAAAACTCTGGCCAGGGCGTAACGGCCACATTGTTAAAGGTAAGCTGAATGGGGTGAGCTTTCACAGTTGCATAGTGCCGCGAATGAAGCGGTTCTTTATGTTAATCGATGACGATCTTCAGGCAGCAGCAGGAGTTTCCGCTGGCGATACGATAAAAGTTTCTATTCAACCGGATGAATAATGTAGAGAAGTACTTTTTGTCTTTTACCAAATCTTTACAAATCCTCTTCCAAATTAAATAAACCCTTAACATTCCGTTGCTACATTCCTACTTGAATATGATCTCCGAAGTCAGGAGCGAGAA
>DASRDY010000067.1:0-42798 GCA_035652355.1 Blastocatellia bacterium
GTTGCGAAAGATGTAATCCCAGCCATGTGAATAAGCAGAGAGACCGCAACCTAACAGTACGGAGTTCAACCCTGCCCGACTGTCTTTAAAGGTATCCCGATAGCGCCTTTCCCGAATAAAGCGTCCGCCCGGCATTGCCAAATATCCAATGCGTTCCATTCCCTGTCGAATCATCAGAGTGCGGCGTATGCTTTGCGATGATTCCGAAATGTTTAGAGAAGATCCCTGGTATCGCCTATACCATCGTGATTCAGGTCGGAGCCTCATAATGTACCAGGTAACTTGTGCTGGTTTTATTTTGTCCACGTATTCCAGATCGGTTAAGAGGTCTTCATCCGTCTGATTCGGCAAATCCTGAATAAGGTCGATATTCAGGTTATCAATGAGAGCCTGAACTATCTCCAGAGACTTCAGCACTGTCTTAAGGTCATACCCGCGCGAACAGCGTAGCAACTCGGAGTTAAATGACTGAACGCCCATGCTTAGTCGATTGATCCCTTTGTTGAGCAGAGACTGCAGCTTTCTGCGGCCGACGGCGGCCGTTACTGTCAGCGGACTGGTTTCGACGCATCCGACGAAATTCTGCTTTCGCGGGAGCGACGATACACTATCCAGCAAGCTGAGCAGTTGCTCTTCGGAAATGGCGGTCGGCGTCCCTCCGCCGATGTAAATCGAATTTAAAGTGGAGCGACCAATCAGACCTTTCCAGGAAGCGACTTCCTCGTGGAGGGCATTAATGTAGTTTTGTATCTTGGCCTCTTGAGGCTTATTAATATTCGTAGGTTGCGTATCGTAATGGCAGAACGGACAGATAAACTCACAAAAAGGAATATGCAAATATAGATCAAGCCCGGATACAGGTCCCGATCTACTTATCACCTGATCAGGCAGGATCGGTTCTAGCGCGTCAAGCGGCGGGTAAGTCACAACCGTATGTGAACCGCCTAAGCCGCCCCGCAACCGTGCAATCAAGTTTGATTCGATTACTTTCCGCCAACCGAGATGTTCCATTTTGTTAACGGACCATCTAATTAAATCCTGAATTTCCGTTTGATGGTTCATCTCTGCCTCTCTATGCTTGCTTTTGAATAGATCTCGCGTCAGTCCCACTGACAGATCGATCTTTTTGATGTTCAATTGCGAAAGTCATGTGTAAGGCATAACTGTCCGTACCAATTCCACAGGCTATGTGCCGCTTTTGGCTTGATAGCACACCGATCTGCGGAATTTCACCGTTCGCGTTAACCTCAAACTCATTTCGGCGATTTTCTTCATAATCACCCAGTGCAGTCTTTTGCCAATCCCCTCCTTGACCTTCAGAGTCAATCGCAAAACATTTTGTTTTGCCATGCTTTGCAACGAAGACCTCTACGGCTTGGTGTTTATCGGTTTTCAATTTTCCCGCTTCTGCCAGAGAACGTCCTGCAAGCCGAATAATTTGAATCTGTGGTGTTCGGCCAGTTTGCTGCCAAGGCGGAACATTCGTGTAATCAATATTATGGTTCACAATCTCGTTGTAATGATGAACTGCATGATTTAATGGATCGATTTCACGACGATTGTTGTCCACATACTCTTTCAAACCAATAGGTCCTGTCGGAAACGACTCTTGAAACGAGATTATGTTGTCTGATCCCATCTCGTCTCGAACTCTCGTCAAATAGGAGTTGGCGTCAAACTCTCCCTCCCAGGGAAGGAACTCTACAAATCCATTTGAACAAATTTTAAAAGGGGCTCCATTTCTGTTATAGCCTACGATAAGTCCAAGCGCCGGTTTAGAATCGATCGATTCAATCTCGCATGCGGGTGTTATATGGCTCTCAGTGCCGGTTAAAAAGAAATACTCCGTCATGCTGTTTCCTACCGTTGCGCCAAGATTTACGTAACTTGATCGATCGATTTTGACAGAAACACGGAATTCTCCATAAATGTGGACGAAAACCAAATACTCGAAAGGCGCTGACGGAATTGTTATTGGAACGTCTTTCTTCATCTCAGCCGCAGCCAGGAAAAGCGTATTCTTCGGACACATAGCAGCGCTCAGCCCGTCCATCAAAGAATATACTCCCCCCTTCGGCTCGCCGCTCGTATCGTATAGTCCTCTTCTATAACTCTTGCTCGGCCAACCGCCGAGCGTAACGTAACCTAACGATGTCACCGTCGCCGAGGTTGTAAAGCCTTTAACGGAGGGTGACTCAACGTGTCTTGCCAATAATGGCTTCGGATAGCTCCTGTCAGGATTGGAAGGTCGCGGTTCGGACTCGTAATCAGTGGACGTCTCGTTTATACGGTTTCTCATAACCTGAACAAACGCCTCCACATCTAAGGCTGCGGGATTTTCCTCCCTCAGCGATCCCTCTCTGTAAGCTCTTTCCAATTCCCTTAGAAGGTCTTGTTTACCGCGAAAATCCAGTGCACGAATGTCTCTATGGCAACTAAGAAATCCCACGGCTTTATCGAATATTTTCTCAACTTCTTCTAACGGTTTAGCGAGAACACAGGCAATATCCTCATCTGATAGACCTGATCCGAATTTTAAGTTGATAACGTCTCCAAACTCTCCTTCAATTTTACACATTTCCTCATAAAGAGAGTCTGCCGGTTCAGCATATAAATTGTACAAAGTATTCTCAGGATTATTGTGCTTCTCCATGTCTGTTCCCTTCCTTACCAATCAAATGAGGACTGTGGCCAGCCCTAAACACTGTTACCAACCACACGTCCGGTGAGAATTCTCCTCAGCTCATCTTTACCCCTGTTCATTCTCGATCCCACGGTTCCAGTCGCAATATTTAAACGCTGGGCAATCTCTGCTTGGCTCAAACCATCAATCTCTTTCAGCATGATCACCTCACGTTGTCCGATTGGTAATAAGGATAATGCTTCTTCAAGCATCTCTCTGTTTTCTTTTTTCAAGAGTATTTCCAATGGGTTTGGCTTTGGATCAGGGAATTGTGTTTCAGATGATTGAGGGAAATTCTCTTCGGCTTCTGAGAAGTTGCTTTCTTGACGTATTTCATATTTTCCGCGCCTTGTCTTAGTGCGAAAGTAAGTGTTGAGCACATTGGTTGTAATTGTCCATAGCCAAGGTTTTAACGGTTGACTTGGATCATATCTCCCCCGTGTGACCCACAGTTTTAAAAATATCTCTTGAAGTATGTCGAAGGCCACATCTGAATCTTGCACTCTCTTCTGTATATAGCCGTATATTTCTCCAGAATGTCTTCGGCATAATTCATCGAATGCGTTCTTGCTTCCGTCAGTAGCGGCTCGCATTAACGCCTCATCAGAATCATGAGACATGGCTTTGTCCCTCAATCATAATTTTGGCCAAAAGCTTGTTGGCTTATTTTCCTGGACCCTACCTTCTAATACGCTTAAGAAAAAAATACATTCCATTCTTTTCTTAAAATTCTCTTGCCGAAACCTTCCCAGGTCTCTGAATAATGTTCCATTAACCCTCAACGCCCTCGGATTGCGCCACATTGCAGATTAGGGGAATTATTACGGCGCAATTAACTCATTGAGTTACATAGGTTTAAGCAAATTGACGCTGCCGAAATTACGCCATAGAGTTTTTCGTAGCGCAATCCACCATTAAACGTACCAGCGTGCGGCTTTAGTGCGCCCAATATTGCGCACCCGACCTTCCTCTTTGAGTTTCTCCAAGAAGCTTCTGCGCCTGCTTACGATTCCCATAGGTGTGGGATCTCGATTCACTTGGTCATATGAGGATTAACTCGGGACTCTTTCTTGTGGCATATTTGTGGCAGAGTTTCATCGAATCCTATGGTAAACTGTCCAACTCTACGGCGATCCGGCTGGCTGCAAACCGCAGTAAATAGAAGGTTATAGACTCTGATAGGACTGGGTGGACACATTGGGGATGGGATTCATAACCCCAAGGTCAGTCGTTCAAATCCACTCGCCGCTACCAATACCATCAACGATTTAAAGACGGCCTGCCTCGGTCGCCTTTTTCGTTTGTGGCCGATTTGTGAAGTGTGAGACTGTCGACCATTCCAACTTATCGCTTGCGAGACACAACTTAACAGCATCAGAGGCTATCAGCATGGAACGGGTCTGGACCGATAAGATGCATTTTATTTAGCTTGTGAATTAACATCATCCACTTTCCCTTTAACTCTATTTGCTTGCAATTTTTAATAATACATCGCTCTAACTGAATAAACTCACGGGTATAATCGTCACCGCGCTGGCCTTTGCAAATCATTTTTTCACGGGCGGAACAGTGGTTGCGAAGTGTGATACTTCCAGCCAGCCGCAAGAGTTCGCGAAAGTCTCTCAAAGCGAACAATAACAGAAGCCAAGGCTTCCTGGATAAACGTAAACAGGACGCATCGCGTCACGCGACGAGATTCAACGTCCTGACCGCAACAACTATTTCTCAGCTTGGTTCGTATCCTCAAGATTTTGCTTGAGGCGTGTAACACGATGGGCTTTGCTCAGATGACCAGCAACACCTCATTCAGTTGCGCGCATCAGGCAGATTACAGAATTGTTAGGATTGCCTCACTGTGTGAGCATGCAGCAAGGCAAGTCAGCAAAAGATAATAAGCGAGTTTCGGCACTACACGATAAGTTTTCCTCCGTTTACTGTTTTAATCTCTTCCCTCGGCTTTGGTTCAACTTGCGACGCAGGACCGAAACGACAATATGCATCGCGTATTTCATCCTAGCTCGAACATTATTGCGAGAGTAACCATTTTCGGAGGATTGATAATAATCGCGGGAATATGCTGGGTTGTATATGCCGTCGGCACATCATCCTACGTCACCGAAGTAGCGGTGCCGCGATCACAACCAGTACCGTTCAGTCATCAACATCACGTCAGCGGCCTGGGCCTGGACTGCCGATACTGCCATACAACAGTCGAAACATCAGCATTTGCCGGCATACCACCTACAGCAACATGCATGAACTGTCACTCGCAGATTTGGACCGACAGTCCGATGCTTCAACCGGTCAGAGACAGTTATCGAACCGGCGTTCCGCTGGTGTGGAATCGCGTAAACAATCTGCCGCAGTTCGCCTATTTCAATCACAGCATACATATAAACAAAGGCGTCGGTTGTTCGACTTGTCACGGTCGTGTCGACCGCATGCCTTTGACCTGGGAAGAACAACCAATGGAGATGCAGTGGTGCCTTGAGTGCCATCGCAATCCAAACAAGGTTCTTCGCCCGCGTGATCAAGTCTTCAACATGGAATGGCAAGCTCCAACGGATCAGGTGACCAAAGGTGCAGAGCTCGCCAATTCATATCACATCAGGGACACACATTATTTAACCAGTTGCTCTACCTGTCATAGATGAGGAGATCAATGAATCAGCCGCATCAATTATCGGGTTCGACAAACGGCTGCGAAGGCGAGACTCACAAAACCAAAAAGACGTTTTGGCGAACACTGGAAGAACTGGCTGGAAGCGAATCGCAAACGAATCTTGTAAAGAGACTAGAACAGCACGCCGTGATGATCGAAAACGCGCTGGACAGGCGCGATTTTATAAAGTTGATGAGTGCATCTCTCGCTCTCGCCGGAATCACGGGCTGCAGTGTCCAACAACCTACGGAACACATTGTTCCATACGTTCGCCAGCCTGAAGAGATTGTCCTGGGCAAACCGCTCTTTTATGCGACCGCGATGCCGATGGCCGGTTACGCGATGGGACTGCTGGTCGAAAGCCACGAAGGCCGACCGACAAAAATCGAAGGCAATCCGGCGCATCCCGCAAGCCTTGGCGCAACCGATCTGTTTTCTCAAGCTTCTGTTATTGGTCTTTACGATCCGGATCGTTCACAAACGACAATGTATTTGGGTGAGATCAGGTCTTGGGGCGTCTTTCTTGAGGAGTTCCTGAAAGACATTTCAAAGCAGCGCGCAAGTCAAGGCGCAGGTCTGAGAATTCTGACTGGATCGGTCACGTCGCCGACGCTTGCAGATCAGATCAAAGGAATACTCACCGCGTTTCCAAAAGCGAAGTGGCATCAGTATGAGCCTGCTGGTCGCGACACCGCTCGCGAAGGAACCAAACAGGCTTTCGGTGATTACGTCGATCCGATCTACCATTTTGAAAATGCCGATGTAGTTCTTTCGCTCGATTCGGATTTCTTGTGTGCGGGACCGGGAAGCGTCAGGTACTCGCGCGATTTCATGAACAAACGCCGGCCGGACGTTTCCAATCCGAATATGAGTCGACTCTATGTTGCTGAATGCACACCAACCAATACTGGAGCGAAGGCGGATCACCGATTCCCAATGCGCGCAGCGCAGGTTGAAGGCTTTGCTCGCGCCGTCGCATATAAACTTGGCATTAACCTTCCTGGCTCAGGTGCAACACCATACACAGATCATTCGGATGCAATCGCCGCGCTGGCACGAGACCTGCAGGCGCACAGAGGTTCTTCGGTGGTGATAGCCGGAGATTATCAACCGCCGATCGTGCATGTAATTGCGCATATGATGAATGAATCGCTGGGCAATATTGGAAAGACGGTGCGATTCATCGATCCGGTAGAAGCGAACCCGACGAATCAGCTTGAATCGCTTCGCCAGCTTGTAAATGACATGAATGCAGGAACGGTCGAGCTTCTGGTGATTCTCGGCGGCAATCCTGTTTTCACTGCGCCGATTGATCTCGATTTCCCGTCCGCATTATCGAAAGTTCAAACGCGAGTTCATCACAGTCTTTACTATGACGAGACTTCGGCGCTTTGTCATTGGCACGTCGCCGCTGCGCATTATCTTGAGTCCTGGAGCGACGCTCGCGCCTTTGATGGAACTGTCTCAATTATTCAGCCACTGATTGCGCCGCTGTACAGCGGAAAGACTGAGCACGAGATGATGGCGGCGCTCTCAAATAATCCTGATCAAACCAGTTACGACCTCGTCCGCAAATATTGGCAACAAAGACACGGAACGGGTGGTTCAACAGGAGGATCATCGCAAACTTCGACGACTCCTGGGCAAGCATCAAGTCCGCCATCGAACACAACGGGAGTCGCGCCTGCGTTACCAAATCCACCAGACGGATTTGACCAATGGTGGCGGAAATCGTTGCGCGATGGGGTAGTCGCAAATACAACCGCGGCCGAGCGCGCAGTTGCAATCAGGAACAGTCAGCAGGCCGGGACTGCATCGAACATACCGCCGTTGAATCCGGGCGAGTTCGAAATTGTCTTCCGACCTGATCCTTCCATTTTCGACGGAAGGTTCGCCAACAACGCGTGGCTGCAGGAAATACCGAAACCTTTCACGAAAATTACCTGGGACAACACCGCGTTGATCAGTCCAGCAACCGCGCAGCGATTCGCAATTGAGATCGATCCCGCGCGCCGAGGTGGAGAGCACGGCAATATGGTGTCCGATGTAATTGAGCTGAACTATCAGGGCCGGACGCTGCACATGCCCGTATGGATATTGCCTGGCCATCCTGATGATTCGATCACCGTTCATTTTGGTTACGGTCGAATTCGTGGCGGCGACACTGGTTCATTCAAAGGTTTCAACACCTACTTGCTTCGAACATCTTTTGCGCCGTGGTTCGATGTGGGTTTGAAGATACGAAAGCTTGACGAAACGTACGAGCTTGCCAGCACACAGGCCCATCATAGCATGGAGAACCGTGACCTAGTACGGGCGGCGACCCTTGGCGAATTCAAGCAGAATCCGAAATTCGCAAAATCTGAAGCTGACGATCCAAGTAAATCGAAGTGGCTCTTCCCCAACTGGTCATATCCGGGATATGCGTGGGGAATGGCAATCGATATCAATACCTGCATCGGATGCAACGCGTGTGTTGTAGCTTGTCAGGCAGAAAACAACATCCCGGTCGTGGGCAAAATAGAAGTAATGCACGGCCGCGAAATGCATTGGATCCGCATAGATCGTTACTACAGCGGCGATGAACATAATCCCGAAACACACTTTCAACCGGTGCCATGTATGCATTGTGAAGATGCCCCTTGCGAGCTCGTCTGTCCCGTAGAGGCAACAACGCATAGCTCTGAAGGGATCAACGAGATGACCTACAACCGATGTGTGGGCACAAGGTATTGCTCGAATAATTGCCCGTACAAGGTTCGGCGGTTTAACTTCTTCAGATATGCCGACTATGACACTCCGGTTGTAAAGCTCCAGAAGAATCCCGATGTGACCGTTCGCAGCCGCGGCGTGATGGAGAAATGCACCTACTGTGTGCAGAGAATAAACGAAGCAAAGATAACCGCAGAGGAACAGGACCGCACCGTTCGCGACGGCGAGATTACTCCTGCATGCGCGCAAGCCTGTCCAACGCGAGCGATAGTATTCGGCAATATCAATGATCCGAACAGTAATGTCACGAAACTGAAAGCAGAACCGCGCAATTACGGAATGCTGGCTGACCTGAATACACGACCACGAACAACCTATCTGGCCGAAGTTCGAAACCCAAATCCGGAAATAAAGACGGAGTAACGCTGTGGCAAGGACTGACGAAGTCGAGACTGTCGAAAACAAAGAAGCCAAAGATGCCCTGGCGCAGCCGCCTGTAATCGGACCGGGTTACGACTTCGTGTCGATCACGGACAAGATCGCCTCAATCGTCCAGCGCGGCACGCCAGTCGGATGGTATCTGGGATTCGCAATTCCTTTCATCCTGACGATGATGCTGTTGTTTGCAATTGGCTATTTGTTCGCGGTTGGGATCGGAGCCTGGGGTGTTGATATTCCGGTAGCGTGGGGATTCGCGATTGCGAATTTTGTCTGGTGGATTGGGATTGGTCATGCTGGCACGTTGATCTCTGCGATTCTGTTGCTGCTGCATCAGAAATGGCGAACGTCGATTAATAGATTTGCAGAGGCAATGACTCTGTTTGCGGTTGCATGCGCCGGACTCTTTCCTTTGTTGCACATGGGAAGGCCGTGGTTTTTCTATTGGCTGCTGCCTTATCCGAACACGATGGAGTTGTGGCCGCAGTTTCGCAGTCCTCTTGTGTGGGACGTGTTTGCGGTGCTCACTTATTTCACGGTCTCGCTTGTCTTCTGGTACATCGGTCTGATTCCGGACCTGGCGACATTACGCGACCGCGCAAAAAGTAAGTGGGCCTGGCGAGCATACGGTTTTTTGTCGCTTGGCTGGCGAGGTTCCGCCGATCACTGGCATCATTACGAAACTGCTTATCTGATTTTGGCGGGCTTGGCGACGCCACTGGTTATCTCGGTTCACACAGTAGTCAGTTTCGACTTCTCGGTTGCGATAGTGCCGGGATGGCACTCGACCATCTTTCCTCCGTACTTTGTTGCGGGCGCGATCTATTCAGGGTTCGCGATGGTTCTGACGCTGGCGATTCCAATCAGGAAAGCTTTCGGCTTGCAGGATTTCATCACGATGCGCCATCTGGACAATAGCGCAAAGATCCTGCTGGCGACCGGACTGATGGTTACATACTCCTACTTGTCCGAAGCGTTCTTCTCCTGGTATAGCGGCAACATATTCGAAGCCTATGTAGAGCTAAACCGCATCCGTGGACCGTACTGGAAGATGTATTGGATCCTGGTTATCTGCGACGTCATAGCGCCACAAGTCTTCTGGTTCAAACGCGCAAGAAACAACATCTGGACACTGTTTATCATTTCGATTCTGGTCAATGTTGGAATGTGGACCGAGCGGTACGTTATCGTAGTAACAAGTCTGCACCGCGATTACATGCCGTCAGCGTGGGGAATGTATTCCGGCAGCGTGTGGGATTACGCGACGATCATAGGATCGATCGGTCTGTTCCTTGCGTTGATGTTCTTGTTCGTCAGGCTTCTGCCCACGATTTCAATAGCAGAGATGCGCACCCTTGTGCCCGGTTCGAAAGGAAGCGAGGCCAAATGATCGGCAAACGAAAAGCAAAGCTATTCGGGCTCTCGGCTGAATACGCGGATCCTCAGCACTTGCTGGAGGCGGCGCGCATGATTTGCGATGCTGGTTACACCAAGGTCTCCGCGTACACACCGTATCCCGTCGAGGGATTGGCGGACATCATCGTTACAAAGAAGCGCAGAGTCGCGGCGATCTTCCTTATCGGGGGATTGATCGGAGGGTTGGGCGGCTTCTTTATGCAGTACTATGCGGCCGGGATTACTTATCCAATAAACGTTGCGGGACGTCCTCTGTTTAGCTGGCCGTCGTTTATTCCGATCACATTTGAATTGACAGTATTAGGCGCCGCACTGTTCGGGGCGTTTGGGATGCTGGCGATTAATGGATTGCCGCAGCCTTATCACCCGCTCTTCAATGTTCCAAGATTCAGCCTCGCAACACAGAGTCGGTTTTTTATTTTGGTTGAAGTCAAAGATCCAAAGTTCGAATACGACGCCACCAGGCGGTTGCTGGAGCGGTCTCAACCTCGGGTGATATCGGATGTATATGATTGGTAACAATATGAATTTACCACAGAGACACAGAGACACGGAGAGGGAAAAAAAAGCAGACACGGGGACACGGAGACGCGGAGACGCGGAGAATATGTGTGTTTCCGCTTCTTCTTTTGCGCTTTTGAGAGTCGTCGCGTCAATTGCCGGACTTCTCTTTCTGTGTGGTTGTGCTCAACAGATGGGAGATCAGCCACGGTACGGCCCTTTGAAAGAAAGCGATTTCTTCAGAGACAAGGAATCGGCGCGTCCAACTGTCGTCGGCACTGTGCCGAGCGGATACACCAGATCAAATATGACAGATGGTAAGCCTGTTCAAGATGACGGCCAATTTTCGGTGAATGAAAATACCCAAACTTTTCCTTTTCCGATTGATCGCAACGTCCTTGAGCGCGGACAGGAGAGATTCAATATCTATTGCAGTCCGTGCCACAGTCGCATCGGTGACGGCGATGGAATGATTGTTCATCGCGGGTACAGTCGCCCGCCTTCGTTTCACATCGACAGGTTGAGAAACGCTCCCGTCGGACATTTCTACGAAGTGATTACAAACGGTTTCGGCGCTATGCCCAGTTACGCGGTGCAGGTCCCGCCGAAAGATCGATGGGCGATCATAGCCTATATAAGAGCCCTGCAATTGAGCCAGCACGCAAACCTGACCGATGCTCCGCCTGATCAGCAGCAAAAATTAAAAGGAGGCCAGCAATGAGCGCGAGCTTACCTCCAGCAACAACGCCTGACTTATATCGATATCAGAATCACCTGTTTGTGATTGGCGTTATCGCTCTGATTTTGTGCGCAATTGGCGCGATTTTCAATTTCGACCAGTTTCTGCATTCGTACCTGATGGCTTATGTGTTCTGGATTGGCGTCGCGCTGGGAAGCCTTGCGATTCTGATGATGCAGCATCTGACAGGAGGAGCGTGGGGATTACTCTTGCGGCGCGCACTGGAATCGGCAACCCGGACTCTGCCGGCGATGATTATCCTGTTTATACCGCTTCTGTTCGGATTGCATAGACTATACATCTGGACGCATTCCGCGGAAGTTGCCGCAAATCCATTACTTCAGCACAAACACGCTTACCTAAATACGCCGTTCTTTATCATTCGCGCGGCGGGGTACTTTGTAATCTGGATTCTCCTTATAGCTCTCCTGAATCGATGGTCTCTCCGACAGGACAAAACGGGCGAGCCAAGACTCGCCCTGAAAATGCAGCATCTCAGCGGTCCGGGACTCTTCATCCTGGCAATTACGCTGTCGCTTGCTTTGATCGATTGGGTGATGTCGCTTGAGCCTGAGTGGTATTCGACGATGTACGCAGTCATATACATGGCCGGAGACATGCTCGCGGCATTCGCGTTTACGATTGGAGTCATCATTTTGCTCGCCGACCGAAAGCCCCTTTCGGACGTAATCACACCGGATCATTTTCGCGATCTCGGAAACCTGATCCTCACATTTGTAATGTTGTGGGCGTACACCTCTTTCGCGCAATTCCTGTTGATATGGTCAGGGAATCTTCGCGACGAAACGCCATGGTATTTGAGCAGAACAATGGGGGGCTGGGGGTGGATAGCCGGAGCATTGATCGTGTTTCACTTCTTCCTTCCATTCTTCATGCTGCTGGGTCGATCAAATAAGAAAAACCCAAAACGACTGGCAGTAATCGCCCTAATCGTTTTCTTCATGCGGCTGGTTGATGTCTTCTGGCTGGTCGAGCCGGCCTTTCATCCCGGGAATTTTCACCTGAGCTGGATGGATATCATCGCGCCAATCGGCATCGGGGGTATCTGGATGGCGCTGTTCATCTGGTTTTTAAAGAGCAGACCGATCCTGCCGCTTCAGGATCCGTACGCCGAGGAGACTTTTAATCATGCAGGAGATTAAGTCTTCGGACGAACTGCTGCACGAGAATATCAATTACGAACGACGCGACGTGAAGCCCTTTTATATCGCCGCTATCGGCGTGTTTATGATTGTCAGCGCGGTCGTCATCTATGCAGACGTGTGGGGGCTTTATAGATACCTTAACGCTGAGGATACGAACCGAGGACCTCGCCCAACGATGATCGAAGCAAAACCGACGGGACCTCCGGAGCCTCATTTGCAAGTCGATCCAATCGGCGACTTACAACAGAAACGCACTGCTACCAATCAGATTCTCAGCAGCTATGGCTGGGTTGATCAACAGAACGGATACATCCGAATCCCAATTGATAAAGCAATGGATATGATCGCGACAAAGGGGCTGCCTTCGGTTCAGGGTATGAGCCCTCCGGTGAATACCGGACTGAAGACAACTACTGAAAACCCGCAAGAGGTACAACCGCGGTCAAGACCGTAGATGCAGGATTGAAATGAGTGCGATAAAAATGATTTCAAACGTCTCCGCGCGAAGATACAGATCTAACTTCGCGACCAGGTTGCTTCTGAGTGTTGTGACGGTTTTTATCTGTGCCACCTTTTCGTATTCACAGCCGGCACCTGACAAAGCCGCGCTAATTCGCAGCGCTCATATCGATCAGCATTTGAATCAGCAGGTCCCGCTCAACCTGGTATTTCGTGATGAGCAAGGTCACAAAGTTCACCTGCAGGATTATTTCAACGGCAAGCCCGTGATTCTGTCGTTGGTCTACTATCAATGTCCGATGCTCTGCACAGTTGTGCTGAACGCAATGACTGAGAGCATGTCGGATCTTCGCTTCGATATCGGGAAAGAGTTCAACGTCATTACTGTTAGTTTCGACCCAAACGAAGGCCCCGCACTAGCCGCGGACAAGAAAGAGCTTTATGTGCGTCGCTATGGTCGAGCCGGCGCGGCATCCGGCTGGCATTTTCTAACAGGCGAAGAGTCGCAGATTAAACAACTCGCTGAAGCGGTCGGATTCAATTATGCGTACGACCCAAGCACAGGGCAATACGCGCACGCCAGCGGGATCATGGTTTTGACTCCGGATGGAAGGCTTGCCAGGTACTTCTATGGAATTAAATATCCGCCTTCCGATCTGCGGCTTGGTCTGGTTGAAGCCTCGGCCGGAAAGATAGGCTCACCCGTCGATCAGATTCTGCTGCTATGTTATCACTACGATGCCGCAACAGGTAAGTACACACCTATTGCGATAGGTTTTATGCGACTCGGCGGAGCCATCACACTGGTGGGGCTAGTCGGCTTTATCGTTGTGATGTGGCGACACGATGTAAAAAAGAAAGCGCTCACCCATTCCATTGTTCCCTTGTTTCTGATACCGCAATTAATACCGGAAACCGCTTCGACCGAAGCACACAAAGTCGACATCTTCTTCTACCTGATGGTGCTGGTTTGTGGCTTTGTCGCCGTGGGCGTTATTACCCTTATCATTATCTTTGCGGTCAAATATCGCCGAAAATCTGAGGATCAATTGGCGATTGCAGCGCCGCAATCGATGCCTCTGGAGATCACCTGGATAGTCATACCGCTATTCATCTTTATTGGGATGTTCGTGTGGGGAACGGATCTGTATTTCTCCCTTGCTCGACCACCACAGAACGCAATTGAAGTTTATGTTGTCGGCAAACAATGGATGTGGAAATTCCAGCATCCTGAAGGTCAGCGAGAGATTAACCAGCTTCACGTTCCGCTTGGTCGCCCAATCAAATTGACTATGGCTTCACAAGATGTGATTCACGATCTGTACGTTCCGGCATTTCGAATTCATACCGATGTAGTTCCAGGTCGCTATACAACTACATGGTTTCAGGCGACAAAACCAGGCACATATCATCTGTTCTGCTCGCAATATTGCGGAACTCTCCATTCAGGAATGATAGGCGAAGTCATAGTGATGCAGCCTGACGATTACCTGCGCTGGCTGAACCAGGGTGGAGAAGGCTCGCTGGCCTCGCAGGGTCAGAAACTGTTCCGGCAATTGGGATGCAATGCGTGCCACACCGGAGATGCCGAGGCGCGATGTCCAAGCCTTATCGGTCTATACGGCCGGACCGTCTATCTGCAAAGCGGAAACACAATAATCGCGGACGACGATTACATTCGCGAATCTATCATGGACCCACAAGCCAAGATAGTGGCCGGTTTCCAGCCGATTATGCCCACATTCCGCGATCAACTGGATCAGGAACAGGTGCTTGAATTGATTTCTTATATTCGATCTCTAGGGGCACAGCGACAAGAGGTGCCACCAGTATCCGCGCCGACAGGTCCGCAGCCTGCGCCCGTGCAGGGAGCGATTCAGCAGTCTGAAAGCAAAGGAGGAAAATGAGCAGCGAAGTCATTGCAGACGCAAAACCGCCCGAGGTGACGGTCAACTACCTTAATGAGAAGTACGGGCTTAAGTCATGGCTGCTGACCACGGATCACAAACGGATCGGCGTCCTCTATATGATTTCGATTACGCTGATGTTTTTCATCGGCGGATTCTTTGCTGTTTTGATGCGACTGGAACTATTGACTCCGCAGGGGGACCTGGTTACCGCGCAGACATACAACAAACTTTTCACAATGCACGGCGTAATAATGGTCTGGTTCTTTCTGATTCCGTCCATCCCGGCCGTGCTTGGAAATTTTGTATTGCCGTTGATGATTGGCGCGCAGGATGTTGCGTTTCCCAAACTGAATCTGCTGAGCTGGTATATATACGTTGTAGGCTCGCTATTCACTTTTTATGTAGTCGTCAGCGGCGGTGTCGACACAGGCTGGACATTCTATACGCCGTTCAGCACGGCAGGATCGAATACGCACGTGATCGCCACAACGTGCGGAATCTTTATCATCGGTTTTTCCACGATCATCTCCGGAATGAATTTCATAGTGACAGTCCACAAAATGCGCGCTCCTGGACTGACGTGGTTCCGATTGCCCTTGTTCGTCTGGTCGCTTTATGCAACCAGCGTAATTATGGTCCTGGCTACGCCGGTACTGGCAGTAACGCTGTTGCTGCTCGCCGTAGAGCGAACCTTTCACGTTGGAATTTTCGATCCGGCGCTTGGCGGCGATCCGCTGTTGTTTCAGCATTTCTTCTGGTTCTATTCGCACCCTGCTGTCTACATCATGATTCTGCCCGGAATGGGAGTTGTCAGTGAGCTGATTCCCACATTCGCGCGACGAAAAGTATTTGGTTACAACTTCGTGGCGTTTGCTACTTTCGGAATTGCGTTCGTTGGTTTTCTGGTCTGGGGACATCATATGTTCGTCGCGGGGGAGTCGCTCTATGCGGCGATGACTTTTTCGTTTCTAAGCTATCTGGTGGCAATTCCGTCTGCAATCAAAGTCTTCAACTGGACAGCGACTCTTTATAAAGGGTCGATATCGTACGACACACCGATGCTGTATGCGCTGGGGTTTATCGGTCTTTTCACTATCGGAGGATTGACGGGATTATTTCTGGCGGCGCTGGGACTGGATGTTCACGTTCACGACACATATTTCGTAATTGCACATTTTCACTACATTATGGTCGGCGGCATGGTGATGGCCTATTTTGGAGGAATCCATTACTGGTGGCCGAAAATCAGCGGCAGAATGTATCCGGAAGGCTGGGCAAAGCTGGCCGCGCTGATAGTCTTTCTGGGCTTCAATCTGACATTCTTCCCTCAGTTCATCCTTGGATATCTGGGAATGCCGCGTCGCTACTATGCCTATGCGCCGGAGTTTCAGGTCCTCAATGTGATGTCCAGCGCTGGCGCATCGATCCTGGGTGTCGGATACTTGTTGCCGTTGATCTACCTGCTCTGGTCGGCCAAATACGGCAAAAAGGCCGAAGCGAATCCCTGGAAAGCCACCGGTCTGGAATGGCAAACATCATCGCCACCGCCAAAAGAGAATTTTGCCGTTACTCCAATCGTAACCGAGCCGCCATACAACTATCCGACTCTCGAAAATCCTTTGAAGGAATCAGAGCAACCAGGCAAGCAATCCTTAGAGGAGGTTCCCGTTGGCTGAATCAGAGACAGTATTAGAGCATCATTTCAGAGATCTGCAACAGCAACGCGAAGTGTCCGAGTTGGGCATGTGGATATTCCTGATGACTGAAGTACTGCTGTTCGGAGTGCTCTTCACCTCTTACACCGTCTTTCGCCATTCATATCCAGCAGGTTTCGCCGCTGGCAGCCGTGATATGGAGACAACTATCGGGGCAGTCAATACCGCCGTTTTGTTGATAAGCAGCTTTTTCATTGCCCTGTCAGTTTATGGCGCACAAACGGGAGGCCGCAAAAAGCTGTTATGGGGATTGGCGATTGGGGCATTGCTTGGCGTCGTGTTCATGATTCTGAAAGGCGTGGAATACTACGATCACTATCAACACCGCGAGGTGCCAGGCATCCTGTTCGATTACGCAAAGCCGAATGCGCACGGTGTCGAGATTTTCTTTTATCTCTATTTTGTTATGACCGGAATACATGCGATCCATCTGACCATCGGAATCTGCATCGTAGTTGTGATCCTTGTTGCCGCCTATCGCGGTCGTTATTCTCCGCTATACCATAACCCGGTTGAGATTGTTGGTCTCTACTGGCATTTCGTGGACATCGTATGGATCTTCCTCTTCCCGCTTTTATACTTGATCGACCTGAAGCGCTGATTTAGAGGAAGGAGAATTGGTAATGTCTGAACCTGTAATAACCGGTCGAAGTTATCTTACTGTTCTTATCATGCTTTTATTTTTCACGCTGCTGACGTACGAGGCTGCGTTCATTGACCTCGGCCGATGGAATACGCCGGTTGCAATCGCGATAGCCATCTGCAAAGCATCATTGGTTATTCTCTACTTTATGCACGTGCGGTACAGTTCGTGGCTCACCTGGGTAGTAATAGCCGGAGGACTATTCTGGCTTGGAATCATGCTGACATTGACCTTAACCGATTATGTCACGCGCGTCCCGGTTGGCGGATTTTAAGTGGAGGAAAAGGTCTTTTAATCAGCGCTGGAAGAATTCGACGAGATCCAATCAATCGCAGTCCTACGATGAACACAGCCGAATAAGAAAAGCGATGGATAGCATAAACTACGCTGCGGGCAGCGAAAATGTTACTTCGTATACTCAGGGAGTTGATAACTTAAGGCAGCTCGCCACCGCTCACCTCAACAACGAAGAGACGATAGTATTTCAAAAGGCTCGGAGCGTACTAAGATGTTTTACGAGAGAGAGAGAACAAAACATCATCAATCGGAGATTGATAGCCTCATTTACCCATCCCAAAGATTTGGCATTGATTAGACGAAAAATCCGATCTATTGCCGGTGAATTCACCTGAGAATTCCTGAAGGAGGATTAATGGTAGACGTGACAATTGGGAAAACACGCTGGGCAATCGCCGAAGGGTACATCCCCTCCTGGAGTAATGGTCCCGGACCGGAGATGATTAGCCACGAGGCAATATGTATTCTCAACACATCTGATCGGGATGCGCATGTTAAGATCACCATTTATTACTCTGATCGCGAACCTGCGGGGCCGTATGAAGAGATGGTTTCGGCTCGTAGAACAAAACACATACGTTTTAACAACCTTAATGACCCAGAGCCGATTCCGCATGGCACCGACTATGCGAGCTTAATTGAATCTGATGTGCCAATTGTAGTCCAGCATACTCGTTTGGATTCGCGCCAGTCAGAGAATGCATTGATGACTACGATCGCGTATTCCGATGGCGGTTAAACCACCTGACTCTCTAGAGTTTCGTGTCGTTTTTCCTCCAGGAAAAGCGCCTGCAGTCCGTTAGATGCGACAGCAGTTGGGCTATCGATTGAGCGCTTTTCTGCTTAATAACCACGCCCTCAATCCCCACAATCCCATTACGAAGCCGTCGTGCCGCTACTGAGCGCCAAGAGCACTATCCTGCTCTCAAATCTAAATCATTCTTCAATTGCAATTACGAACATCTTGCTCCGACACCCTCAAATGTTTGACTGCCAGCTACCTGCATCGCTTTTCTGACCTGCTTTGCGAAACTGCTGTTCATTAAGGAATAACTGTATCAATTATTTTGATTATCTGATAAGATAATTCCCAGGTTTTGCTGCTGCCGAGCGCAGCGTTAATATCCGTTGAGTAAGTCCCGTCTGGCGTTTGTTTGGCCCGCGCCGTTCGCCTCAAGCTTTTCGGCTCGAAACACCCGCTCTTAAAGCTGCTCAATCAATTTCAGATGATTTAGGATGAGAAAAATAGTATGACGAAAAAACTTTATGTTGGTAACTTGTCGTTCCAGACGACTGAGCAGGACATATCAGACCTGTTTTCGCAGGCGGGGGCGGTTGAATCTGTCGCTTTGATAACAGATCGTGACACCGGCAGATCGAAGGGCTTTGCCTTTGTGGAGATGAGCCAGAGCGACGCAGACGACGCTGTAAATCGTTTTAACGGGCAGGACTTTAACGGTCGTAATCTGACGGTCAATGAAGCCAGGCCGCGCGAGGATCGAGGCGGCAGCCGAGGTGGTGGCCGCGGAGGTTATCGCGGTGGCGGCGGCGGTTACAGCCGTTATTAATTTTTGACTGTGTAATTGAATCGAGGCGATCCACGGCGGACAGTTTCGCCGTGGATACGTTTGTTTATTGTGATCGATGAACTAAATCAGTGCTGAGTATGCAGAATTAGACGCGAAGGAACGTATTATCTTACAAGTCTCGCTATCTAAAACCGCCTGGCCAAAGCGCCATCTTCCCACCGCAATGGTTGTTTCGTCGATATTGAAAGAGAGATAAATGAAGTTTTCTAGTTTTAATGAATTGGGCTTGTCAGCATCCCTGGTCGGTGCCTTGGGCAAGCTCGGAATAACACAACCGACGGATGTTCAATCCAGTGTTATACCCGCCGCATTGGCCGGTCGGGATATAGCAGCGTCGGCCGAAACAGGCTCGGGTAAAACAGCCGCGTTCCTTTTACCGATTATAGAGCGACTAATGCAGTCTCGTTCCGCGCGGGCACTTGTACTTGCCCCCACACGAGAGTTGGTCCTGCAGATAGAGGCAAATGCCCGAAGCTACAGCCGCGTTGCGCGTTTGCGGACTCTGGCGCTGGTCGGTGGCGAAAGTATGACCATGCAAATCAAGGCTCTTAAAAACGGAGCCGATATCATAATCGCAACGCCGGGACGGCTGAACGATTTGGTAACGCGGCGGTTATTAACCCTGAATGCCATGGAAATTTTTGTGCTTGATGAAGCCGACCGAATGCTTGACATGGGATTCTTTCCACAAGTCAGACAGTTGGTCGATCATCTTCCGAAGGTGCGTCAGACTTTGTTGCTGTCGGCCACCTTCTCTGCCGCCGTCGAGAAACTCGCTCGCGAGTTACTCGTTAATCCCTTGCGCGTGATTGCGGATCGAACTAACACAACCGTGGCGGCCTTAACGCAGAAAGCATATCCAGTGCTATCCAGTCATAAAGAATCTTTACTGGTCGCATTACTCAAGCATCACCATCAGGGATCATTCCTTGTGTTTACACGTACCAAACGTGTGGCCGACCGCATTGCTCAGACGCTCGCGAACAATAATTGCAAGGTGGCGACGCTTCATTCCGATCGCAGCCAGTCCCAGCGTAATCAGGCGCTATCGAGTTTCCGCGACGGCAAAGTTCGGGTCCTGGTTGCCACTGACGTTGCAGCACGCGGGATCGATGTCGATCATGTGTCGCACGTCATCAATTACGAAGTACCTGCCTCGGTTGAGGATTATGTCCATCGTGTCGGAAGAACTGCCCGGGCCGGCCGATCCGGCGCTGCCCTGACGCTGGTGAGTCCATCCGAAGAACCGGCGCTCGACTCAATAGAACGGGCTACCGGAGTAAATATGGAACGATCTCTGCTCCAGGGCTTTTCCGATGGCCGTACCGAACAGCAAATCAAATTTGCCGCTAATTTACCCCGGACGGTCTCTTCCTTTTCGCGTTCATTCGGTCCTCGACGTGCGTCGCGCTAGCTTGGATGAATGAGGCGATGGCGCCGCACGAAGAGGATCGGCATTAAGTGGATAAGGAGCTTGAAATTGGCAAATAGATCAAGGGCAACCTTTCAAAAGCGAGAAAAGGAAAAAGCGCGACGGCAAAAATTAGAGGACAAGCAGAATCGTCGCGCTGAGTCTAAGCTGCGGAGTCAGTCTATAGTCAGGGACGGCTCCGAAGATCCGGATATTGCGGGTATCAAGCCAGGTCCACAGCCTCTGCCAGAGGAGTGGAACGATATCGCTCCAATCGTTGAAGATGAATAACGTCCCGGCTCAGGAGTCAATCTAAACAAGGAGACCTTAATGATAATCTGTGATCTATGTTTACAACTGGAGGCAAGTGGACGGTGCGGGTTGGGGCTGCGCCTGCCGAAAACGATGCGGTGTCACGATTTTCAGCCCGGCATCGAAAAATTCTGCGCTAAACCGTCCGATTTTGCAGGACAGGCTCAAATCACCCAAATGGCTACATACTTTGGCGTAAAGGGACAGGAGTTAAAAAAGATCATGCTGATAGCGTCAAAAGAAGATGCTTTGAGAGCCAACCACAACTCCGTCCTGGAAGATAATCAATTCAGTAAGGCCTCACCTTCTTAAACCAGAAACCGAATCCCCAGAATCTACGATTGCAGTGATCACACACGTAATCCTTAACCATGAGAAGTCTCAGCAACAATGGCGTTGGGGCATACCATTCTTTCAAACGCCTGCAGCCACAGCCCGGACACCTGCGTCCATGCAAATACATTCTTCCTCTTCAATCCAATCGTCTAATCAACAAAATAGTTTGCAAGGAATAGGGTTTTAGCCTCACCAACCTGTGTTTATCTTCTGGATAGCCTGTTGTGATGCGCGAGAGTCTGGTCAGTTTAGTCTCTCCGTTTTCATTCTTGCCTCTTCGAAGGATCGTTCCGGGTTCGGAGTCGCGCACGTTGCCTTCAGCATCGTCTCCAGGAAATATGGCGGCGCTATTTTTTGGAAAGCCAGACTCCGGTTATGGTGACCCCCTTCTTCTGCGCGATAGAATTCGCCTCTTCAATCGTTTGGGCATAACGCCCTTCGTCTTTGCAGCGTTTAAGGTAAAATTCGCCAAACCCACAGCCGGGGCCGAGAATTTTAACAGCCCTGTCACTTGTTTCGTACTCCCAGGGCTGTTGACCCATTTCAATTAGCGGAAGCGCATCCTGCAAGCTCTCGAGAATTATGGACATATATGTTTGACACTCTTTGAAGAATTTTCAGTCAGCCTGGTACCGGCAACTGTCCGACCGGTACAATATCGTTAAGGCCGCAGAGACTGGGTTGACGATGATTTCGCGAATACACCGTCGCCTCACATCCAGGGCGATCAAAAGCTAACATCAACAGGCTAATACTGCCCGGGAGACGCGCCAATAGCTCTTCGCCTTTGATTAAAGGGGTTGTCTGCAGCACAAATAAAATAGAACGAGGCCAACAACACGGGTGACCGGACTTTACTCCGATGCATTAAGCATAGTGTGCGTTAGGTTTTCTTGCTGTTCACTTTTAGACAATTTCGCAGCGATGCTGGATTCAGGTTCGACTGTAATCAGAAAAACGGGTGAGTAGTGTCAGATTGCTCGGAGGCTCCACCGCAAGAATCATTAGATCGAACGGAGCAGGCGCACCATCTGACCGGGACCACGAACACAGTCGGTCGTTCCTGAGCGGCCCTTAATGCGAGCCGGGTGATACATCTCTTAACCGCTGTGACGGTACTAAGAAACTATCTTTTAACGGAAGACGTTAATTTACCCAATCATTGTTCTTTAGCTACTGCTGCTCAAGCCAGTCAAGTATCGCGTGAACACTGCCTGTAGCAAGACCAATACTCGTATCCGCCGCGCCATAATATAGGTTGATAGTGTCACCGTCGGGCGCGATCGTGTAACCACAAGGGAAGACGACGTTGTCGACATCACCTCGCTGCTCGTACGATTCTTTCGGTGCAAAAATCCACTCACTGCCCCGTTTCAGGCAGCGCTCCGGCGTTTGCAGGTCAAACAGCGCAACCCCAAGTCGGTAAATAGCACCAGCAGCGGTCTGTCGAACGCCGTGGTAGATTACCAACCATCCTTGTTTGGTCTCGATGGGTGGAGGCGACAGCCCAATCTTGTTCGCGTCCCACCACGCACCACGTCGCGCTTCCAACATTAGCTTATGACTGCCCCAATGACGCATGTCCGGTGAATAAGACAACCACATGTGAGCCCGGGGCGCACTGACCGGCCGATGGATCAGCGCCCAGTTACCACCAATCCGATAGGGCAACAACGCCGCGTCCTTATCTTCCGGCGGCATAATAACGCCGTAGCGTTCGAACTCGCGGAAATCTTCTGTGAACGCAAGCGCCACACCCGGACCATCACGAGTAAAGGCAGTATAGACTACAGCGTACTTGCTCAATTCGGAGATATAGGTGATACGCGGGTCTTCGATACCCCATAGTTCTTCAGGATACTTATCAGGTTCCCCCAGCAGTGTTGGTAACGAATCTATCTGCCAGTCACTCAAACCATCTTTCGAACGTGCCGCGCACAGGTGGGAGAGTCCCGTTCGGTCTTCGACGCGGCATAACAGCAAGGTGGTGCCATCGCGGAGCAACGTCGCAGCAGGGTTAAAGACGCTATTAACTTGATAAGGCCAATCGTTTGCCGTAAGAATCGGATTTAGCTTGTGGCGACTAAAGAGTTCTGTTCGTTTTGTGGGCATTCAGCTGATGACTCCAGAAGATGAATAGTATTTTCGGTTAGACGGAACTCCAGCAACGACTGAAGAAATGCGAGCGTCGATTCCGCGCCCTGATTTTCGTTGGGGCGATCGGGATGCAGACCGTCACGACAACCGCCCGTCGTCGGATCGTAAATTGAGAGATTCAAATCATTGCGTCCAAGAAACCAGTCGAAAGCGCGCAGGGCTTCCCTGCGCCAGTATTTGTTCCCGGTTAATCGATATGCTTCGAGACAGGCGGAAACCGTGGTTTGAGCCTCCACCGGTTGCTGGTCGAAACGAGCGCGCTCTTTACCTTGTCGATAGAAACCGTTTGAGCCTATCGGCACAAAATGTCCGCCTTCGGCGTCCGTATGCTGTAGTTCGACCAGCCACGAAAGTGATTCAAACCCGGCCTCAGTCATGGCATCATTCGACATCGATTGGCCGCACATCAGCATGGATTGCGGTAGAGCGGCATTGCAATAGGTCAGGATATCCTCATACCATCGCCAATCGCCGGTGCGGTTCTTCCTATATAAAGAAAGTAATCGTTCCGCCAACTCTTCTCGAATCTGTCCGGCCATCCTGTCGCCATCATATCTCTTTAAGTATTCGTGTATGCCTATCAGCGCGAATGCCCATGCACGGGGGCTGGTCGTTTCACGAATAGCTGGTAAGGCCTGTTCAAACACCCAGCCAGACATGCTTTTAAGTCCAGCCGTATTAGAGCGTCCCAGGACAGTCCCAAGGGCCCATAACGTACGGCCGTGGCTGTCATCTGAACCGCTGGCCTCCAGCCAGTGGCGCTGGTAACCCATGAAATTGCGAAAGCGCCCGGTTTCCGGATTGAAGGCATACCAGATGAACGCAAGATAGCGCGAAGCCAGGGCTGAGGACTCCCTGTTGCCAAGTTCTTCCAAGAACGTGCTTACAATCAAGGCGCGGGCATTATCGTCAATTGTGTAGCCTTCAGCATTATTTGGGACGGTGAAGATGGCATGCTGCAACATCCCAGTTTCATCAGTCATGTTATGCAGATGATCAAGCTTCAGAGGCGGCAATTCGCCAAGACTGTTATCTAAGGCTTTCGCGGTAAAACCGGGTGGAACGAAATGACGGTGCTCTGCCCGAGCGCGTTTAAAACTCCTTAGGTATTGGCGAGCCACGCTCGGCCAGATCATTTCTCGACCAAACAGATAGGCTCGCTTACGCATCGCATCGCGCTGCGCGTCGTTTTTTAACAAGTTAATGATCTGTTCGGCCATCGCTGCCGGATCACGAAACGGCACCAGCACCCCGCGTCCCTCTGCCAGGATCTCCTCCGCGTACCAGTACGGAGTTGAAACAACGGCCTTACCAGCGCCCAGCGTGTAAGCCAATGTGCCAGAGGTTATCTGCGCCTGGGTTAGATACGGAGTGACATACACATCCGTGACGCTGATAAACTGAATCAACTCTTCCAGGCTGACAAACCGATTGTAGAAGATGACCTGTCCCTGGACGCCTTTCTCTTGAGCCAGCCATTGCAGCGAGAGCCGGTATCGTTCGCCTTCGTGACGGATCACATTGGGGTGGGTTGCGCCGACGATAACATAGACAACATTCGGATATCGATCGAGAATGGCCGGCAGGGCCGCGATCACGTTTTCAATTCCCTTATTTTCTGAGAGCAACCCGAAACTCAGCAATACTATTTTGCCTTCGACGCCGAACAGGTCTTTGTGAAAACTGGGATCGACAAACGGCACGTCGGGAATGCCGTGCGGGATCAGATCGATCTTTTCTTCCGGTACGTGATAGATAGTGCTAAGGAATTCCGCGCCACGCTCGCTCATTACAACCAGCCGGTCAGACAAGGCAGCGACCTGTTCCAGCACCCGTTGCTGGTCGGCATCAGGCTCGCGCAGAATAGTGTGCAAGGTCGTTACCACGGGCATGCGCAGCTCACGCAAGAGCGCAAGAACGTGACGTCCGGCTCGTCCGCCGAATATCCCGTATTCATGCTGCAGGCAGGCAAGGTCAACATTATTGAGGTTGAGAAAATCGGCCGCACGGCGATAAGAGTTAATATCTTTCTCGGCAATCTCAAACCGCACTCGCTCGGGATAAGCGTAGCCCTCCTCAATGTCGTTGACGGGTATTGCAATACAAGTTGTCTCAGCGGCCTCGGTCGCAACCGCCTGGCACAAATCGCTGGTGAAAGTGGCAATGCCGCACTGACGAGGCAGGTGATTGCCGATAAAAGCGATCCGATTAATTGCGGAATTAGACTTGCCAGTACCGATCACGGAAGACTCGCTTCCGGTTTTCGCTCCTTTTTTTGTAGTTCTCACCGTGTTTGCCTTTAACTCGCAGGGGCGAATTTTCCTGTCGAAACTTGGTAGGCAGGACGGGTATAAAAGGTAGGTCCAAATAGACCACTCTTGCCTGTGGTTGACCGCGTACTATTATCGCAAGTTCAAATCTACACCTGATCAGGCAATCCGACTGTTCAGTTTTGGACATTAGGAGGATTGATCACACCAGAACAGACTACCAGCATGCGCGTTTTAAACACCGTCTATGAAGCCACGCGACGAAAGTTGCGCGAGTGTATCCTGCCAGCAATTGACTTGAACAGTTTCTAATGGACATTGCTTCCCCGACGGCCAGTTTTCGACGAACTCTCTCAGGGCCGCATCGTTGCCTCCTTCAAACAGCGCATCACCGAAAAAAGTGGCCTCTTCAAATCCTTCGTTTAATAGCGCTTTAACCGCAAGCGTTTTATCCTGCCCGACGATGCCAATATCGAATGATGTCTGACCGCCGAGGGTAACAGTTAGTCTGTGGCTTTTCGCCAGCTCGGAGAACTCTTTTTTCAGATGGCCGATAACCTTTTGTCGATACCCAGTAGTTTTATCAAATGATACAAAGCCGTCTCGACTGACGTGATAAGCCTCGCTGTCCTGTTGCGGTCTGCCGATGGGACACAGATTTATCATCGAGACGCGAAATGCTATCTGCTGTGGAAAGACTTCGAGATTCACTGGCAGCGCAAAAGCCTCCATCATGAGAGTCTTCATCAGCACGCCTTCGACATGGCTAAAAATATCATCACCCAGGAATGTTTTGATATTGAATTCCGAGACGGTCACAATCGACATTTCTCCCGAATAATCACATCGGCAATGAATCGCGCCGTTACTGATGAAAGCATCAAATTGTTTGCGAAAACCTAATTCGTAGAGAGGCTTAAAGAACTGGTCCTGCAAAATGCTTAAGTGACTGCCGGCGGCGACGCTGAAAGGGACGCAAAGACGATTCAATATGTCGACCATCTTCTTTGCAATCGGGCGCCTCGGCGGAGTAAGCGTATTGTCGATATCGAATATTATCGCTGCCTTCAATCGATCTTCCCTTCTATCCGCGCTAGTCATCGGTAATAGCGCAACTGATTCTATTGTCCCTGCTCCGAATGACCTGATGGCGCGTGAAGGTCAGGATCGGTATCTCGCACTATTTGCGGTTTTGCGGATGGCGCTTCCGTGGCGGCAATCACTAAGTGCGAGCCATCATCGTGACAATAGTTGTCCCCTCCAGAGTATTTTTTGTCGCAGACCGGGCATACTTTTCGGGGCTCGTTAATTTCTTCTTCCATGGCCTTCTCCTCTATTAGTTAGATTGTTGATTCTCATTCAATTTTCCTTGGTCTGGCTCGATTGGTGGCATTGGGACGCGGGTAGAGAGCATCGCTGACCGTAGCCTCGCTATCGGAATCACTTTTCTTTGATTCGAACTGGAACCTGACTCTCCGATCCTTGCCGCACGCCGTGCAAATCTGTACAGATTGTCCATCTGATTTTTTGGTTCTTACGCCCCAGTAATGTTTGTGCGACCTAAACAGGTCAAAGATGCTCATATACGAAGGGCCTTCAGGCGGCTCGAAACACTAACGAGGAAGAGTTGTCACTTTCAATCAGCAAATGCCGTTGTCGATTGTCACCCATCAAGGTTAGAACAGATTTGGTCCTGTTGCGGTTCAGTATTGGACAATCGTAAGGAGAAGGAAAGCTTTGATTGCAGGACAGCACTCCACGTTAGAGTATGGTGCGTCGCCCCGTAATCAGATTAATGATTAACATGATCACCGCAATAACCAGGAGCAAATGAATCAATCCCCCACCAAATCCCATCGTAAAACCTAACAGCCAGAATATCAGGATAATCGCAAAAATAGTCCAAAGCATAGCTTACTCCTAAACGTTGTCGAAATCGTAAATACCCGGGCAATTATCGAATTCGGATTACGGGATACTCCAGTGGCCGAAACCGACAATGCCCACTAACTGACTAATCAACCAGGCTAGATGAACTTAACGGATGCGGCAATAATTATTTGGCCGCTACAGGACCGGAATAACGCCCCAGCGCTCTGGGAAAGGTTCGCAGGGAATCGGGTACGTTGACTTTGTTCTCTCTTAACACCTGGCTGGATGTAACATCATCTCCATAAACTCCCCTGTTATCATCCTTGTCCTGCGTGATCACTACTCCTTTTAATTCAAGACCCCCAAACAGACCGCGGCTGCGAGAATATGAGAGGATCTCAGAAGTGAGTTTTAAATCTGTCGAAGCGCCAGCCTGTCGTCCGACCGGTCCAGCGGCGACCGACGCGTCAGCGCCGAGTTCGAACTTGTCCGAAAGAAGACTCTTGAGTCCGTCGTCGTTCATAAACAGCAGGACGAAATCCGTTGACTGCGCTCCTATCTGCAAACCGACACTGCCGCCCTTTAAATTCAAAAACAATGGCGCGCTCCAGCCATCATGAGTGCGGCAACTGGCAACGCCGCGACCGCCCTGTCCACCAAAAACGAATCCGGCTTTAAGCACAGATGGGAAAACCGCGATACATTCAGCCTTATTAAGAAGATCCCGTGGAATACCCTTGTCAGGCGTGTTCATGATTTCGCGAAACACTGTTGCAGCCTTTTTTGATTGCGATATCTGGTCAGTCATTTTACCGTGACCGACCCGCGCCAGAGATAGCGGACATAACACAAAAACCAGGATTAACAGGACCGCTAAACACGCAGATAATTTGATCATTTTATTCTCCCCTGGATGTAATTCTTTACCGCCATCCCCGCGGACGGAACAGTTGCTCTGTTCTCGAAATTTACGAATTCCTTCGTTTATCGCCCTTGTTTGTAATGCCGAGCCTTGCTGATGATAAGCTGGCCGAATGACATTGATTTCGACCATTTCCGACGCATAGAGAGCATTCACAACCATGGTCTCGCTGGCGGCATCACCTGCATAAAAATCAAACAACATCGTGACCGTATGCTCTTTGCCGCAGCCATAACATATCTGGACGTTCTGTCCGTTCGAGCGTTTCCGAGGCATTGCCCAATAATGTTTGTGCGAACGAAACAGATTGATCATATTCATATAATTCGATTACTTTCTTCCGGTAACCTCGAGATCGTTTACGATGGCTGTCGTGCCGGTAACGCTGCGAGCAATTGCTCCCGCCAAAGCCTTTTCCGCGCGTGATGCAACGGTTCCCGATAAATAAACGACCCCACCCTTTGCCCGTGTTTTGATTCTCTGTGTTTGCGTCAGCGCGCTTTCTCGATCAAGCGCGCTTGTTACCTGACTCGCCAACCGCGTATCGTCATCAGCATTCTGATTTGGTGGTTTTCCTGGGGCCTCGGCTGTGTTGCTTACCACTGACAGAGCACTCGAATCTATGCTGCTTACGCTGGGGATCGCCTTGACGGCCAATTCCGCTGCGGTTTTCTGTTCTACAGTCTGCACTGTACCGCTGAGCTTTACATCTCCACTGTTGACGGCAAACGTAATCTGCCGTGAACGCAGGTCAGGGTTGTTCTGGATGTAGCCCAACCACGCAGCTTTAATTTCCAGGTCGGCAACGTATCGCTTTTCAGCATTAATCGCCTGTATTTTCGGATCCACCTTAATATTGTCGACGACACTGGCGACACCCCGCGTACCGCGCGTGACTTCTTCCACAACACGTTTGTCATCGTCAGTCGGGACCTGACCGGTGAGAGTCACAATGTTATTGGTTGTCTCAACGTGTGTATCGAACAAAGAAACACGTTTGTTCAACGCAAGGGCGGTCTTAACTGCGCTGGTCGTAGTTGCGTCATCCGTGCTGGCTGCAATCGAGCTGATATCGGCCGATATGGTTCGATTGCGATAGCCATAAAAATAATAGAACGCTCCCGCAATTATGACTATCACAGCTACGGCAGAAAGAATGGGTTTTCGCATGGTTCCTCCTTGGGTGGAACGAATCAGTTTTCGTTTTGCCTTGTATGCCTTAGACCGTTACCTTGCGGTGCGCGACTAAACGGAAGACGCCATTGATTGCAAGGTGAATCAATATGTAGACAACAAGCGCAATCAGGTAAGAGAGTTGAAGTTGAAATGACCCCGCTGAAGGCGTTCCCACGACGCGCTCGAACGGTCCCAGGATCGGGTGCGTGATTGCGGCAACGAATTGAACAAATCCATTCCCAGGGCGCGCGCCCATTATTTTGAGCATGAATTCCAATATGATCATCCCGTATACAAGGTAAAACAGGTAATCGACAAATTGGGACATTCGGGCCGCCACCTTACCTCGGCCAATTTCGTGCTCAGCGCTGATGGCCTCGCGCACCGATTTGTGCTGCATCTCTTTTGCTACGCTGGCCACGTCGGCCGTTTGCGCGGGGTCGCTTTTGGTTGACTCTTGTTTGATCTGGGCATTCACACCAGCATCAATTGATGACTTTACATCCTCGTGGGAGGACTGTTTGCGCTCTGCGTCCAGGGCGACTGCGTTTGTCAGGTTATCGTCAAGCGTCGACATTTGTTTCTTCCTTTGTCTCCGGTCGATTAGATATAGCGGCGTCTGGTAAGAAGGCTGAGCAGTGCAACGAACAATGCCGCTCCGATGATTGCCCAAATAACGGGGAAACTTGTATTTCCGAGATGTAGCGTGTATATCTCAGGCCATTTGAATTGTCTTTGCAGGGCAGTGCCAATCAAGGCGCCGATAAAACCGAGGGCAATCGCCGTCAATAAGCCTCCACGCGAAGACCCTGCGATTTTTTGACCAACTATGCCGACAAGGGCGGCAACAATTAACAAAATTATCAGGCTTTCCAGATTCAAGTTCATGGACTACTCCAGTTTTGATCGCAACATCCCATTCCTCGCATCAGCAAGACAGCACTCTGTTCACAGTTTCGCTAGAACAACAGTAGTGAGAACACCAAAGGTCAGTAGCAGGAATGAGTGTGGAATGAGACGAGAGAACACGGATTGCTGCTGCGCATTAGCTTTCGCCGCCGGTGCAAGAAAGGAGACTAATGACTGCCATAATCAGAGTATATTAATTTGAAGTTTCTGGCTGTTCACTATTATACGACTCGCTAAAATATCCGTTGCGGCCCGTTGCATGTTTGTTACCAAAACGGCGGGACAAGGCTATTAGAGCTCTGTCATTTCCTTCGTCCCGCCGGAGGTTCCAAAATGGGAGAGACCACTACCAGAACTTTTATCCTGTTTTATCTTGGAGCGCTTGCATTAATCGTAAACTCGGCGCCTTTCGTAAGCTGCAATTGATCACGACCTTCGACTACGACCGAACCCGCTCCAACACCCCCGCCCACTGCCGCGCCGATCGCAGCGCCTTTACCGCCTCCAGCAATTGCGCCGATCAAGGCCCCGATCCCGACACCGATAGCGCCACGAGTGACGGTTTTGTTGGTTTGGCTGTTGTCTTCGACGCGGCCTTCGTTGCTCACTTTTAGGTTGTCGCCATTTGCACTCCTGATACTTTCCATGGTGCCATCAAACTTGAATGTGCGTCCATCACGCGTACGGATTTGCTGGAAGCTTATAGCCAGCTCTGCTCGACCGCTGACGCGGCCAGACGGATTTACGCTGGTGATATAACCTTGAATTACGGCGCCATAGTATTGCGAGGGACTGCGAACGGTCATAGTAAAGCCATCCCCCTGGTTGTTTCGTTGAGTGCTTAAATCATTGTCCAGTACGGCTACGATCCGGGTGCCGTCGGGAACGATAAAATTGCCGCGCTGGACAGTACTGTTGCTGCCATAGGTCTGAGCAGGATCCTGCGTACTTGTGTAGATATCCCACTGGGGCTGATCCGAGATTCGGTTGTAGACGCTGTGAGCCTCGACCGAATTATTGGATTGCTCTGTATAGAGTCTACGGGTGACGCGCAGGCTTCGGCCATTGTCGAAGGATTCGAATGTCGCCGTAAAATCGCTTCCGCTATTGCCTTTATAATTAATGACCAATTGATCAGCGTTGAGATTAGCGCGCGATTGTGCCGTCCGCCCATTGGAGATCTGTTCCTGATGATCTTGACCGTCGGCGTCGAATGTAATTTGCCGCGCGCGAGATGAGGCCATTGTAATTGTTTGACCCTGCTGCTCGATGGAGATGCGGTCAGGCGACTGCAGGCGACGGCTTATGCGTTGCTGTTCATCGGAGGGCAGGTTACGCGAGTTGCGTAAGACATTGCGAGGATCATCGCTGCGCGAACTGTCGAGTTGATAGGTGCCTGTCAGCCGATTGTTGTTGTCGGCATTGTATCGCCCGTTTCCATCGTTCGAGGTCGCGGCCTTCCAATCCCAATTCATTTGATATGCATTCCCAAGATTGTCCAGATCACTTCGCACCTTTTGCCACGCTCTCTGTGCGCTAGTAGTCAGTCGATAGCGATTCATATAACTATCAATACGCAAAGCGGTATTTAGAAGATCCTGGACGTCTCCGTCAGTCGCTTGGTTGTTATTGACGCGATCACGCAGGCGCGCGGTCGAAGCGGCAAAATCTCTGGTGAATTGGGTGATATTGTCATCTGCCGCGTTATTGTTGTTTAACTGATTGTGAGAGAGCGCGGCATTAAGACTAAGTCGAAACTGATCTGAGTCGCGACCGATGAGGGTGATAATGCTCCGAATCTGCTGTTTGTTACCCCGATGCGATTGAGGATACGACTGTGACTTTGCTGATACAACAGTTACAATGCTGGAAACCGCGAATAATACGGCCAGCAATATCGATTGTCTGAAATTTCTCATTTTTCCACCTTTAGCTGTTCCCATAAGTCGGCATTCGGCCCTGGGGCGAGCTTGTCTGATTCTGTTCTTGTAGTTTCTCGACTGAAAAGGAGGCAATGATAAACCGCTGTGACTTAGTATCAGATTGTGCCAGTTCAATCGTGCGATTAGGCTGGAATTCAACGAATCAAGATCAGTTCGTATATTCTACAACCAAAAGATCCGCGCTTACCCGCTGATTTGCTCATTCTCTTCTTTTAGAAGTCCCTCGATTCTGCGAATCCCTTTCAGTTTTGATCGAGGTCAACATTACGGGGAGGCCAATTTGGTCAAAACATTTTCGAAACCTCTTACTGCAGACTGCATAATACAATAAATCCTGATTAGCTTCCGTTCAGTACTAGACCGTCTGCCAATAAAGAGCAACCCCCAGTGATTATTCTGTTCAACGGGATAAAGGTGTGTCCTTGACGATTATGAAGTACTGCCGACTGCGGGTCGCTATACGTTCAATGCATCGACGATTCTTCGGAAATGATATCCCATCACGGCCAATCTCATAGCGTCAGCAAACATTTCGCGGTGGTCTCTGACAACACGGGTGAGGAAAGTCCAAAACTCTTTGCGCTCACGATCGATGATTCCAAGTCTGAGAATAATTCGGCCAAATGCTACGATACTGCCCACAAGACTATGATTGTTCTTTTCGGGTCCTGTTTTTGAAATTCGCTTAAGGCATTCAAGCGTCCGATCATAATATTCGCTCGAACGATAGATAGTTTGCATAATCGATCGATATCCCTCGCGGAGCCGATCCTTGTCCATCTTTGGTATAAAGTTCAGTTCCCCGTTGGTGTTGTTTCCGAGACTTTCTCCCAACAGGCGTCCCTCGCTTTGAAGTCGCCGCCACAGTTGGGTACTGGGAAGCGCGCCGAGTAGTCCCACCATGGCAAGCGGTATAGCGCTTTCGCGAATGAAGTTGATTTGCCGTTGAAAGATATCATCTTTGTCAGTATCGAATCCGACAATGAACCCAGCCATGACCTCCATGCCATAACTCTGGATTTTTTTTACCGACTCGATCAGATTGCCGCCTATATTTTGTATCTTCAGAGCGGATCTCAGCCCTTCCTCTTCGGGCGTTTCAATTCCAAGGAAGACACGTCGAAAGCCAGCACGCCTCATCCCGTCAAGCAGCTCGTCATCGTCGGCAAGATTAACGCTGGCTTCCGTAATGAAAGTAAACGGCCTCCCATTTCTCTCCTGCCATTCGGCAAGTCTGGGCAACAGCTGTTTTACGTTCCGCTTATTACCGATAAAATTATCGTCAACGATAAACACCGTGCCGCGCCAACCCACACTTAATAGCGAATCGAGCTCGGTAAGCATCTGTTCTGGACTTTTGGTCCGCGGAACACGACCGTAGATTTCTATGATATCGCAAAATTCGCATTGAAATGGGCAGCCTCGCGAATACTGCACTCCCATCATGCTGTAGCGTTTGAGGTCCACCAGCCCAAAATCGGGTATAGGCGTACCGGCAAGTGAAGGACGCTCGGCAGCTTCGTACACCTCTTTGGCTTGGCCGCGCTCCAGGTCTTCAATGAAAAGAGGAAGAGTTGTCTCAGCCTCACCGAGGAAAATGTGATCAACGCCCGGTATCCTGTCAATGGCACTGCTGATGTAAGGCCCTCCGACGACGATGCGCTTCCCTTGCGCTTTAATGCGCTTAACTACCTCAAGAAGTGAATCCTTTTGAACCAGCATGGCCGTGGCAAACACTATGTCGGCCCATTCAATATCTGCCCGCTTGAGCTTGCGAACGTTTAAGTCGACCAGTCTCCGCTCCCAGGAAGCAGGCAGCATGGAAGAGATGGTCGTCAAGGCCAGGGGAGGAAATGCGGAACGCTTACCTTCGAAAGAGAGCGCATACCTGAAACTCCAATAGGTCGTCGGGTATTCCGGATTCACCAGCAAGACCTTCATTCATTTCTCCTTTATTGCCTTTGACAAACTTATTCGGGGAGTGGCCATCAACGTCGACATTCGCGAACAAACGCTTTACTCTAGTCTACTTCGATTGTCCAGCGAATACAGGTGCGGTTGGGAAGATTCGGCAATATTTTCAGCGGGAATCGCGGTTGTAGTGGAGGTCCCGTCCCTGCTATCGGAATTCCTATCACGCCACGCTCGGAATGCCTCTCGGGTTAACTGATAAACCAGTCTCCGATTCTGCATGACGGTATTGAGCCAGTCGCGCTTGGTCATAAGTGGAAAGTAAATACCGCGAAAGAAAAAACGCGCCAGAAGGTGCCCGATCTTATATTGAATCGGTTGGTCGCTGATCGACGCAATTGCTGCCCGATTTCGCTCGGGGCTGTAGGAAGCGGTCCAGGCTTGTTTGACCTCGTTATGAGCTTGAACGATTCCCATCTTTAATGGCGTGTGCGCCATCTCGAACGGCGCAAAGTCAAACCAGTGTTTCGGACGCGTCAGCCGTCCTTCTTTCAACAATCTGGCATAAAGTGGTGTCGCAGGCAGCGGCGTAATTAAACCGAAGACAGGCAGTCCCGGCGGCCAATTCTGAATCTGGCCCAATGTGCGTTCAGCCACGCCGGGCGTATCATTGTCCATGCCAAACATGAACGAGGTGATCGCATAGACATTCCGTTTTGCGAGTCTGTCAAGTACGGCCGTGTATTCATCCGGCTTATTAAAGCCTTTGTTAACGCCGGCAAGATTCTCTGTATCGATGGATTCCATTCCGATGAATATCCATTTGCCGCCTGAGTCTGCAATAAGGTCGACCAGTTCTTCGTCACGAAGGAGATTGGCGCTGATCTGAGCAACCCACGGTAATTGAGCTCCGGACGCTATGATGTCGCGCAGCAAGGATTTGGTTCTTTTAATATTGATGGCGAAATTATCGTCGACGAAAAAGACTGCAAACTCTCCACCTTCCTTGCGAGCTCGCGCTTTCAACATGAGCATTTCATTTATTACGCTCTGATTGCTGCGAAAGCGAATCGAATCGCCGAAAAAGCCCGTAACAGAACAGAACTCACACCCGTAAGGACAGCCGCGCCCTGATTCGATCGGTATCACACTGAAAGTGTTGTAACCCTTCCCCACGTGCCTGAAGAGAGGCCGCAAAAGATTGGGAACCAGATTAAATTGCTTTAGATCGAGCTTATCCCACTGGATTGCCGGATAGGATTGAAGGCTTGGCTTTCGTTCCTTTCCTGTCTCGTCAACCGGAGCATATATCTCTTTGAGCTCGCCTCGCACCGCATCTTCCACAATTCTCGGCCAGGTTTCGTCGGCTTCGCCCAGCGCTACTGCGTCGCAATGTCGCGCTCCTCCGTTTTTGCCTAATGCTTCATCCGGCTCTTCTGTAACGTGAGGTCCGCCCATCACTACTGGTACTCCGACGGCTCGAACAGCGTCGGCCATGCGATAGGCCTTTGCCACCATTCTGGTCATCGCGCCCATTCCGACCAAACCTATATTCTGTTTCTTCACAAACTGCGCTAACTCTGATTCATTCATCGGCTGTGCGTTTCCATCGATCAACACCACCTCGTGCCCGACCGGAGTGACCGCTTGCAGGAAAAACATCCACAGATGTGGCATAAAATTGCGGGTTACACCGTTGTCCGGATTATAAAGTAATATTCTCATAGATATCCCTTCCCAACTTATTGGGCATCTCAGTTAAGGTGAGATCGACACGAATCTTCGACAGGACAGCCTCGGACATATGCGTCAAGAGCATCCTGGGAGATTCAGATGCAAACTCTTCTCCGACCTTAAGCCTTGCGCTTAATCGTGGGGAGTTCTCGATGATTCGTAATCTACTTGTCTTCAGTCAATCGGGATCGTCCTTTGCGGACTGGGCGATAGGGATTGAGGGATGGCAAATAGGGTAGGATCGCTTGATTCAATAAGCGACGCGACCTCTAGCCACCAGACAGTATAACAGTTTATGTACGCTGCCATACATAATTTCATGTAATATTAATGTATCAGTATTGCTGAACAGTCGAGACATTTAGAACGCCGTGCCGATCAGATAACATTCACAGGCTGCCGATTCCAGCCCGGAACGGTCGATAATTCTCATCCTGCCTCTGCTGTATCGAATCAGCCCATCGCGCTGAAGCAGAATAGCGGCAATGGTAACTTCGGGGCGTGTGGTACCAAGCATTTGCGAGATAAGTTCTTGTGTTAGACGAAACTCGTCCGAGTCAACGCGGTCATGGACCATCAGCAGCCATCTGGCCAGGCGAGCTTCTAATCGGTGTGTCCGGTTGCACGCGGCGGTCTGAGATACCTGGGTAAACAGCGATAAAACATATCGGAGAAGAATATCGTGCAATGCGCCGCCGCGGTCGAATTCCGTTTTTAGAGCCTTCGCCGTGATTCTTTCAGCGCCGTCCGCGATTTGCACTACTGCACGAGTGCGAGGTGTGGCGCCGCCCAAAATTATCTGAATGCCAGCCATTCCCTCATTGCCGATCAGTCCGACCTCGACGCTTCTTCGGTCAGTGAATATGGAAACCAGGGAAACCACGGCATCATTGCAGAAATAGGCATAACGAATTATTTCATTTGGTTCGTAAAGGATCTTATTAATCGGTAGCAGGACCGTCTCCAAATGCGGTCGCAAACGGTTATAGTCTCTACGCGGCAGCGCGGCGAGCAACCTATTCTTTATGACAACGTCAGATATTGATAGGGGCAATACGAGACCTTCTAATATTGTCGTTTCTCTTCAGAAACATTCGATTAAGGAAGAAGACTTCACGCCTATTTACCACCCTGGATAGACTCTGCATATGCAGCCATTTCAATGAGACGATCTCTGGTCTTCTTCATGTAAGGCTCAACCACAACGTCGCCCACCAGGATTTCCAGTTTCTTTGCCGCGGCGATGCGCCTGTAGAGAGCCAAAGGAATCACAATGATAGTCGCTTGTCCGGACTCGTCCCCGCCGTTGAAATCCAGAGTTTCGTCGCCATGCGGTAATTTGATACGCTCACCATCGGCCAAAGCTATTACTTCCGACTGGCGGTTTAGATATAAATTCTCTCCCTTTGCTCTTGGCCGCGGGTCTTCGAGTGAGTCAGTCGCGCTGATCGCAGTCCACGACGTTTCTCTAAAGTAAACCAATATCGAGTCCGGCCTTTTTGATGGGACCTTGCCGTCGAAAGCAAAGCCGGTAGTCATTGAGAGCAAGTAGTGTTGCTTGCCAACAGAGGCCGCGACAGGAAAAGCCTTGAGCATAACCGTCGTTCGGTCGTGAAAGCGGTCATAAGCCCTTAAGACGTTTTTTGATACGCTGACCGGCTCAGGTCTGTAGTTCTGTGCGACTGCCGCACCAGCAAAAAGTGAAAGTCCAAAAAGAATTAACAAAATTCTATGCATGTTCCGCCTCTTGATCGTCTGGGGGAGTTCTTTGACCATGTCACTGAATCCGCGACGACTCGTAATTAAATCTCTAGCCTCGAATCTAATTTGGACACTAATGATTCGGAGATCAAGCATAGAACGAATCCCGTTTTCTCACAGTTCAGTATTGGACAACCCTGCGCATCGGGTCATGGACTAGACCAATGTTCTGGCCATTCGTTCCGTACATATCTTCAGCGAATCTGTCTCTCGGGAATCTGTTGAGCAAAATCGGGATTTGATTTGACGAGAAGCTGTTCTAATAATTCGATCTGACGACGTTGCATCTCTACAAGGTCCTCCCACCGACGCTCTCGCAATTCGTCGAACTTTTCGTGCAGTGCCAGGATCTCGAGCTCAGCCTTTATGTTGACCTCGTAATCATTCGTGCTTTGCAACCGGTCTTTTTCGGACTGTCGGTTCTGGCTCATCATAATGACAGGGGCAGCGTAGGCGGCTTGAAAGGAGAGCGCCAGATTGAGCAGGATAAACGGATACGGATCCCAATGTCTTATGAATGCCGTAACGTTCAAGATGAGCCAAAATGTCAGCAGAATGCTCTGGATAATAATGAAGCGCCAGCCGCCCATTGTAGCGGCCACATAATCGGCGACGCGCTGGCCGAACGTTAGTCGTTCGCGGAACTCCTTATCTACATGGCGCGTTACTTTAGCGCGGCTGATGAATTTCTCAACAACGGCACGCTCTGTAGCGTTTAGCTTCCCGAGCTCAGTTTCAAACATTTCCTTTGTATAATTTGCTCGGATAACGTTTTCGCCTATACCTCTCCACCAGGTAAACAATCATCTCGCATCTGGCGTCTCCGCCTTGGAAAAGGCAAATGTTACCTTTATCTCACTGTTAACACGGTAAACGGTTCCAGCCGATTTTGCCAACAAAATGGTCTAACCGCGGTGGGTTCTACCGTGATGTCTGCGATGGTGTTTTCTAATTTGTTTGCGATTATTGCGTCGCTTATTGGAGCGATGATGAGTAGTTTTTCGATCATCTGTTCTCCGGTTATCTTGCTGTCCGGCGTAAACAGCTACCGACAAGAACATGGCTAACAACACTGCAAGCGAAGCGATCAGATTGCGTTTCTTCATAATTTTTTCCTTATTTACCTCGTGGCACCGGCCACCTTTTCGGTGGGCGCGCTGCAATAAAAATCACGCCCTGACTCCGCCAATTGCGACCTGGCTATCATGGCGTCCTGGGATGATTGACTACAATCATTTCGCGGGGGGCTTCGTCATGAATATCTTGTAGTCAAAGGGGACCTGGACCTCTTACCTGACAAATATTGGCGTCCATATTCTCTTCAATTCCTGGCCGTTCAAGAGGCCCTGTGGCAACCATACACAAACACCCTCGGAACCGTTGACCTGAAAAACACTCAGTTGCCAAGTCGGTTAAAATAGGACGGATCAGGTTTTATTGCAGTTCACTTTTGGACAGTCCACAAAATCTTTCAGAACCTCCATAGATGCCTCGCGGTCCTTGAAAATCAAGTTAATTAGGCCGGCCGAAATATATTTTGCGCCCCCAGGTCCCGTACTGAACAGCCGAACAACCAAGGCGAGTGTACTCTCCAACCGATGACTTCGGTTCGTGCACAAAGACGATAATTTGATTCGATAGGATTCAAATTATCGCAGCCGCTAAGGTGAAACTTAAGGCGTCGAATCTACTGGTGCAGGCCGATGTCAACCATAGTTTGTGTCGCGTAGTTTTCTCGGCCCCGATTCTCTTTCGCCGATCAGCCTGCGGCTCAGGTTCATCTTTCTCGGACAACTACAGACGCATATCAATGGGCGGGTGAGGGAAAAGGAATTCGTTATGCAACCTCCCAAAAATCGTATTCTGGTTGTCGAGAGTCACACCGACACGCAAGACTTGATGTTATTTTTTTTGGAAAAGGGTGGCTACAAAGTAACACCTTCCGGTTCCTGCGCCGAAGCATATAAGTTAGCCCAATCTGAATTGTTCGACTTATACATTATCGAAGGACTGCTGCCTGACGGCAACGGCTTCGACCTGTGCCGGCAATTGCGCGCTTTCAATTCAACCGTACCCATCGTGTTCCATTCGGCCCTGGCTTACGAAACGGACAAGCAACTCGCCTATGCTTTGGGCGCGCAGGATTACATAGTCAAACCCGCCGATCCGTACGAGATAGAAGCTAGAGTCGCCAAGCTGTTAAATCAAGACACGGTGCAGCGTATCCCGCAAACGACGTTAGGCATTGCGGCGTCTTTAAGATGTGAAGATGGGCAAAATGGACCAATCCTGCAACTGAACGATGAGGCAGCATGGTGATCGGTGAATGCGTCGAGAAGCGAGCCGACGTATATTGCAACTATTGCCTTCCCGAACCCAAAAGAATGAGCATCGAACGATTCTGCGCCGGCCCTGCCGATTTTGTCGATGACGCACAGATCGGGGAGGACGGCAACCTTCTTCCAGGTTAAGAAGTCAGCAATGAAAAAGATTACCCGGATGGCAAAGAAAGAGACGGCGATTCGCTCAGTTCCTCACCTGTAAGTACAACTAAGTACAACCGGGCAAGGTGAAAGGAAGTGTAATAAAAGCGAGTCCGCATGTGACAAAGGAACGGATTGTTAAGCAAGTTCCATTGGATTTTAAGAACGGCTCCAAAGGAGGGGCCTATAATGAAATATAATATTTTGAAACGTATCGCGTTGGCTGCAGCAATCAGCGCCGTATCGCTGGTGGGAATAAACGTTCCTACTTACGCGTGGCAGCAACAAGAACAGGACCAAAAAAAACAGGAAGGCGAAAAGCAGAAAAAGGACCAGGGGTCTCCGACAAATCGGCCGTCACAGGACAAACGGCAAGGTCCGCCTAAGCAGCAACCACAAGACAAACGGCAACAACCGCAGAACACACAGCAGGATTCTCCAAAACAACAAGACAGGCGGCAACAGTCCACAAAGCAACAAACGCAGCAACAGCCGCAGAACGCGCAGCAGAATCAGTCAAAACAATCGGACAGGCGGCAACAGGCGACAGAGCAACAAAACGCGATCAGGTCGCAAACAGTTCAACGGGAACAAAACCGCCGGCCGCAGCCCCAGCAACAACAGCTTATTGATCAGCAAAAACAGCGCGTCGTCCAGTACCGTGATCATTTGGATCAGCAGCAGCGCGTTGCAACCCAGCGACAACAACAGCTACGACAACAAAATCGTATGGCCCAATTCCGTTTCCAGCAGTTATACGTAGCGCGGCTGCATCAACAGCAGTTATTCATCGATAACCCGAATAACTTCAATTACAACAATAGCCCATATTTCTATACTGCCGACAGCTTTCGTTACTCTCGCGGCGGAACCTATTACGAAACAAATCAATACGGCGCAAGTCTGCTTCGGCGAGCTGTGAAATGCGGCTACAGCGAGGGCTTTAGCGCCGGACAGGCAGACCGGCAGGACAGATGGTCGGGCGGCTATCAGGACTCTTATGCTTATCAGGACGCGAACTACGGGTACAGCGGTTATTACGTGGACCAGGATACCTACAACTACTATTTCCGTGAAGGTTTCACTCGCGGTTACGATGATGGTTACAACAACCGCCATCAATATGGCAGCTATACCAGCGGACGATATGTCATCCAGACGACCGTCTTGACGGTAGTGCTCAATCTGGAATCGCTTCGCTAAAAGCTGAAACTCTCTCCTCAGGCCAACATCCGGCCCTAATCCGTAAAGCTTAGTCCGTCGGGTGTTGGTGATTTGAAACGCTGTTTGGTGATAGATCTCGAGGGATGAAATAGATGTCGACTTATACGGTTAAGCTTGAGTCTCGTCAAGAGATTGCCCATGGAACCATGGCATTTCATTTCCAGAAGCCGGCCGGCTTTCATTTTCGAGCAGGCCAATTCATAGACTGCATGCAAATCGAAGCCGCAGAGACTGATGCTGAAGGAAATACGCGATCGTTTAGCATCGCCAGCGCGCCATACGAAAAGGATATCATGATAGTTACGCGGATGCGCGATACTGCCTTTAAGCGGATTTTAGGAACGATGCCGATCGGCAGTAAGGTGAATATTCAGGGACCATCAGGAGGTTTGACGCTTCACGATAATCCGGAATTGCCGACAGTATTGCTGGCTGGAGGCATCGGTATCACGCCATTCCGCAGTATTATTCTGCAAACGATCAGTGAAAGAGTTCCGCACCATATTTCGCTATTCTATTCCAATCGCCGCCCAGAGGATGCTGCTTTCCTTGAGGAACTAAGCGATCTCGAAAAGGTCAATCGGAACTTCAAATTCATTCCCACGATGACTCAGCCAGAGCAATCAACCACGTCCTGGCAGGGGGAAAGAGGTCCAATAACCCACGTCATGCTGGAAAAGCATCTCGATCATGTTGCCGCGCCTATCTATTACATCGCCGGTCCTCCTAAAATGGTCGGCGCTATGCAAAAGATATTAAACGACGCCGGGATCAGTCGTGGTTATGTACGAGTTGAACAATTTGATGGGTATTGAAGAGAATAAATAGGACTGATTAGGTTTTATCTCGGTTCGCCTCGGACATTTACATACCTACATTGACACCTCGCGGCCGTCAAAGTCAACTTAATCGGACAAGGCAAAATATATTCCCCCGGTCCACTACTGAACAGCCTAAAAACTAAAGTCACGGTACTCTCCAATCGTTGATGTTGTTCCCACGCAAAGACGGTCATCTGATCCAATATTCAATTTATCTTGAATGTGAAAGAAACGACATTTCTAAAAAGGACTTTGATTGGTAGAGCTATATGCCGAGTTCTGGATTGAATTTCGAACGGGAGTCGCCCCTGATAACTGGAAGAGAGCCACAATCGGCGAGTCCAGTTCGCATCCTGCTAATAGAGCCTTTGGCGACTGTCCGAGCCGGCCTCCAGGTTCTGCTGGAGAATCAATCGTTCTTATCCCTGGTAGGCGCAGTCGGCAGTCGTCGAGACGGGCTCGCTATTGCAGCGCAGGAACAACCAAACCTGATATTGATAGATATGGATCTGGTTGATTCGTGTGGGTTAGAACTCATACCGGAACTACTGGCTGCCGCAGAAAATGCGAGGGTATTAATTCTGGCAGGCGAAAACGACGAAGCTGCATACCAGCGAGTGGTTACT